>DYQK01000054.1:0-20111 GCA_020719385.1 Rikenella microfusus | reverse complement strand
AACTCTTGAAAATGAAAAAATTAGATAATTCTCAAACCTCAATTTTATTGATTTACACAGGCGGCACCATCGGAATGATAGAGAATCACGAAACAGGAGCACTTATGCCGTTTGATTTTTCACATATTTCGGAGCAAGTGCCAGAATTAAAAAAGTTTAACTGCCAAATTTCGACTATTTCGTTTGAGAAACCTGTAGACTCGTCAGCCATTCGTCCCGAATTTTGGGTGGAATTGGCAAAAATTATTGAGAAAAATCACGATTCTTATGACGGTTTTGTCATTCTTCACGGCACAGACACAATGTCTTACACTGCCTCGGCGTTGAGTTTTATGCTTGAAAACCAACATAAACCCGTTATTTTAACAGGTTCTCAACTTCCCATCGGCACTTTGCGCACTGACGGCAAAGAAAATTTAATTTCAGCCATCGAAGTCGCAGCAACAAGACGAAACGGAAGACCAATTATTTCTGAAGTTTGTATTTATTTTGAGTTTAAACTTTATCGCGGAAATCGAACGACAAAGTTAAACGCTGAGAATTTTGATGCTTTTGCTTCGTTTAATTATCCGTTGCTTGCCGAGGCAGGGGTTCATATAAAATATAATTTTGAGTTTATTCACTCTCCGAAGCACAGAGAAAAATTAACAATTCACACCGAATTGGACAACAATGTTGCCATTTTAAAACTTTTTCCCGGCATCAAAAAAGAAGTTGTCTCTGCCATTTTAAATTCAGAAGGTTTAAAAGCCGTTGTTCTTGAGACCTTCGGTGCAGGAAATGCCCCGACAGATGCTTGGTTTATTGAGTGTTTGCAAAAATCCATCGAAAAAGGAATCATCATTTTGAATATTACGCAATGCAAATCGGGAAGTGTAAATATGGGAAGGTACGAAACAAGCGTTGACTTGCTGCGAATCGGGGTAATCAGCGGTTACGACATCACGACAGAAGCCGCAATTACAAAATTAATGTTTCTCTTGGGACAAAAACTTTCGCAAAACGAGATAATCAAAATGTTAAACACTTCGATTTCGGGAGAAATTACTATTTCTGAATAATTATTGAATAAAAATTTTAACTCTCTCAAAAAAATATGAAACAATTAATTGAGTGTGTGCCGAATTTTAGTGAAGGACGAAATTTATCTGTCATTAAACAAATTACTGATGTTATTGAATCTGTTTCGGGTGTTCGCCTTTTGGATGTTGACCCCGGCGAGGCAACAAATCGCACTGTGGTAACCTTTGTCGGTGAGCCTGAGGCGGTTTGTGAAGCGGCTTTTTTGGCAATGAAAAAAGCAACCGAAGTTATTGATATGTCAAAACACAAAGGAGCGCATCCGCGTTTTGGGGCAACAGATGTTTGTCCGTTGATTCCGATTTCGAATATTTCGATGGAGGAAGTGGTCGTTTTCGCAAGAAAACTCGCAGAAAGAGTCGGCAAAGAATTAAATTATCCCGTTTATTGTTACGAATTTGCCGCTTTTGAGGAGAAAAGACAAAATTTAGCAAATTGCAGAGCCGGCGAATACGAAGGTTTGCCGCAAAAACTTCAGTCTCAAGAGTGGAAACCCGATTTTGGTCCCGCAACATTTGTCCCCAAAACGGGAGCAACAGCCGTTGGAGCAAGAAATTTTTTAGTTGCGTATAATGTCAATTTAAACACCACTTCAACGCGAAGGGCAAATGCCATCGCTTTCGACATTCGAGAAAACGGAAGACCAAAACTTGACGCACAAGGCAAAGGAATAAAAGACGAAAACGGCAACGAAATTCGCATTCCAGGAACATTGAAAAAAACGAAAGCCATCGGTTGGTTTATCAAAGAATTTGGAATCGCCCAAGTTTCCATCAATTTAACAGACATAACCGTCACTTCGGTGCATAAAGCATTTGAAGAGACTTGTCGTTGTGCAGAATTGCGTGGCGTCCGCGTTATAGGTTCAGAGTTAGTCGGCTTAATTCCGCTTTCGTCAATCTTAGAAGCAGGAAAATATTTTCTCCGCAAACAAAAACGTTCTGTCGGAATTTCTGAAGAGGAAATTATTAAAATTGCTGTGAAATCGTTGGGTTTAAACGATGTTAAACCTTTTAATCCCAAAGAAAAAATTATTGAGTATATTTTAAAAGACGATTCTAAACAACCGTTGATAAAAATGAATTTGCAGGAATTTGCTAACGAAACCGCTTCCGAATCGCCTGCTCCAGGCGGCGGAAGTATTGCGGCATATTTGGGTGCGTTAGGTGTTTCGTTGGGAACGATGGTTGCAAATCTCTCTTCGCACAAGCAAGGTTGGGACGAAAGATGGGAAGAATTTTCAAATTGGGCAGAGAAAGGACAAATTCTCAAAGAAAATTTGTTAAACTTGGTTGATGAAGACACAAATGCGTTCAATAAAATTATGGAAGCGTTTGGAATGCCCAAAAATACCGATGAGGAGAAATCTTTACGCACAGAAGCGATTCAAACAGCAACGAAATATGCGGCAGAAGTTCCGTTTAAAGTGATGAAATTGTCTTTTGACTCGATGGAAATTATGAAAGCAATGGCTGAAATTGGAAATCCAAATTCGGTTTCTGACGCAGGTGTTGGTGCGTTGTCTGCGCGTTCGGCGGTTTTGGGTGCGTATTTGAATGTGAAAATTAATTCAGCAAGTCTCAAGGACAAAGATTTTGTGAATAAAATTTTATCTCACGCAGAGGAAGTAAAAAATGCTGCGATAAAATTTGAAAATGAAATCTTAGAAATTGTAAATAGCAAAATAAACGTTTAATTTTATTTACAAAAAAAAACCCACGACTTGCGTTGTGGGTTTTTTTTACACTTTTATGCCGAGTAATAAAATGTCGAAACGCGAACGGTTAATCAACTCGTTGAGATACGAAATACCCAACATCGACATGAACGCACCAGGAATACCGTGACCTGTGCAGTCCGCAGCGACAATAATAACATAATTTTTCACTTGACGCAACCAGTAAAAATCGCCGCTAACAATGCTGCAAGGTTTAAACAGCACAAAATTTTTGTTTTTACAAATTTTTTTAAACTTTCGCAGCGAAAATAAGACAATATTTCGAATAAACAAAATTTTCGGAAAAATTTTGTCAGATTTCGAAAAATCTGACAAATAAAAAAATTTTAATAAAAGTTCTATTCTAATGTTCCAATTTCTTTTTCCACTTCCTCTAAAATTTCACAAGACTTAATTAAACTTTTCATCGCATTATGGTCGTTGTAAAGAGGACGGTCAATGTCGAGAAATTTGACATATTTTCGAACAATTTCTTTTGCTTTTGTTGTACCTTTTCCAAATTGATAATTGCGAAAATCAAGTGCCTGAGCAGCTGCCATCATTTCTATTCCGAGAATGCCGTAAGCGTTGTCGAGAATTTGGTTGTTCTTTAACGCAGTATTCATTCCCATCGAAACAAAGTCTTCCTGGTCAGCAGCAGCAGGAATCGACTGAATCGAGGCAGGAACAGATAAAATACGTTGTTCAACAATTTGCATATCCGCAGTGTATTGACTCAACATTAAACCTGAAAACATTCCTGCTCCTTTTGTCAAAAACGCAGGCAAACCAACACTCAACGCAGGATTATTCAAGCGATTCATTCGTCTTTCGGACAAAACGCTTACCATCGTAACGCAATAACCAACCATATCCATCGGAACAGCAACAGGGGAACCTTGAAAGTTTGCTCCTGAAAGTTGTAAATTTTCTTCGGGAAAGAAAATTGGGTTATCGCCGACACCGTTTAACTCTATTTCAACTTGCGAACGCGCCCAACGCAATGCATCGTGTGCTGCTCCAATAACTTGCGGCGTAGAACGCATCGAATAGGCGTCTTGAACTTTACACTTGAGTCTGCCCTCAGCTAAATCGCCGCCTGTAACCATTTTGCGAATTGCGTTTGCACTGCGAACTGCACCAGAAAAACCGCGAACCTCGTGAATCTTTGAGTCGTAAGGCTTCATATTTGCCATCAACGCTTCTAAGGACATCGCACAAGCAATTTCTGCCTGTTTCAACCAACGATTTGTGTCGTATAAAAATAACGCACTCATCGCTGTTAAAAGATTTGAACCGTTAATTGTTGCTAAACCATCGCGTGCGTGAAGTCCAGGAATAGAAATTCCTGCTTTTTCCATCGCTACTTTGCCGTCAAGCAATTCGCCGTTGTAAAACGCTTTGCCTTCACCTAATAATAAAAGAGCAATTTGCGACATCGGTGCTAAATCGCCGCAAGCACCGACAGAACCTTTGTTGCAAACAAAAGGAGCTACTCCTTTGTTTAACATATCGACGAGAGTCTGTGTTATCTCAAGTCTTGAACCCGAATTGCCGTGTGCGTGAACGTTGATGCGTGCCACCATTGCAGCGCGTACTTGCTCCACAGGCACTGCCTCGCCGATTCCTGCTGCGTGATTATAAATTAAATAACGTTGAAAATCTTGCACCTGGTCATCGTTCAATACGACTTCCGAGAACTCGCCGATTCCAGTATTGACACCGTACATTATCTCATGTGCTTCGATTTTCTTTTCTAACATTGCTCTACATTTGCGAATTTTTTCAACAGATTCAGCATGTAAAGCAACAGGCTCGTTGTAACGTGCTACTCGAACAATCTCTTCTATTGTGAGTCCAGCACCTTTGAGAATGAGAGTCATAAACTTTTTTTTTGATAAATTTTTTTTGCAAAATTAATATTTTATTTTAATTTTTTATCATTTTTCGAAAAATAATTTGGAATTTTTGAAAAAAAATCCACTTTTGCAAAATTAGAAATTAATTTCTCGGCAAAGTTCAAGAATTCGCAAAGTTTCATTGCCGCAATTTTCCATATTTTCGGCAAGTGAAAAAAAACCATGATTTTTTAACACAAAAAATTTGTGATTCTCTACAATTTCCAACGCACTTTCGACCAACTCGATAGTGCCGTAAGGTTTTTCATCTTTTGTCTGCGGCAAATGAAGTTGTTCAGAATTCTCTAAAATGTCAGGAGAATGACCGTGAAAAATTGCGTTCACATCTTTTCTTGCGTTGTACAAAGCAAAATGCAACATCGATTCTGACGAAGGTTTGCGATTTCCACTGACGAACACTTTTTTCGATTCAAAATTGACATGATGAACCAACACAAAACTATCATCGGCAAGATTTTCTTTTAAACCAATTTGCGTTCCTGTGATAAGAAATTGATTTTCAAGAGGTTTCACTCGAAAACTCAAATTCCCGAAAGAACCATTCGGATAAGATGGTGCTAAATTTTTTTGATGAAAAATATTACACCATTTTTTTAATTCAGTTAAACGGTCATCGTTAAACGCTTGATTTTCAACAAATTGAACATCAAATTTTATTCCTTGATATAATTCAGACATATTTCTCAAAAATTTTTTACAAATTTAATTTTTTTTTTTATTTTTGCGAAATAAAAATTGAGAAAATGGAAATTGAAAAAGATTTATTACGTCCTTTGCAAAAACACAAAGGTCTCGAAATTTGGCTGTTGTTTTTACTTTTGATATTATCGGTTGCATTCTACGGTTATTTTATTCAACTCCGAGACGGCTTGGGAGTAACAGGAATGCGAGATTTTGTCTCGTGGGGAATGTATATCGGCAATTTTGTCTTCTTTGTCGCAGTCAGTCTTGTTGGAATGTTGATAAGTTCCGTATTGAGTCTCTTAGATTTAGAATGGAGCAAACCAATTTCGCGAATTGCAGAAATCATTGCTCTTGCCTTTGTAATGAGTGCGGGTTTAGTCATCGTTTTTGATATGGGACGCCCCGACAGACTGTTAAACGTAATCATTCACGGCAGAATTCAGTCTCCGATAGTTTGGGATATTACCGTTATCACAACGTACATTGCGATAAGTTTTTTACTTTACTTTTTGCCTTTACTTCCCGATATTGCGATTTTGCGAAAAAATTTAACCAACATTCCGAAATGGCAAAAATTTTTATATAAAATCCTGTCGTTTAATTGGAAAAATAATCCCGAACAACGAATGTTGTTGCACAAAGCAATTAAAATCTTAGCGATTTTAATTGTGCCTGTAGCCTTGGCGATTCACACCGTTACGTCTTGGCTGTTTGCGGCAACATTGCGTCCTGCATGGGATTCTACGATTTTTGGTCCATATTTTGTGTCAGGTGCTTTTGTCGCAGGAAGTGCGATAGTCATTCTTGCGATGTATTTTTTTCGAAATAATTTTCAATTAAAAAATTATCTCACCGACAAACATTTTGATAAAATGGGCAAATTACTCGTTTTAACTTCGTTGCTTTATTTGTATTTTAACATCAACGAATATTTAGTGCCGTTTTATAAAATGCGTTCTCACGAAGCACACGTCTTGCACGATTTGTTTGCAGGCAGATTTGCGATAATGTTTTGGTTGGTGCAGATTTTTGGGTTAATTATTCCGACAATTCTTTTGATTTTCAAAAAAATGCGAAAACCTAAAATCTTGACTTTTATCTCCCTGATAGTTTTGATTTGTGCATTTTTTAAACGCTATCTAATTGTTGTCCCGACAATGCAGCATCCGCATTTGCCGATTCAAAATGTGCCTGAAAATTTTGAAATTTATTCGCCAACAGGCATTGAAATTGCGGTAACTATTGGAACGGTTGCTATTGCGTTGTTATTGATGACGATTTTTGCGAAACTATTTCCTGTTATTTCGATTTGGGAAACGCGGGAACATTTCTCAAAAAACGAAAAAATTGAGTAATTTTTTTCTTAATCTCTCGAAAAAATGAAAAATTTGAGTAAATTAAGAAATATTTTTCGAGAAAAGTAAAAAAAATATCTCGAAAAAATGAAAAATTCGAGAAATATTCATTGATATTTTTCAATTTTCGGAAAAAATTGACTATTTTTTTGAAAAATTTTTGAGAAATTTTCGAAAAAAATGAAAAAAATATCTCGAAAAAACGGGAAAATAGAGAAATTTTCATCAATATTTTTCAATTTTCGGAAAAAATTTCGAAGTTTTTGAAAAATTTTCGAGAAATTTTCGAGAAAAGTAAAAAAAATATCTCGAAAAAATGAAAAATTCGAGTGATTTTAGCAAAATTTAAGGTAAAAATTGAGATATTTAGTGCGAATTTGAGAAAAATGAAAGATTTAACATTTATTAACAAAAATAATTGCGAAAACATTTTTTTATTCCGAATAAGTGTTTTATCTTTGCACCGCAATTAAGAAAAGAAAAGTGCGGAGTGGAGCAGTGGTAGCTCGTTGGGCTCATAACCCAAAGGTCATAGGTTCGAGTCCTGTCTCCGCTACAAAATCAAAAAGTTACCTCTTTTTATCGAGAGGTAATTTTTTTTGCTTTCGCAATTTCTAAAAATCAAAATGAGTCAAATTTTTTTTAAAATCTGACTCATTTTTTAGAAAAATTTACTTGCAATATTGTTGCAACATTCCTTCGGCTTGTTTATTACCGAGTTCTTTTGCTTTTTTCCAATCCTCGCAACCTTCTTTCTTTTTGTTCAACTTTTGAAAATAAACTGTTCCGCGTTTTAACAATGCATTTGGATAATCAGGTTTAATTTTCAATGTCTCGGTGTAATCGTTGATTGCTCCGTTTGGGTCGTTGAGACTTTCTTTGCAGTCTGCGCGGTAATAATAACACGTATATTCTTGCTTGATTTTCAATGCCTTAGAATAATCTTCGACAGCACCTTTAAAATCTTTTCCTGCTCTTTTCAACTGTGCTGAGGCATAAAATGCGTCATAATAAGTTGAATCGATTTGTGTTGCTTTTTTGTAATCCTCAATTGCTTCTTTATTTTTCTTTGCGTCTGCTTGAAGTTTGCCTCTTAGGAAGAATGCTTTTGCGTTTTTGGGATTTAACTCAACAACTTTTGTGAAATCGGCAATTGCACCTGCGGCATCTTTTGTTTCTGTTCTCGAAACGCCTCTCCAATAATATGCCTCTTCGTTTTTGTCATTCGCTTCGATGGCTTTTGTGAAATCGGCTGCTGCACCTGCGTAGTCTTTCAAAAATTGTTTAGTGCGTGCGCGATTGTAATATGCCTCTGTATTTTTGGGATTCATCTCAAGGACTTTGTTAAAATCTTCCAATGCACCTTTATAATCCTTGTTTTTGACTTTGTCGCTTGCCGTTTTAAAAAATTCGCCTTCGGTTTGTGCGAGGGAAACTGAAATGAAAAAACAAAATAAAACTGTCAAAAAACTAAGTTTTTTTGTCATAAAAAATTTACTTTTAGGTGAAATTAAATTTCTCGCAATATACAAATTTTTTCTCAAATAAAAAAATTTTCTCGAATTTTCACAAAAAAATCTACCAAATTTGAGGAAATTTGATAGATTTAGATAAAATATTTCTAAAAATATTAACCAACAATGTGAGACTGTATCAATTCTCGCATCAAAGAATTGATGTCAGAATCGGAATTTGAGAGAGTTTTCGTTTCTTTTGCCTGCAAAACAACATTCTCTATTTTTTTCACTTTCGTAGGCGAACCCGACAAGCCCAAAAATTCCTCGTCAGCAGAAATGTCATTGACATTCCACTCTTCGATTCGCAAATAAGGGCGTTCGTTTTGTAATTGCAAATAATCCTCGTCTTTCTCGGTCAACTCGCTGGAAGTGCGGGCATATTTGTATTTCATCAACAATTTTGCGTTTCGCGTGCGGCAAGCAGGAGCGGAACTATGAACCGTTACTAAACACGGCAACGATGAAGTAACCACTTCGATGCCTCTTTCTAAACGTCTTTTTACGGTTATGGAAGTTTTCGAAAGAGAAATAATTTCCTCGGCGTAAGTAATTTGCGGAATTCCTAATTTTTCGGCAGTCTGTGGACCAACTTGAGCGGTATCGCCGTCAATGGCTTGTCTTCCTGCGATGATTAAGTCGTATTCTTTGATTTTTTTAACGGCTTGCGAGATTGCGTAAGAAGTTGCTAGGGTATCTGAACCTGCGAAACGTCTGTCTGTGATGAGAAAACCTTTGTCTGCTCCGCGGAAGAATGCTTCTCGAATGATTTCTGCGGCGCGGCCGGGTCCCATGGTCAATAAAGTTATGGTTGTTTCAGGAAATTTGTCTTTGATACGCAAGGCTTGTTCCAAAGCATTTAAGTCTTCGGGGTTGAAAATGGCGGGTAACGCAGCACGATTCACGGTGCCGTCGGCTTTCATTGCGTCTTTGCCCACGTTTCGAGTGTCGGGAACTTGTTTTGCGAGAATAATAATTTTAAAACTCATTAATTTTGTTTTTTGATAAGAAAAATACATTTTTTTTCGCAGCACAAAAGTATACAAATTTTTCATTTTTCTCAAAATTTTCACTGAAAATTGAGAAATTTTTTCGATTTTTTAACAATTTCAAATAATTTTCCCGTCTTGCAACGTAATAATTCTGTCTGACATCTCGGCTAATGACGAATCGTGAGTCACAATGACGAAAGTTTGTTGCAATTCTTTGCGGAGTGAAAAAAATAATTGGTGCAATTCGTGTTTTGTGTGCGTGTCAAGATTTCCTGAAGGCTCGTCAGCAAGCACAACTGCGGGATGATTTATCAAAGCGCGGGCAACTGCGGTGCGTTGTTGCTCGCCGCCTGACAATTCTGCGGGTTTATGATTTTTTCGATGCGAGATACTCAATAATTCCAAGAGTTTCAATGCGTTATTTTCTGCTTCTCGAAAAGAAATTCCTGAAATTAAAGCAGGTAAACAAACATTTTCTAAGGCTGAAAATTCAGGTAAAAGATTATGAAATTGAAAAACGAAACCAATTTTCCGATTTCGAAAACGAGATAATGCTTTGTCATTCAAGATGTTAACCATTGTTTCATCAATAACCACATTGCCCGTATCAGGACGACTCAATGTTCCAATTATTTGCAATAACGTAGTTTTGCCTGCTCCGCTTGTTCCGACAATAGAAACTATCTCGGCTTTTTTGATTTCCAAATCTATGCCTTTTAACACCTGCAAATTGCCGTAAGATTTTGTTATGCCTTCGATTTTTATCATAAAATTTTTTTGCAAAGATAAAAATTTTCGAAAAAAATTAAAATTTTTTGAGAAAATATTTGTTTTTTCGAAATAATAGTTTACTTTTGTCGCCGAATTAATGAAAGAAGACTTCGTAGCTCAGCTGGTAGAGCAGTTGACTCTTAATCAACGGGTCGAGAGTTCGAGTCTCTCCGAGGTCATAAAAAAAATGTCTGTGTTCAAACAGACATTTTTTTCGTTTTTTTTAATAAAATCCTCCAAATTTAAACGATAAAAAAACACTTTGCGATGAGAAATCCTCGTTAGAATAACCTTTCAACTCGACTCCCATCGTATATTGATAATTTACTCCGACTCCGACTTTTAAAAAATGTGTGATATTTGCCTCAAGTTCTAAGATTGGGTTAACAATAAAAACGCCGTCAGAATATAATGCGTTGTGGTCTTTATCGCTCAATGTTATTCCGCCCCAGCCTGTTTGTATGTGCAAAACGGGATGAACGGTTTTTTTGTTGAAAAATGCGTATGCCAACCAAAAGCCGCCGTAACCCATTTCGATGTTCTCAACGTTGTTGTCTAAATTGATTTTTGGAGTTGTTGGAGTTGTTTTTCCATACCCAAAACCGCCGAAATGAAAAGCATTGTTCAATAATATTCCGCCGCCGCCGCCCATATAATGGGCAAATTTGCCGTTTATTTTAGTGAATAACATACAAGGACCGCCGAAACCGCTAATTTGTTTTATGTTATTTCCGTTAAATAACGTTTTTATCTCGTCACCGTTGTCTTTTTTTTCCTGAGCAAACGAATAAATTGCAAGCAAAATTAAACTTACAAGAAAAAAGTTTCTCTTCATTTTTGAAAAATTTTTTATTAATTTTATTTTAATGACAAAATTTTTCTCTGAAAGTTGCAAATTTTTTTAACAAAAAAATTAGAAAAATTTGTAAATGAAATTTGAAATGAAAAATCTACCCGGCGATAAATTTCCTTTTCCATCGGTAAAACGTTGATTAAAAATATCTTGCACGCTGAGCGAAATGTAAAATTTCTCTTGAAATTGTGTCGAAATTTTAAAATCAAAAGTCGAGTGAATATCACTTTCCTGCGTATTTTCGTCATCAATAAATTGTTTATCTCGAAAATTGTACGAAAAAATTACGTTTAAATTTTTTGTTTTCCATTCTAAGGACGAAAAAACTTGATTCTTAGGAACTTCCATTAAAAATTTATTCGTTAAATCTTTGTCGTTTTGCAAAACGGTGAAAGATTTTATTTTAGAATAATTAAACGCATAATTGGTGGAAAAAGAAAAGTTTTTAACAAAATTTAACAAAAATTTAATTTCTGTTCCCCAAATTTCAACTTCTCCAACATTTTGTCGCTTCAAAATTGGTTTCAAATTATCGCCGCCCGTGTAAATGCTGTCGCCCGTTCCAACGAAATATTGAAAATCGTTGCCTAAGGAATAATAAATTGCCTGTTCAAAAGTTAAATTCGCAATGTTAAACAAATAACCAATTTCAAAATTGTGCAAATTTTCAGGTTTTAACTTCGGATTTGCCATTTTAAAACCTTTCGAAATATTGCCGTTTTTGCACATATCATCTAAAATCGGTGGACGAAAACCTTTAGAATATGAAAAATAAATTTTCGAATCGTTAAAAATTTTATAATTCACAGAAAACTTCGGGCTAAGGGCAAACCAATTTGTATCTGAAAAATTTTTGGGGTAAAGAGTCATAAAATCTGTCAATATTGTTGGCTCTTCAATAGTAAATTTTCCTTCTCGAAACTGCACCAAATCGTAACGAATTCCGGCAATTATTCGCAATTTTTCCAAAAACAAAAACTCGTCTTGCACAAAAAACGAGTAAAAATACATTTTCCCTTTGTTCGTTAAAATGTCTGTTGAAGTTTTGTAATTGTCCTCTGCAACAACATCGCCGTACTTCGCATCGCTGCCAAAAGTTAAAATATTGTTCGCAAAAAAATAATTTGCTGCAATCCAGATTCCTGCGTCTGTGCGTTTTGAATCCGTATTATATAAGGTATATTTTTTCGTTTGCCGTTTAATTGTTTCGCTTTGCCGCAAATAATTTTCGAGTTGATAAAAACCATTCGCAAGAATTTTTACACCAAAAACTTCAGTTTTCAACGTACTTCGAAGAAAATGTGTTAAATATTGATTAAAACCGCCGTCGTTTTCGAAAATTTTTGTGCCGTCACCGATTTTTGAGTCAGAAAAATTGTATTCTACTTCGAGAAAACTTTTTTTATTGAATTGATAGCCCAGTTTTGCGATGGAGGAATATTCTTTGAGATAGGTTTTTGCGTCTAACGAGTCTTTTGTGCTGTCGGGGGCAACAATGTAGCCGTTTCCTTTTCGAAAAAAACCGTTTAATTCGCAATAAAAACCTTTGTTATCTCGAATATTTGACGCTTCTAAAAATAAATTTGAACCGAAGGTGTTGTAAGTTCCATAAAATAATTTAACTTTTCCGCCGAATTTTTTTGTTGGTTTTTGCGAAACGATGTTTATAATGCCGCTCATTGCGTTTCCACCGTACAAAGATGAGGCCGCTCCTTTGATAATTTCGATTTTTTCGATATTATCGGGGTTGATTCTGTTCCAATTTACGCCGCCGCCGTCAGTTTTATTGAGAGGAATTCCATCGAGAAGGACTAATGTTCGATGACTGCCGTTTAAACCTCGCATCGAAATGCTCGAATTTTTCGAAAAAATCCCAAAATCGCGGTCAATATTGATTCCGACAATGCTTTTCAACAACTCATCAGAATTGACCACAGCAAAATTTTGTATTTGATTTTGCGAAATAACAGAAATATTCGCAGGAATATCTATGGAATTTTGTGAACCTCGCAGTGCGGTAACAATAATTTCGTTGAGAATTTGAGGTTTAATAGTATCTTGAGCAAACGAAAATTGACTCAAAAGCAGAAATATTATAAAAAATTTTTTCATTCTTGCACTTTTATATCGATTAAAATTTTTCCTGTATTCAATTTTTCGACAGAAATGATTTTTATTAACCCAATTTCCCCTGAATGATTTCGAAAAGCAAAGATTTGTCCTTGCGAAACGTATTTTGCTTTTCGTTTTGCGAGTGTTTGGTCGAAGGAAACGATTAATAAACTGTCATTTTTTGCTTCGTCAAATTGTTTTTCGGTGAGATTTGTTACGTGATAACGTGTTTCGTTTTTTGTAACCCAATTTGTTAGGTCGTTAAACACACTTGCAACGTCAGATTCGTTGGGTGAGGAGAGTGTTGCTTCGAAAATATCGAAATAATAAATGATGTCGATGAGGTTTTGTTGTTGCGAAGCCTCGTTTTGTGTGAATAATTTACCTTCGTTTAACGAAAAAAAACTTCCGAATTGCGAATTTTTTTGTCCGCCGATGTTTTTTGAGACAAAATTTTTGATTTTTCCAAATTTTGAAACTTCAGTTTTAGTTAAACTGAGAGAAATTGTTGATTTATTTCGATTTTTGTCCATCACAAAAAATATTAATTTATCACTTTTTGCATTTGTTTTGATAAAATTGCAATGATAAACAAACTTTTCGCTATTCATTCCGCTGTCTAACAACGTTTTTAACGAATCATTTTCGAGAGAAACATTGAAAAACGTAATATTTTCATCGTTTTTTTGCGAAATAATTCCGATTTTTATTTTCTCACCCATTGGAATTGCGGAATCTTGCGAGAGAAAGCCATTTTCCTTGAGAAACTCTATTTTTGGAGGAATATTGCTTTGACTTTCTTTTGTACAATTTTGAAAAATCAACATACAAAAGAGAAATATTGTCGAGATGAATTTTTTTGCCATTCGAGAGATAAAAAATTTTAAAAATTTGCTGCAAAGATAAAAATATTTTTAGAAAAAATTAATTTTTTTGTTTAATTAATTTTATTTTTGTATTTTTGCAAGAAATAAATTTTTATAAAACAATTTATTTCTGTTTCATACGTTTTGCTTGCGGAGTTTTCCGTTTTTTATTTTCAAAAACGGCGAATGGTTTGGCAGTCAAGGATGGCAAACTTCTATTATGCCGCAAGCACACCGATTTTTTATTGTCAGTTTAGTGTTAAACATCGAAAATCTTGAGTAAAAAATGATAGAATCAGTAATTTTTGATATGGACGGAGTCTTAATTGATTCCGAGCCTTTGTGGCAAGAAGCCGAGATTTTAATTTTTGGAAACCTCGGAGTGCCGATAACAAAGGGAAAATGTCTCGAAGTGCAAGGTTTAAAACTTACCGAAGTCATAAAATTTTGGTACGATTTATACTCGTGGGAAAATGTTTCGTTTCAAGAGGTGCAGGAAGATGTTTTGCAAACGGTGATGAATTTGATACGGGAAAAAGGCGAAAAAATAAACGGTGTCGAGGAATTATTGAGTTATTTCTCTAAAAAAATTCCGAAAATAAAAATTGGTCTTGCCTCGTCTTCGGATTTTCGTTTGATTCTCGAAGTTGTTGAAAAGTTAAATATTAAACATTATTTCGATTTTATACATTCCGCGGAATTCGAGTTAGTCGGTAAACCTTTTCCCGATATTTATTTGACAGTGGCGGCAAATTTCAATGTTAAACCTGAAAATTGTTTAGTTTTTGAGGATTCTTACAACGGAGTAAGAGCAGCCAAAGCCGCAGGAATGAAAGTTGTTGCCATTCCTGAAACTTCGATTTTTCACTCAAAAATTTTCGATATTGCTGATGTGAAAATAGAGAAATTAACAAATTTTAACGAAAATATTTTCGAAAAATTAAATTCTTTGTGAAAAAAACTCTGTCAAGGTTTTTGGACTCTGACAGAATTTTTTTGTTGAGAAAATTATTTCAAAATTTCCTGAATTTTCTTTTCTAATTTTTCGCCACGCAAACTTTTTGCGATAACTTTACCTTCTTTGTCAATTAAAACTGTGAACGGAATGCCTTTTACTCCATATTGAACGGCTGCGGCACAATTCCAATATTGCAAATCGCTTACATGAATCCATTTTAAACCATCTTTCGCAATGGCTCTCACCCAATTTTCCTTTTCCGAGTCAAGCGAAACTCCATAAATTTCGAAACCTTTCGATTTAAACTTTTCATAAATTTTCACCATCACAGGACTTTCCTTGCGACAAGGACTGCACCATGAAGCCCAAAAATCAATTAAAACCACTTTGCCGCGCAAAGAAGAAAGTTTAATTTTCGTTCCGTCAGGAGTTGGCAGTTCAATATCGGGAGCAACCATTCCGATGTCAATTTTTGTTGCGTCTTTCACTTTTTCGACTAACTCTTTCACCAACGGATGTTCAGGATATTTTTTCGACAAATTATTCGAAATCATTTTATAAATTTCTAAATCCTCGTCAATATCAAGTTTATCAATGTAAAAAAAGCAGGTTAAAGAAGAAGGATTATTTTTCAAAAAATTTCGTATATAAATTTTTCGTTCTTCATTGACTTTTTCGGTATATTCGTCAACTTTTTTATCAAATTGCGACATTTCCTGCGAGGTGGAATAAATCATTTGAGATTGTTGTGAACCTGAAATTTTGGGAGATTTCACGTCATCAAAATCTACGGTGAGCGTAATCTTGTCGCCGGGTTCGAGAATCAAAATAGTAAACAATTCATCGGTAAAAGTAACTGCGTAAAAATTTGTTTCAGAGATAGTATCCTTGAAAACAAATTCATTTTCAGAGACTTTGACAGAATCGAGAGTAGTGCGAGCCATTAAATTTTCAAGTTTCACTTGCGTAACTCCCGAATTATTAAGGATTTTCCCTTTGATTTCGACAGTTTTCTGCTGTGAAAAAATTTGTCCAAAAATTAAAAATTGAACTACTAAGACACAAAAAATTCGTTTCATTTTGTTGAAAAATGTAAAAATTTAACTTAATTTTAACGTTACAAAGGTAAACTTTTTTAATGAAATTTACGCTCAAAAAAATTTTTTCACAAAAAATTTTATAAAGTGAATTTTATTTCACTTCAAAAAAAATAAATCTTTTCGAAAAAGTCTGACAAATTTTCTGTTTTTTCTTTTGAGAAATGTTATTTTTTGCTACTTTTGTCTCGAAAATATTTGTTTCGAAACAAATTTTATTTTTTTCAAAATGAGTGATTATCAAGAAGTTATACAAATTGCAGGAGCAAAAGTTCATAATTTGAAAAATATTGACGTAATAATTCCTCGCAATACGCTTTCCGTCATAACAGGACTTTCGGGGTCGGGCAAATCTTCCTTGGCATTCGACACAATTTATGCCGAAGGGCAAAGACGTTATATCGAAACTTTTTCCGCCTACGCAAGACAATTTCTCGCACATTTGGAACGCCCCGAAGTCGATTTTATCACAGGATTAAGTCCCGTCATTTCCATTGAACAAAAAACTACAAACAAAAATCCACGCTCAACCGTAGGCACTATCACCGAAATATCGGATTTTTTGAGACTTTTATTTGCTCGCACCGCAACGGCTTTTTCCTATCTCACGGGAGAAAAAATGATTCAGTACACAGAAGAACAAATTATTCAGTTAATTTTAACAAAATTTAACGAAAAACCAATCTACCTTCTTGCCCCTGTGGTGAGAAATCGAAAAGGACATTACAAAGAATTAATCGAACAATATCGAAAAAAAGGATTTCTCAACATCAGAATCGATGGAAAAATTTATGAAATTTCAGAAAATCTAAAACTTGACAGATATAAATCGCATAATATCGAAATTCTCATTGATAAATTTATCGTTTCGCACACGGATATTAAACGGTTGCAACATTCTCTGCAGACCGCAATGGAAATTGGAAACGAAATTGTGATGATTTTCGAAAAAAATGATTCGAAAATTCATTATTTCAGCAAACAATTAATGTGTCCGACCACAGGAATCGCCTACGATTCGCCTGCACCGCATACTTTTTCCTTCAACTCGCCGCTTGGTGCTTGTCCGAGATGTAAAGGAATCGGAGAAATCAACGAAACGGATTGGGAAAAAATTATTCCTGATAAAAATTTATCAATTTATAACGGCGGAATTGCTCCTTTGGGAACGTATAAACAAAGTTTTTACTTTCGCGTGATGGAATCTTTGGGAAAAAAATATGGTTTTTCGTTAAAAACACCGTTAAAAGAAATAGACGAAGAGATTCTTGACATTATTTTTCACGGCGAAACAAATCCGATTCGATTAGAAATGTCAACGGAAAACAATGATTATTGTTTAAACTTCGAGGGAATTATGAAATATATTTTTCAAGTTCACGAAAGTGAAAGTTTTTCGAAAACATCGCACAAATGGGCGGAACAATTTATTAAAACTTCGACTTGCCCCGAATGTAACGGAATGCGACTCAAGAAAGAAGCGTTGCATTTTAAAATCGCAGAAAAAAATATTTCAGAATTGTCTCAACTCGATATTAACGAATTATATAGTTTTTTCACAAATATTAACTCTTTTTTTACAGAAAAAGAAAAACTCATTGCAACAGAAATTGTTAAAGAAATTCATACGCGTTTAAAATTTTTGCTTGACGTTGGTTTAGATTATCTTTCTCTGTCTCGTTCTTCGAAAAGTTTGTCCGGCGGCGAGGGACAAAGAATTCGTCTTGCCACGCAAATTGGGTCGCAGTTGGTAAATGTTTTGTATATTTTAGATGAACCGAGTATTGGTTTGCATCAAAGAGATAATGAAAAACTGATTTATTCGCTTTTGCAGCTTCGAGATGCAGGAAATTCCGTCATTGTGGTTGAACACGACAAGGAAATGATTCTTGCGGCAGATTATATAGTTGATATGGGACCTGCAGCGGGAAAACATGGCGGAGAAATCGTTGCGACAGGCACGCCGACAGAAATATTGAAAACAAATTCGCTCACCGCTCAATATCTGAACGGGCTAAAAAGTATTTCAACACCTGAATTTCGCAGAAAAGGAAACGGCAAATTTTTGACTCTCAAAGGGGCAAGAGGTAACAATTTGAAAAATATTTCAATATCTCTTCCTTTGGGAACATTTATTTGCGTCACAGGAGTTTCAGGAAGTGGAAAATCCTCGTTGATAAATGAAACTTTGCAACCAATATTGAGTAAACATTTTTATCGTTCTCTTGACGAACCTTTGCTTTACGATTCTATTGAGGGAATTGAGAATATTGATAAAATTATTGAGGTGAATCAATCGCCTATTGGTCGGACTCCGCGGTCAAATCCTGCTACTTACACCGAAGTTTTTACTGAAATTAGAAAATTATTTGAGAAATTACCTGAATCGCAGATTCGAGGTTATAAATTGGGACGTTTTTCGTTCAATGTCAAAGGTGGAAGATGCGAAACCTGTGGCGGTGCAGGAGTAAAAACGTTGGAAATGAACTTTTTGCCCGATGTTTATGTTATCTGCGAGGAATGCAACGGCAAACGTTACAACAGAGAAACGTTGGAAGTGCGTTACAAAGGCAAATCTATCAGCGATGTTTTAGATATGAATATTGAACAAGCACTCGAATTTTTTGCAGAATTACCGTTGATAAAAAATAAATTGCAAACACTTTTCGATGTCGGACTGGGTTATCTCACGCTTGGACAGCCGTCAACAACCCTGTCGGGAGGTGAATCGCAAAGAGTTAAACTTGCCGCAGAACTTTCGCGGAAAAACACAGGAAAAACGCTTTACACTCTTGACGAACCAACAACTGGACTTCATTTTGAGGATATTCGCATTTTGCTTGAGGTTTTGCAGCAAATTGTCAACAAAGGAAATACGGTTATTGTCATTGAACACAACATTGATGTGATAAAAACTGCCGATTTTATCATCGATTTAGGACTCGAAGGCGGAAAATGTGGCGGCGAAATACTTTGCACAGGCACACCTGAAGAAATTTGTCTTTGCGAGAAGAGTTATACAGCCAAATTTTTGCGAAAAGAATTTAGAAAATGAAAAAAAATTCATAAATTTTCGAAAAATATTTACTTTCGCAAAGTTTTTATTACTTTTGTGAAATTTAATTTTAAAAATTTTGTTTTATGAAAAGTTTTTTCGCAATTTTTTTCGCAATTTTTCTTTTTTCGTTTATTTCGAAAGCACAAAATATTAGTGCTGACACGGTTTTGGCAAATTCGTATTACAAAACAGGCGATGATTTTTTTAAAAAGAGTCAATTTGACTCTGCATTTTTGTATTTCTCGAAATCTCAAACTCTTTTTGTTAAACATTTGAGTGAAAAATCTGCGAAAAACGCAAATTGTCTCAACAGAATGGGAAGTGTTTATTTTTTTAAAATTAAATTTGATATTGCATTGGAATATTATTTCAAAAGTTTACAGATAAGAAAAGAATTATTCGGCGAAAAACATCTTGATGTAGCCGCTTCATACAATAATATCGGGTTAGTTTATGGAGATAAAGCAGAATTTGATATTGCATTGGAATATTATTTTAAAAGTTTAGAGATAAAAAAAGGATTATTAGGTGAAAAACACAATATTATTGCAACTTCATACAATAACATTGGACATATTTATCAAAAAAAATCAGAATATGACAAAGCATTGGAATATTATCTCAAAAATTTAACTATTCGAATAGAATTATTAACTGAAAAACACAAAGATGTTGCTCTTTCATACAATAACATCGGCAATATTTATAATTTAAAATCAGAATATGACAACGCATTGGAATATTATTTTAAAAGTTTACAAATTCATACAGAATTATTTAATGAAAAAAATACTTTTGTCGCAGGTCTATTCAGTAATATTGGGTTAATTTATAATTATAAATCCGAATTTGACAAAGCATTGGAATATTACTTCAAAAGTTTAGCGATAAGACAAGAATTATTAGATGAAAAAGACAAAGACATTGCCACTTCGTACAACAACATTGGGTTGGTTTATTATTCTAAATCAGAATTTGACAAAGCATTGGAATATTATCTCAAAAGTTTAGCGATAAGAAAAGAATTGTTGGGTGAGAAAGATACGGATCTCGCAATGTCATACAACAATATTGCTCAAATTTTTGAGAAACAAAACAAATTTAATGAAGCATTAAAATATTTTCACTTGGGTTT
>DYQK01000168.1 GCA_020719385.1 Rikenella microfusus | reverse complement strand
TATCGAAAATTGCTTTGCGTGCGAGTCCGTATTCTGCGAAATGTTCAGTGTTTTTGAAATTTAAACTCACAATTTGATGATGCGGCGGAAGCAGCGAATTCAGAAAATCAATGACGATGTCTTTGTTTGATTCTGTGCCGAAGAGACGTTTAAACCCAAAATCTGTGTATGGATTTATATATTTTGGTTGTCTGTCGTTGCGTTTCATAAATTTTTTTTGCAAAATTAATAATTTTTTTTGAGAAAAAGAAAATATCTCACAATTTTTTTTGTGAGATATTTTTTTGTTATTGAGAAATTAACCACGAATCGCTTTAATTCCTGGCAATTCAATTCCTTCCATATACTCAAGCAACGCTCCTCCGCCCGTTGAAACGTAACTCATTTTTTCTTCGAGACCATATTTACCGATGGCGGCAACTGTATCTCCTCCTCCGATGAGAGAAAATGCTCCTTTCGAAGTTGCTTTTGCAATTGCTTCAGCAAGTTTTTTTGTTCCGTTTTCAAATTTACTCATTTCGAAAACACCGACAGGACCATTCCAAAGAATTGACGCAGATTTTTCAACCACTTCTGTGAATAATTTCACCGTTTTTTCACCAACATCCATTCCCATCCAGCCTTCAGGAATCTCGTTTATCGTTGATAATGAAGTATTTGCACCGTTGTCGAAACTGTCTGCATTTACGCTGTCGAGAGCCAAGTAAAGTTTAACGTTGTTTTTCTTTGCGTTCTCAATAACGTTCAACGCCATTTCGAGTTTGTCGTCTTCTACAAGCGAATTACCGATTTTTCCACCCTGAGCCTTGATAAAAGTGTAAGTCATTCCGCCGCCAATAATCAAATTATCAACTCTTTTCAAAAGATTCTCAATAATAGTGATTTTTGTAGAGACTTTTGCACCGCCCATAATTGCTGTGAAAGGATGTTTCGCACCGTTCAAAACTTTGTCGATATTATCAACTTCGTTTTGCATCAGATAACCAAACATTTTTGTTGTTGGGAAAAATTGTGCGATAATTGTTGTCGAAGCGTGAGCTCTGTGTGCCGTTCCAAAAGCATCATTGACATAAACATCGGCAAGTTCAGAGAGTTTTTTGGCAAATTCAGCGTTTCCTTTTTCCTCTTCTTTGTAAAAACGGAGATTTTCGAGAAGTAAAATATCTCCTTTTTTCAAATTGAGAGATAAATTCTTTGCAGATTCTCCGATGCAGTCGTCTGCGAACAAAATTTCTTTGCCCAAAAGTTTCGAAATATGCGGAAGAATATGTTTTAACGAGAATTTTTCCTCATAACCGCCTGTCGGTCTTCCGAGATGAGACATTAAAATTACCGCACCTTTTTCGGCAATTTTCTTAATTGTTGGTAAAGCGGCACGAATTCGAGTGTCGTCAGTGATTTCGTTTTTACTGTTCAAAGGAACATTAAAATCAACGCGCACAATGGCACGTTTGTTGCCAAAATCAAAATTATCAATGTTTTGCATAACAAAATTTCTTTTTAAAAGTAATTTTTCATTGGGCAAAAATAATTAATATTTTCGTTTTTACAAATATTTTCTCTAAATTTTTTGCGAATTTGAAAAGTTTTTATATTTTTGTAAAAATTTTTCAAAAATAATTTATGAGTTATAAAATTATAAATGATAATTGTTTAAATGTTTTATCAACGAAAACATTACCTTTTTTTGATTTAACTTTTTTAGACCCGCCGTTTAATCAAGGGAAAGAATATTCTTGTTATGATGATAACATTGATGAAAAAGAATATTGGAAAATGATGAATGAAATTTGTAAATTAATTTTTAATTTTACAAATAACGGAGGAGCAATTTATTTTATGCAAAGAGAAAAAAATGCAGAATTTGTAATGAATTGTTTGCGAAATGCAGGTTTTTCGTTTCAAAATTTAATTATTTGGAAGAAAAAGACTTCAGCAGTTCCTGTGAATGGGAAATTTGGAAAGCATTATCAAATTATAGTTTACGCAACCAAAGGTGAACGGGCAAAAACGTTCAATCGTTTGCGAATTGAACCGCCGTTGCCTCCGAATTATAAATTTCAACGGGAGAATGGAATATTTCTCACAGACGTTTGGGATGACATTCGAGAGTTAACATCGGGATATTTTGCGGGAGATGAAGCGATTCGCACAGAAAATGGTGAACGTTTTCACAAACAGCAAGCCCCTATTGCGTTACTTTTGCGAATAATTTTGTGTTCTTCGAGAGTTAATGATATGATTTTTGACCCTTTTGCAGGCACAGGAACAACGCTTGTTGTCGCAAAACAATTGCAAAGAAATTCTATTGGCATCGAAATTGATTCAAAAAATACAAATTTTATTCAACAACGTTTAGACAATTTTCGAGATTCAGATATTATCGAAAAATATTTCAAAGAATATTCCTGCACAGAAAATATTTCTGAAATTTGGGGAGAATTTTTTGAAACTGAAAATAAAATTTTTCAACGAAATAAAACTAAAACATCATTTTAATGGTTATTTTCTTGTTTTTCAACAATATTTATAAAAAAATCTATCTTTGTACCTCAAAATTTACTCGAAATATGTGGAAAAAAACTTTTTTCTTTTTGTTTATTTTGTCTCTGGTTGAGCTGAGTTGTAAAACCGAGGTTAAACCTTTGCAAACCGACACAGACTCTATTCCTAATGAGGAAAAACTTGTCAAAATTAATGATAAATTGTTTAGTATTCCCTCGCCGGTGCAGGTGTCGAAGTTGGTAAAAAATTTGAATTTACCTTATAACAAAGAACTTCTCAATTCGCCTAAAAATTATGCGAACTACTCCACCTCGTTTAAAAGAGCCTTGAACTTGGGAATTTACGGAGCAAATCTCGGTTATCTGCACATTTACGAACAACTGCCAGATGCAGCTCAATATCTCGCAACTATCAAAATGCTGTCGAAAGACCTTGATTTAATCAATTCTTTCAACGAAGCAACAATGAAAAGAATCGAAGGAAGCAAAAACAATAAAGATTCTTTGATTTATATAATGTCAAATGTCTACCGAAATGCCGACTCGTATCTTATGAACAACGAACGAACAGACATCGGAGTCCTAATTCTCGCAGGCGGATGGATAGAAACTCTTTTTATGATGACTCAACTCTCAAAACAAAGCAAAGACAAAGAACTTGTCTCAAGAATCGGAGAACAAAAACATCCACTTGACAATCTCATTGAATTATTGCGTCCTTATTATGGAAAACAACAATCGAAGGAGTTTGATAAATTCCTCGAAAGTCTCGTAGACCTCGCAACTACTTATGACGGCGTTGTCATTGAATATTCTTTCGAGAAACCAACGGTCTTTGCAGATAAAAAATTAACCGTCATAAATAGTAAAACGAAAACAATTATTAACGAACAACAACTCAAAGAAATTACTCGAATGGTGGCAACTATTCGAGGAAAAATTGTGGAATAAAACTTTTTTCTATGAAAAAATTAATTGTATTTCTCATTTTTCTTACACTTTTGGCAGGGAAAAATTTTTCTGCAAATGCACAGTCAGAGAAATCGGAAATTGGCAGTAATGCCTGTGCGAAATATTTGAAAGCACCTTATATTTCTGACGGACAAGAATATAAAGCACTACTAAACAGAGACGAAGTAGCCGAATTTAAAGCAACTTTTTATGCAGGAATATCTTACAGAATTGCTGCGTGTTGTGGAATTGGAAATTTAGTAGAAGGAAATATAATATTTTCGTTTTTTGACCAAAATCGAACTTTATTATTCACCAACAAAGATTATAAAAATTCGCCCTACTGGAATTTTGAATTCACCGCAACGATGGACTGCATCATCGAAGCACAACTCGACAACAATAAAGTAATTTATGATTCCTCATATCTTGTGGTTCTACATATAATCGGGAAAATGTGTAAAATTGAAACTGACTCTATTTCTGATGATGAAATACTTATGAATACAAATGGTTTGTTTAGACTTCCTTTGCCTGCCCAAACATCAAAGTTAGTGAAAAGTTTAAACTTTCCATACAAAAAGGAACTTCTCAATATGGTTGATAATTATGCAAATTATTCCACCTCGTTTAAAAAAGCGATGAATTTAGGAATTTATTGTATAAATCTTAGTTATTTGCACACTTACAACCAATTGTCTGATGCAGTTCAATATCTCATCATCATTGAAATACTATCAGAAAACCTCAGTTTAACCAATTTTTTTGGTGAAGCAGCAATGAAAAGAATCAAAAACAATGAAAAGAATCAAGATTCTTTGATTCGCATAATGTCAAATATTTGTATAAATGTGCTTTCTAATCCTATCAACAGTGAACAAGTAAACACTGGTAGATTAGTCTTTGCTGGCAGCCGGATAGAAACGCTGTTTATGATGACGCAACTCGCTCAACAAAACAAAGACGAAGAGTTAATCTCTCGAATCGGAGAACAAAAACATCCACTTGACAATCTCATTGAACTATTGCGTCCTTATTATGGAAAACAACAATCGAAGGAGTTTGATAAATTCCTCGAAAGTCTCGTAGACCTCGCAACTACTTATGACGGCGTTGTCATTGAATATTCTTTCGAGAAACCAACGGTCTTTGCAGATAAAAAATTAACCGTCATAAATAGTAAAACGAAAACAATTATTAACGAACAACAACTCAAAGAAATTACTCGAATGGTGGCAACTATTCGAGGAAAAATTGTGGAATAAAACTTTTTTCTATGAAAAAATTACTTACTTTTTCCCTATTCCTCGCTTTTTTCGCAGGAATAGAATTCTCTGCAAAATCTCAGGCAGACAGCATCGTAAATTTATGTGCCAAATACTTAAAAGCACCTTATATTTCCGATGGACAAGAATATAAAGCACTGCTAAACGGAGACGAAGTAGCCGAATTTAAAGCAACTTTTTATGGCGGAACAATCTACAGAATATCAGCATGCAGCGGAACAACAGAAGGAAATCTCGTATTTTCTATTTATGACCAAAATCGAACTTTGTTATTTACCAACAAGGATTATAAAAATTCGCCATACTGGGATTTTAAATTCACCGCAACGATGGACTGCATCATCGAAGCACAACTCGACGTCAACGGACCAACATCAGGATTTGCCATTTTGCTAATCGGATTCAAAGAATAAATTTTTAACAAAAATCCCACATTAAAAACGATGTCATCTCGCAAAATGATGACATCGTTAAAAATAATTAAAAAATTTTTTACTTCGTTGCAACTTTTTCAGAGAAATTTTATCTTTATTTAAAAGTTGAACTTGATAAAAAATTTTAAATAGTGAATTTTATTGTTCATCCGCCGCGACTAATCACTCGTTTTTACCATAATTTAACGTGGAAAATAAACGAACATTCGTCTGCCGTCTATCTCACTTTTGATGATGGACCAACACCCGAAACTACCCCATATTTACTCGCAACTTTGCAGGAATATAATGCAAAGGCAACTTTCTTCTGTGTCGGAGATAATGTGCGAAAGTACCCTTATTTGTTCAAACAAATACAGGAATCAGGACATCAGGTCGGAAATCATACGTTTAATCACCTCAACGGAGTAAAAACCAATTCAGAAACTTATTTGCAAAACATCAAATTGGCACAAGAGTTAATTCCGTCAAAATTATTTCGCCCCCCATATGGTCGACTAACATTCTCGCAACGAAAAAATTTATCTAAGGAATATCAAATTATTATGTGGGACATTCTCACAAGAGATTACGACCAACGAGTGACAAAAGAACAATGTTTAAATTATGTGCAACAATACGCCCGCGCAGGGTCAATAATTGTTTTTCACGACAATATTAAGGCAATGGACAATTTAAAATACGCTCTGCCAAGAACATTGGAGTATTTGCAAAGTAAAAAATTTCAGTTTCTCCCAATTCCTTAATATTTTTTCAAATTTTCTCAATATTCTGTCA
>DYQK01000053.1 GCA_020719385.1 Rikenella microfusus | reverse complement strand
TTGTATACTTTTGTCGTTGAAAAAAATTTAAAACTTTTAAAAAAATGTTATTTCTCTATTCTCGAATAATTCTTTTGATTTCAATAGTTGTTTTTGCGATATGTTGTCGCACCTCAACTGAAAAAATAAATTTTGTTTCTCAAGATTCTGCGAAAAAAACTCAAAACATTTCTGTCGCAACTGCAAAAACCGAAGATTCGCTTGTGAGTATGGTCGGCACGGGAGATATTTTGCTCGGCACAAGTTATCCTGATAAAAATTCGCTTCCACCTAATAACGATTGTAATTTCGAATTGGCAGATGTTCTCAACGATTTGAAAAATGCTGACGTAACTTTTGGAAATCTTGAAGGCGGTTTTGCCGATAATTTGCCCATAACAAAAACTTGCAACAATCCTGCGGTTTGTTACACTTTTCGAATGCCTGAAAAATACGTTTTTTGCTTGAAAGATGCGGGTTATGACTTGTTGAGTATGGCGAATAATCACATTTTTGATATGGGGCAAGCAGGCGTTGACAATACCATAAAAGTTATTGAGGCGGCAGGTTTAAAAGCCGCAGGAACATTGAAAAATAAAACTGTCATTTTTGAATCCCGCGGTTTAAAATTTGGTTTTTGTGCTTTTGCACCCGATAATTCGCTTTGCGATATGAGAAATATCGAGAAAGCAGCCGAGTTGGTTAAACAACTTTCAGCCGAGACAGATATTGTTATTGTTTCGTTTCACGGCGGAGCAGAAGGGAAAAGTTATCAAAATGTTACTCGTAAAACTGAAATGTTTTTGGGAGAAAATCGCGGAAATGTGTACGAGTTTTCGCACAAAATGATAGAAGCAGGTGCAGACGTAGTTTTTGGGCATGGTCCTCACGTAACGCGCGCGGTTGAGGTTTATAAAAATCGGTTTATTGCGTATAGTTTGGGGAATTTCTGCACTTATAGTCGAATCAGCATTTCGGGAGTGAACGGTCTTGCCCCAATTATCAAGGTTTTTACCGACAAGACAGGCAAATTTCAAAGTGCGCGAATTATTTCAACTTATCAGGAATCGGGAAAAGGTGTAAAACTTGATTCGCAAAAACGAGTTTTAAAAATTATTCAGAATCTCACAAAACAAGATTTTCCCGAAGTAAAATTGCAAATTTCTGATGACGGAATAGTTACTCTTGCTGAATAAAAAATTTTTTTGAAAAAATGGAACTGTTAAATATTAAGCAAGCAAGCGAATGGGCTACGCAATATTTGGGGAAAAATGTTTCTACTTCAAATATTTCGTATTTGATAAATTATGGAATAATCCGAAAAAATGGGCAAAATGGAAGTATTTTAATTGACAAAAACGAATTATTAAATTATTATGATTCGTTTTATGGAAATCGAAAAGAAAATTGGAAAGAACAATTTGGCAACGACTTAAATTGTCATTTATCTTTCGAATGGCTCAAAGAAAAAGAGACAACAAAGCACGTTCATCGGTTGCATCCTTATAAAGGCAAATTTATTCCGCAACTTGTCGAATATTTTTTGGACCAGCACACAGATAATTTTAAGCGACAAGTTTATTTCGAGAAAAAAGATATTGTCTTAGACCCATTTTGCGGCAGCGGCACAACATTGGTCCAGGCAAATGAACTCGGAATACATTCCATCGGAATCGATATTTCTGCGTTTAACTCGTTGATTAGTAATGTAAAATTGGCAAAATGCGATTTTATTGACCTTCACAATGAAATTAAACGAATCGAAAATGCGTTAAAATTATTTGTTTCTGAAAATAATTATTTACAATTTGATAACGAACTTTCAGATTTATTAACAAAATTTAACAAATTTTTTTTTCCAGCACCCGATTTTCGATACAAAGTTCGGCAAAAACTTATCAACGAAATTGAATATGCAACTGAAAAAGAAAAAGAATTTTTGCCCATATTTCAAAATTTAATTTCGAAATACAATTTAAAAATTGTACAAGATAAAAATGAAAGTTTTCTCGAAAAATGGTTTTTGCAGCCTGTTAAAAACGAGATTGATTTGGTTTTTTCCTTGATTAAACAAACAAAAAATGCAGTTACAAAAAAAATTTTAACCTTGATTTTGAGTCGAACTATTCGCACTTGTCGAGCAACAACGCATGCCGATTTGGCAACATTAGTCGAACCTGTTACTTCGATTTATTATTGTGCAAAACATGGGAAAATTTGTAAACCGTTATTTTCGATTCTTTCGTGGTTTGAACGTTATGGAAAAGATACGTTGCAACGTTTTGCTGAATTTGAAAAGTTAAAAACTCCGACATTTCAATATTGTCTCACAGGGGATAGTCAAAATATTGATATTTTCGCAGAATTGCAGAAAAAAAACGAGAGATTTTTTGATTTAGTGAAGGCAAAAAAAATTAAAGGTATTTTTTCGAGTCCACCTTATGTTGGTTTAATTGATTATCACGAGCAACACGCTTACGCCTACGATTTATTTGGTTTTCCTCGTCAGGATGATTTCGAAATCGGAGCAATGAAAAAAGGGCAACATAAACAAGCACAGGAAAATTATGTGACGCAAATTTCAAATGTTTTGAAAAATTGTAAAAAATTTTTGGCAGAAAATTTCGATATTTTTCTTGTTGCCAATGATAAAAATAATTTGTATCCTAAAATTGCCGAATTGTCGGGTTTAGAAATTGTGAATCAATTTAAGCGTCCTGTTTTGAATCGCACCGAGAAGGATAAAAATGCTTATTCTGAAATTATTTTTCATTTAAAAGAAAAAAATGTTGACGCAAGAATTTAAACGGCACATTATTGAAACAATAAAAAATTGTTTACGGAATAAATTTCAAAATAATCCTTATTTTCCCAAACCATATTCTCGTTGGACAATGAAAGGAATGTTAGATTTAAAAAACGAAGTGAAAGTTGCTGAAGAATTTTGGGATTTTCTCTCAGGTGAAGACACTCATAATGATTTACTCGAATGTTTTGAAGTGTCAGGAATCGAACTTCGAAGCGAAATTGATGAATATTTTAAAATTTTTCTATAATTTTTTGAGAAAATGATTTTTTTTGAGAGAAAAATTTTGTTTTATCAGAAAAAAGAATTAATTTTAACGGCAAAACAAAAATTATGATCTTAGACACAGATTTTTTTAAAATTGAACCACAGAATTTTGCTCCGCAGGCAGGAAATATTTTGATTGCTGAACCATTCTCGCAAGATATTTATTTTCGCCGTTCAATAGTTTTTCTCACAGAACACAACAAAAATGGAAGTATTGGGTTTATTTTGAACAAACCTGTCGGTGCGACAATGTCTGATTTATTAAGCGATTTTCCCACATATTTCGATGCTCAACTTTCCATCGGCGGCCCTGTTGACACCGATAAAATTTATTATATTCACACGCTCGGAAATTTATTGCCTCATAGTATGCGAATTATTGACAATTTATATTGGGGCGGCGATTTTTTTGCTCTCAAAAATATGATTCGCAGCGGGACAATTAAACCGAATCAAGTACGATTTTTTATTGGTTACTCAGGATGGCGACCAACACAATTAGAAACTGAAATCTCGAATTTTTATTGGGTGATTTCGAATTTGGAGAGTGAAAAAATTATCTCGTTTGAAAAAAGTATTTGGAGAAATACGTTGTCAAAGATGGGAAAAAAATATCGCTCATGGGTTAATACACCTGAAAGTCCGATTTTCAATTAATAAAAAAATTGTCAAATCGTTGAAAAATTTGACAATTTTTTAGAATTATTGTTTCTGTAAAGTAATGAGAGTCCGAATGTTATCAACGTTTTCCTCGTATTTTATTTTGTCAGGGGCAAATTCTTTTAAAAAATAAGTTGCCGTTGTTCCTTCTTGCATTTTCAAAATTAACGTTTTGCCATCTCGACTAACAGCCCAAATACCTTTTAAAAGTTGCTCGCCATATTTGGTTTCCACCGTGTTGTCGTTGTGAAAAATCAGTTTTGACGATTCTTTCATCTCGTCCCAAATGCGTTGATAAGCAATGCGTTGGTCGTCAGCGATTTGCTCGGTACTCTCGATTCGTGCTATTTTCCAAGTGCCTACAATTTGTTTTTCAGGCGTTTCTTTGCACCCAAAACAACTTAAAAGCGAAAAAATAGCAAAAAGCAACGAAAAATAAGATAAAGTTTTCATATTCGTAGAGTTTTATATAATCTTTTCAAAAGTGAACACTTTATCTCTTACAAATTTCATTCCAAAACTGCTCTCAGCATTCGATTTTTCTCGTGAATATCTCTAAAAATCTCAATTTTTTGATAACCATTTTTTGCGAAAACATTTTTTGTCTCTTCAAATAAATTTTCATTTATCTCAAGATAAATTCGTCCGTTTCTCGCAAGATTCTTTTTGCCCAAAAAAGCAATTTTTTCATAAAAAATCAACGAAGAATCGTCAGGAACGAAAATTGCAATTGGCGGCTCAAAATTTAAAACATTCGCATTCATTAAAAATTTTTCAGAATCGCAAACATACGGCGGATTACTGACAATTAAATCATATTTTTTTTCAGAATCGAAGGAAAAAATGTTTTGCTCAAAGAAATTTATCTCTACTTCGTTCAAAATTGCATTTTTTTTTGCCATTTCTATCGCTAAATTTGAAATATCAAACGCATCAACTTCACAATTTCGCAAAAATTTTTTCAACGAAACAGCAATACAGCCGCTTCCTGTGCCGATTTCTAAAATTTTTAACTTCGAATTGCGATTTTCTTTGATAATTTTATCGACCAACTCTTCTGTTTCCGAACGCGGAATTAAAACTGACTCGTTTACAAAAAATTTTAACCCCAAAAATTCTGTTTCACCTAAAATATATTGAATTGGTTTTTGATTTTTCAATTCAGAAATAATTTTTTCGATAATAAAAAAGTTGTCCGCAGGAAAATCTACCTTCAAATGAATATCAAGAGACGAAAAATTGAATTTTATCTCGAAAATTAGTCGAATAATACTTTCAATTTCACCTTCAGAATAAAAATTTCTCAATTCTTTGCGAATAAAATTTAAAATTTCTCTCATAAAAAATATTTTTTGTGAAAAAAATGTGTAAAAAAGCATTTCTATCTCTAAAATAGAAAAGATAGAAACGCTTTTGTGTTAAAATAATTTTAACGATGTCATTTTTTTGAGAAATATTACATCGGTAAATATTTTTAGCCGCATTTCGAAGTGCCGCAACTTTGGCAAATCAAACAACCTTCTTGATAAATCAATGTTTCTGAACCACAATGGTCGCATTTCACTTTTTTTGCTTTTGTGCCATTCGGAATATAACGTTTTAACGCTCTTTCGACACCGTTTTTCCACGTATTAATCGTTGAACTTTTCAGGTGCAAAGACGAAACCAAATTCACAATATGCTGAATCGGCATTCCGTGTCGCAAAACGCCCGAAATCAATTTCGCATAATTCCAATATTCGGGATTAAACTGATACGAAAGTCCCTCAATCGTAACGCGAAAACCGTTTCTGTTGATGTATTGAAAATCGTAACGCGAATTTCCTTTTTCGTCTTTGTTCTTGATGATAAAACCTTTCTGAATATTCGGAGGAATCGGCAATAAATCGTCTTCAGATTCCGACATTCCTGTAAAAATTTCGTAAGGTTTTCCATCAACTAAACCGACAAAGGCAATCCATTTTTCGTTATTATTTTGAAAACGCACCACATCTGCTTCGACAACTTTCGGTCTTTTCGTAGAATGATTCGAGTAACCGTTGCCGTTTTTCTCTTTTTTCGTAACTAAAACGCCTTGCCGCGAACCCTCGCGATACACCGTTACTCCTTTGCAACCGTTTTGCCACGCCGCAACATACAGCTCATGCACCAAATCCTCATCAACCTCTTGCGGCAAATTTATTGTCGCACTAATTGAGTGATCGACCCATTGCTGAATTTTCCCTTGCATTCGAACTTTGTTCAACCAATTTATCTCGTTTGAAGACGCTTTATGATACGGCGATTTTGCGACTAACTCTTTAATCTTCTCCTCATCGGAATAGAGTAAATCTTTTTCGTTAAAACCATTAATCTTTAACCAAGTGATAAATTTCGGGTGAAAAACGTTATATTCTTCCCAAGAATCGCCTGAATCGTCAGTAAACGCAACTTTTATGTTCATATCGTTGGGATTCACTTTGCGGCGGCGTTTGTAAACAGGCATAAAAACGGGTTCAATGCCCGAGGAAGTCCGCGTCATTAAACTTGTTGTGCCTGTTGGGGCAACGGTCAATAACGCAATATTTCGGCGACCATATTTTACCATTTCGGCATACAATTCAGAATCAGCTTCCTTGAGACGCAAAATAAACGGATTATTTCTCTCTCGCTGAGTGTTATAAATTGGAAAAGTGCCTCTTTCTTTTGCCAAATGAACGGAACTGCGGTAAACTTCTATGGCGAGAGTTTTGTGTACTTCGACAGAAAAATCTATGGAATTTTCATCACCGTAGCAAAGTCCGAGTGCTGCGTGCATATCACCCTCGCCTGTGATTCCGATTCCTGTGCGTCTGCCTTCGAGTGCTTTGACGCGAATGTTTTCCCACAAACGTCTCTCAACGCGTTTAATCTCCTCCTCCTCGGGGTCTGACTCAATTTTGGAAAGAATAGAATCAATTTTTTCAATTTCTAAATCAATAATATCGTCCATTATTCGTTGAGCCAAACGAGAATGTTCCTTAAACAATTCAAAATCAAACTTTGCATTTTTTGTAAACGGTTCGTTCACATAACTATATAAATTAATTGCCAACAACCGACAACTATCATACGGGCAAAGCGGAATCTCGCCGCAAGGATTGGTGCTGACGGTTTTAAAACCCAAATCTGCGTAACAATCGGGAACTGACTCGCGAATAATTGTGTCCCAAAACAAAACGCCCGGCTCGGCAGATTTCCACGCATTATGAACAATTTTGCTCCACAAAGAACGAGCATCAATAACTTTCGAAAACTTCGGAGTTTTCGAATCAACAGGAAATTGTTGAACGTAATTTCGCTTCTCTAAAACCGACTTCATAAAGTCGTCATCAATTTTTACAGAAATATTTGCTCCTGTAATTTTATTCTGCTCCGTTTTTGCGTTAATAAAATGTTCAGCATCGGGATGTTTTATCGAAATTGACAACATCAACGCACCGCGTCTGCCATCTTGAGCAACCTCACGCGTAGAATTCGAATATCGCTCCATAAAAGGAACAACACCTGTTGACGTAAGGGCAGAATTCATCACAGCACTTCCCTGCGGGCGAATGTGCGTAAGGTCGTGACCAACACCGCCGCGACGCTTCATCAACTGCACTTGTTCCTGGTCAATTTTTAAAATGCCGCCATAAGAATCTGCAGGTTTTTTATCACCGACAACAAAACAATTCGACAAAGACGCAATTTGATACGGATTCCCAATGCCCGTCATTGGTCCACCTTGCGGAACGAGATAACGAAAATTGCGTAAAATGGCAAAAATCTCCTCTTCAGACAAAGGATTCGGGTAACACTTCTCTATTCTCGCAATTTCAGAGGCAATTCGATGATGCATATCGTCAGGACAAGATTCGTACAAATTGCCGTTAGAATCTTTCAAAGCATATTTTGTTATCCAAACTTTTGCCGCCAACTCATCGCCATCGAAATATGTAACACACTTTTCGTATGCTTCCTCAAAGGTGAATGTTCGAGAATGAGTAGCAACTTCGAGAGTCATTTCTTCTATAAACATCTGTTTATTTTCTTAACTATTTAGTAATGTTTTATTTAGGTTTTCAAAAAATGGTGTTTTTTCAAGCCGCAAGATAGAAATTATAAATTTATTTTCAAAGACAAAATTATAAAAAAATGACTTTTCAAAAATTTATTTTTTTAAACCCATTTTTCACCGAAAAAATTTTGTTTTCTCAAAAATTTTATTTTGTTTTGGCAAAAAATTTTTTTATGAAAGAAATCTCGTTTATTAACTCAAATGCGGAACGATGGCAAAATTTTGAGAATATTATTGACAACCCGCTTTCGCTTGAAAAACCCGATGTTATCGCAGATTTATTTATACAAATTACGGATGATTTGTCGTATTCTCGTGCTTATTTTCCTCAAAGTAGAATCACTCAATATCTCAATTCGCTTGCCTCGCGAACTCATCAAATTATTTATCGAAATAAAAAAGAGAAGACAAACCAAATCGTAAAATTTTGGTTGTATGATTTTCCGAAAATTATTTTCGAAAAGAAAAAATATATCGCTTTTGCGTTGATAGTTTTTCTCGTTTCCATCGGAATCGGAATATTATCTGCCGCTTACGATGATACTTTTGTGCGTTTGATTTTAGGAAACCGTTATCTCGAAATGACGTTAGAAAACATTGAAGACAACGACCCAATGGCGGTTTACAAAAAAGTGAATCAAACAGAAATGTTTCTCGGAATATCTATAAATAACATTTTTGTCTCGTTTTATGCCTTCATTTTTGGAATATTTCTCTCCATCGGAACAATTTATATTTTATTCTCAAACGGAATAATGATTGGAAGTTTTTTGTATCTTTTTTATCAACATAACTTGTTGAAAATCTGCATTTTAACAATTTTTATTCACGGAACATTAGAACTTTTTGCGATAACTGTTGCGGGAGCAGCAGGAATGTTGATGGGAAATAGTATTCTTTTCCCTGAAACTTTTTCGCGAACTACATCTTTTAAATTTGCGGCACAAAACGGAATAAAAATGACATTCGGACTAATCCCGATTTTTATTGTCGCAGGTTTTCTCGAAGGTTTTGTCACGCGTTATACCGAAATGCCCAATATTTTCAAGGCTTTTATCATTTTGTCATCATTTGCGTTTATCATTTGGTATTTCGTTATTTATCCTGAAAAACTTTTTTCTCAAAATAAAAGTTAAAAATTATTAAAAAAAAGTAAAAAAGAGTGAGAAAATAATTCTTTTTATTACTTTTGTAAAAAATTTTAAAACAAAATTTTTATGCAAAAAATAAAAATTCCATTATTTCTCATTGCAATTTCTTATCTTTTTTCTTTCACAATGTTAAACGGTTGTGGTGGTTCTTCTGACAAAAAAAATTCTACTGACGATTCGAAGGACAAGAAGAAAGTTCTTGCCTTAGATACAAAGAATATGGATTTGACCGCAAAGCCTGGCGATGACTTTTTTCAATACGCAAACGGTGGTTGGTTAAAAAACAATCCGATTCCTGCTGAAAAATCGTCTTTTGGTGCTTTTCATCAAATTAATGAAGACAATTTAGTTGCTTTACGGGAAATCGTTGAGAGTGCAGCAAAAGATTCGTCTGCACAAAAAGGGAGTAATAAACAAAAAATCGGTGATCTTTACGCAACAGGTATGGATTCTGCAAAAATTGAAAAAGACGGTGCAAGCGTTTTAACCGAATATTTCGAGAAAATTAACGCAATAAAAACCGTTGCTGATTTTCAAAAAGTGTCAACAGAGGTTTGGGTTGTTCTTGGTTCTCCGATGTTTGCGTTTTATTCGACTTTAGATGCCAAAAATAGCGAATCAGTTATTGCAGGTATTTGGCAAAGCGGTCTCGGTCTTCCTGACAGAGACGATTATATCAACACTGACGAGAAAAGTAAACAAACTCAGGCAGAATATCAAAAACATATCGTAAAAATGTTTGAGTTAATCGGTACAAAAAAAGAAGAAGCCGAGAAGATTGCTCAAAAAACGTATGCTGTTGAGTTGCAACTTGCCAAAGCGTCAAATACAATGCTTGAGAATCGCGATGTTGTGAAGTTGTATAACAAAAAAACCATCGAAGAACTTCAAAAGTTTGCCCCAAATTGGGATTGGAAAGCGTTTATTACTGAAATTGGTTGTCCGCAAGCAAAAGAAGTTGACGTTGCTCAGGTGAAATTTTTGTCAGAATTTAATAAAATGTTAAAATCTGTGAATATTGAGGATTGGAAGATGTATTTGCGTTGGAATTTATTGAACGGTGCGGCAGGTTATTTGAATAATGCACTTGTCGAGCAAAATTTCAATTTTTATAACAAATTTTTAAGTGGTCAAGAGAAGATGTCGCCACGTTGGAAGCGAGTTTTGCAAACTACAAGTGCTTGTCTCGGTGAGGCAATAGGTCAGTTGTATGTTGAGAAACATTTTCCTCCCGCTGCGAAAGAGCGAATGATTGCTTTAGTTTCGAATATTCGCAAAGCGTTAAAAGTTCGAATCGAGAATTTGAAATGGATGAGTGACGCAACCAAGAAAGAAGCACTCATAAAATTAGAAAAAATTACGGTAAAAGTTGGTTATCCCGACAAGTGGCGAGATTATTCTGCACTCGAAATCAAAAAAGATGCTTATGCGTTAAATATTTTGCGTGCTTCGAAGTTTGCGTTGCAATTTAGTTTGAGCAAAATCGGCAAACCCGTTGACCGCACCGAGTGGGGAATGAATCCACAGGAAGTGAATGCTTATTATGACGCAAGTAAAAACGAAATAGTTTTTCCTGCAGGAATTTTGCAACCTCCATTTTTCAATATGGATGCTGACGACCCAATTAATTATGGCGGAATCGGCGTTGTTATCGCACACGAAATCACACACGGCTTCGACGACCAAGGCAGAATGTACGACAAGGACGGAAATATGAAAGATTGGTGGACAAAACAAGACGCAGAGGAGTTTAATAAACGAACAAAATCTCTTGTGAATCTATTTAGCAGTTTTACCGTTCTCGATTCGTTACATGTAAACGGTGAGTTGACCTTAGGCGAAAATATCGCAGACAACGGCGGTTTAAACGTTTCTTATGATGCGTTGCAAATTGCGTTAGCAGGCAAGGACAAATCTGCAAAAATTGACGGTTTTACTCCCGACCAACGTTTCTTCTTGGGTTACGCACAAATTTGGAGAATCAATATTCGCGACAAAGCATTGGCAAGACAAGTCAAAGAAGATGTTCACTCGCCAGGCAAATTCCGAGTAAATGGCAGTTTATTTAACCATCCTAAATTTTACGAATCATTCTCTGAAATCAAAGAAGGAGATAAATTATATCTCAAACCAGAAAATCGAGCAGATATTTGGTAAAATCATTTCTTTTCAGAATGTTAAACGTTGTCATCTTTTCCAAAAGACGGCAACGTTTTTAATATTTTCTCAAAAAAATTTTAATTTTTCTCAAAGATAAAAAACGCTAACAAGTTTTCTAATCACCTGTTAGCGTTTAAATTGAAAAAAAATTTTAATACCCAAAAATTTGTTCGAGAGTCAATTCTTTTACTTCGCCGAGTTTCGAGAGTGTTGGAATGTCAAGTTTGTTTTTATCACCAATAATCAAAAATACAAAATTTTTATTCTTGACGTGTATGTCAACGAATTTTTGCAAATCGTCTATTGTGGCGGTTTTTGCTTTTTCGTATACGGTTTTTCGTATGTCTTCTTCGAAACCGAGGTCTTTATTTTGCATATATGTCCAAAAAATACTTCTTTTAACAATTCTTTCTGACTCGATTTGTTTCAATAAAGATTCTTTCGCATTGTCAAAAGATTTTTCTGAGCGTGGCATTTTGTTCATTAAGTCAAGCATTGCGTCAGTGGCAGTTTTCAATTTATCAACTTGCGTAGCAACAAAACCAACCACATAATTTGATTTTCCTGCTTTACTTGGGAAGCTATATGTTCCATACGCAGAATATGCCAAGGCTCTTGCTTCTCTAATTTCCTGAAAAACTATTGAAGACATGTTTCCTCCGAAGTATTCGTTGAAAACTTGGGCTTCGGAATATAAATTTTTATCAAATTTCACATCTTTACTCATCATAAAAATGTTTGTTTGCACTAAATTATAATGAACATAATAAACCTTAGGCTTGTCTGTTGCGAGTTCGGGAAAATCTTTTTCTTGCGGAATTGGTTTTAATTCGGCAGGCACTTTGTGATATTTCGCTAAGATGGGTTTAATTTTTTCCACTGAACTTTGCCCATAATAAAAAATTTGATGTTTATACGAACATAAACTTTTTATTATTTGCACGAGTTCTTCAGGATTTACTGCCAAAAGTTCTGCTTCTGAGAGGATATTTGTAAACGGAGATTTTTCGCCATATTTTCCAAAATTTCTGGTTGCCTGCATAATTTTGTATTTATTGAGTTTTGCGTCTTTTCGGTCTTTGAGAATGCTGGCAACAAAATTTTTATACGCCTCGGTGTCAGGTTTTGCCGAAGAAAAGATATGTTCAAGCAATTCTACGCCTTTTTCGAAGGATTTGTCGAGTCCCGAAATATAAGCATAACTTTTGTCATCGCTGCTATAAACGTAAAATTCGAGTCCAGCTTTAAACAATTCTCGTTTTAACTCTGCGGGGGAATATTTCTCTGTACCCAAATAATACAAATAATCGATGGCAAGCGATAATTTTAAATTATGATTTTTGCCCATATCAAAAATGTAGTACAAATAAAAAATTTCGTTAGTCGAATTTTTCAAATAACTTAAATCGATTCCTTTGGCAAATTCTTGCTTCGAAATTTCTTTTTTGAAATCAACGAAAACAGGTTTAAACGGTTCAACTTTCATTGCTGCAATTTCGTCATAAAACTTCGAATGTGCGTCTCGGTTGATGTTGAGTGCAGTGATTTTGGGTTTTTCAACTTTCATTACGTTTTTGTCCTCGCCTTTTCGTTTGTAAACAACAACGTAATTCTCTTTGAAATTTTTGTTCATAAAATCGACAATTTGCTTTTTCGTCACTTTTTCAAGTTTATCATAAAAAGCGAGATAATCAGCCCATTCCATTTCCTGCACAAAAACATTCATCATTGCTCCGATTCGGCGATTTGATTCGGTAGATTTTATAAATTCAAAACGAATATCGTTGACAATTGCTTGAATCATTGTTTCGTCAAATTCTCCTTTTTTCAATTTCTCGATTTGTGCGAGAAGTAAATCTTTCACTTCTTCGAGTTTTTGTCCCTCGCGTGGACTTCCTCCAAGATAAAGAGCGGAATAATCTTTCAACGAATAATAAACGCCATAAGCGTTCAAGACCTTCTGTTGTTGTACTAAATCTAAATCGATGATTCCTGCGTCGCCGCAGGTCAATAATCTGCCAGCAATCATTCCGTAGAGTCTGTCTTCGGATTTATAACCGTTTAATCGAAAAGCCATTTGCAAACTTTCTGCATCGGGACCGAAAACTTCTCTAATTTCGGGTTTAGCAATTGGGGCTTCGGTGTACGTTGGTCGTTTCGGAATATTTTTATTGGCAGGAATTTTGCCGAAATATTTATCAACAAGTTGAATGGTTTTTTCAAAATCGATGTCTCCCGAAATACAAATGGCGATGTTGTTGGGAACATAATAAGTGTGATAAAAATTCATAATGTTGACCATCGATGGATTTTTCAAATGTTCGCCTTTTCCAATAACAGAAATGCCGTAGGGGTGAATTTTATACAAAGCACCATCCATTGCGTCAGTAACTTTCTCGTCATCTCTATCTTGAGACATATTAAACTCTTCGTAAACGGTTTCTAATTCGGTGTGAAAAAGACGAAGAACGAGATTTTGAAATCTGTCGCTTTCGACTAACAAATATTTTTCCAATTCGTTGGCAGGAATGTCGTTGAGATAAACAGTTTGGTCGTTAGAAGTGAAAGCGTTAGTTCCTTTTGCACCTATGGATGAGACAAATTTGTCATATTCGTTGGCAACGGCAAGTTTCGAAGCAATTTGTGAAACGCTGTCGATTTGTGCATAAATTCGTTTTTTTTCTTCGGGATTATTGGTTTTTCGATGTTTCTCGAACAAATCTGATATTTGTTGAATCAAAAGTTTTTCCTTTTCCCAATCTGTTGTACCAAGTTTTTGCGAACCCTTGAACATCATATGTTCGAGATAATGGGCTAAACCTGTTGTTTCTCGTGGGTCTTCGGCGGCACCCGCTTTGACCGCAGTAGCGAAGGACAATCTTGGTTCATCTTTATTGACCGACAAGTAGACTTTTAACCCATTTTTTAAGGTGTAAATTCGCAAACCGAGTGGGTCATTTTTCACGGTTTCATAATCATAACCGTTTGCGTCTTTTGCTTTTTGCGTCTGATATTTTTGTGCCGAGACTTGCAAAACAAAAAACATTAAAACAAAACTGAATAAAATAGATAATTTTTTCATAAAATTCTGATCAGAAATTTCGTTGCAAAATTACTTTTTATTCGTTGAATAAACAAAAAAATTTGTTTATTGAGTGATATTTTTACACAAAATTTTCAAAAATTAAATTTCGATATTGAAAAATCATTTCCCAAAGCACAATTCCGACAGAAACAGATATGTTCAACGAATGTTTCGTCCCAAATTGAGGAATTTCTATACATTCATCGCAAAAATTTATAATTTCTTGCTCTACACCTTTTACTTCGTTTCCAAAAATTAACGCAAATTTTTCATTTTTCTCGATTTTATATTCCGAAAGCGAAGTGCTATTTTCTGTTTGTTCGAGGGCAATAATTTTATAACCTTCATTTTTGAGAAAAGTTACTGCTTCGAGAGTATTTGCGAAGTATTCCCATTTCACCGAATCCTCTGCACCGAGAGCAGTTTTATGAATCTCTGCGTTGGGCGGTTTTCCTGTTATTCCGCACAAAAATATTTTATCGATTAAAAAAGCATCGCAAGTGCGAAACGCAGAACCAACATTATTCAGACTGCGAACATTATCAAGAACAACAACAAACGGAAATTTTTCCGCATTTTGAAACTCAATAACACTCTTGCGATTTAATTCAGACATTTTTAATTTGCGAGACATAATTTTTTACAATTTAATTCCAATAACTAAAATATCGTCAGTTTGCGGAAGTTCGCCTTGCCATTCGCGAAGCATTTTTTCTAAAATCTCTTTTTGTTGCGGCATTTCGCGGTTTTGCAAAGAACGTAAAGTTGTTTTAAACTTTTCGCCCTTAAATTTCGAACCGTTTAATCCGCCAAATTGACTGAGATAACCATCTGAAAAAAGATAAATTGCGTCATCTTTTTGAATAGTTAAAACGTTGTTTGTAAAAGGTTTTGTTTCTTTAATGTAAATTCCAATGGGCATTCTGTCGGCTTTAGTTTCTGTAAACTCAATATTATGTCCCGCATCTGACTCATTTTCATTGAGATTTCTCAATTTTCGAAACAAATACAAAGAATTGTATGCACCCGAATATTCGAGAATATTGTTTTCTTTGTTTATTGAACAAAGGGCAATATCCATTCCATCTTGCTGTTCACCTCTTTTGCCTGTTTGTTGCAACGTAGCGATAATGTTTTCTCGCAACCGATTCAAAATTTCCGCAGGTTGAGTGATGTTATTTTTGTTGACAATTTCATTTAAAAACGAAATTCCCAACATTGACATAAAAGCACCCGGCACACCGTGACCTGTGCAGTCTGCGGCGGCGATGAAAATTTTATTTTCCCTCGTTGTTGCCCAATAAAAATCTCCCGAAACGATGTCGCGAGGTTTAAAAAGAATAAAATATTTCTCGAAAACATTTTCAAAAACATTTTCTTGAGGCAAAATTGCCATTTGAATTCGTTGTGCGTACCTGATGCTGTCGGTAATTTCTTTTTTCTGCTGCTCGATTTCCTCTTTTTGACACAAAGCTAAGTCTCTTTGCGACTCAAGTGCGACATTTTGATTTTCTATCTCGTCTCTTTGTGCTTCGATTTCGACATTTTTCTGATGCAATTCGTTATTTTTAAACTCAATAGCAATTTTTTGAACAGCAAGTTGACGATTAGTTTTGCGTTGAATACGGTTATTTCGAAAAATGATGACCGCCAAAACCGCCATTAAACCGAACAGAGAAATAAAAAATAACGTTAAAAGTCGTTGTTGTTGAATTTCTTTTTCCTGAACCTCGCGCTGACGTTTTTGCTCTAATTCTTGTTCTTTCTGTTTTTTATCAAACTCATACTGCATCGATAACTGAAGAGAATTGTCAAGCATATTTTTATTAAACAGAGAATCCGAAGTATTTTTATAGAGAGCGTGAAATTCGTATGCTTGCTGAAAATTGCCCATTTCTGCATTTGCTTGACTCAACTTCTTCGCAGTGCCGTTAATGATATCGAGAGCAGAAATTTCTTGAGCAATGTTCAATGCTTTTGTGAGATATTGAACAGCAATTCCAAGACTTTTCGTATCAAGATAATGTTTACCGATTCCCTCGTAACAAATGGCAATTCCTTTTTTGTCTTTTGTTTCCTCGCGAATTTTTAAACTTTTTTCATAAAAAACGAGGTCTTTCTCGTAATTTTTCAAAATGTTATAAATTTCACCAAGATTATTATAACACATCGAAATCTGTCGTTTCAATTTTAGTTCCTCATATAAAATGAGTGCTTTTTCATAATTTTCGATAGATTTTTCATACTCCTGTTTTTGATACAGCAACTGACCAATATTAATATGAGCAGACGCAATTCCTAATTTTTGTTTTAATTCTGTAGCAATTTTCAAAGATTTCTCAAAATATTCAAGTGCTTGATGATGTTTTTTTTGTGCAATTAACACAGAACCAATTCCATTATAATAATTTATTAAAATTTCTTTGTTTTTTAGGTTTTCCTGAATTTTTAATCCCTTGAAAAAATTATCTAAGGACTGCATATAATCTCCTTTTTGAAGATACAATCTACCAATGTTACCAAATGATTTTCCTATTCCACTACTATCATTTAAAGATTCGTAAATTTGCAATGCTTTTCTTGAATTTTCAATAGACAATTCATAATTTCCTTGATTAGAATATACAATTCCAATGTTGTTGTAAACAGTTGCGATTCCTCGAAAATCGTTTATTTCATTATAAATTTCTAAACTTGAAAAATAATTTTTCAATGCCTCTTCAAATTGATTATCAACAGTGTAGATGCTTCCAATATTTCTATACGAAACACCGATTCCCTTTGTAAACTTCAATTTATTTGATAATTCTAATGCTCCTGTAGCAAATTTCATTGCCTTTTTGGTATCTGAACGCAAATACTGAAATGCTAAATCATTTAACAAGAGTACTTTGTTAGAGTCTTCTTGCGATTTCTGTAAAATAGATAATAAACTATCTATTTTATTTGTAGTTGAATTTTGGGAAAATGAGTGAAAAGAAAAAATGAAAAGTATCAATAACAAAAAATTTTTCATAAAAATATTTTTTTCTTTTGCGGCAAAGATATAATTTTTTTCAAAGAAAATAAACAGTTCTCTTGTTTTTTTCTGAAAAAGAGAACTGTTTACAAAGAAAAATAAAATTTTCATAGACAAAATTACAATTTCAAACGAATTTTTTTGCCGTCCATAGTAACGGTATATTCGCTGTCGCAGGTAGGTGTTGCTGTTCCATTTCCAAAATCGATGGTTGTTTTGCTTGTTCCTTCGAGAATTTCAATTATCCCTGATTTGAGATATTCGCAATCTGCCGATTTTAACAAATTATTTGCCTTTTTAATTGTAACGGTGTAAGGTTTCTTTTTGATACCTGTTCCTGTGCTTGCACCCCAAATTTTAAAAACATCATCCGAATAGTTGTCAGGAGTGAGATAACCCGTTTCCCAGAGAATCGTGTCTTTCGAATTCCACGAAACATCGCTTGTATCAGAATGTTTCATTCCCATTCCGACAGCATTAATGATAAACATTGGAACGTGATTTTCAAAAATACAAGATAAAGTAATCTTCCCGCTCATTTTTTTGTTGTCAATAAAAAAGTTATTGAAGGAAACAACTACCGTGGTATTTCCAGGGTAACAAAGTTTAGAAAACGAAGCGAAAATCGTTCCTTTCATTGTTTTTCCTTTAAATTTTGCACCTGCTTCGGGGAAAATAATCGTCAGTTGTTTTACAATGGTGTCAACAATAACTGTATAAGGTTTTACACTATCAACATTCAATGATTTTTTCTCAAAATTCTCACCGACGTCTGTCTCGCCTGTTGCGACTGTGTTTATGAGGTCAAAGACAGCAATAGTTGAGGTTTCGCCTTCCATCGATGCTTTTGCAGGTTCGGCATCGGGAACTTCCTCTGGAACAATCTCGATTTGCTCGCAGGAAAAACCAATAAAACTAAAAAATGCTAACACCAAAAGTGTTTTAAAAAAGTTGCGTTTCATTGCAGTTTTATTTTAAAAATAAACGAAAAATTTGTTTAAGAATAAGACTTGCAAAGATAAAAAAAAGTTGCATATAAAAACATTTTTTCGCAAAAAAAAATTAAAAATTCACTTGAGAAAAGATTTTTTCCGTAGCACCTTGATTTTCAACAATATACAAAAATGCTTTCTCGCCCGTTTCGACACAAAAATGTTGATTTTCGAAAAATTTGTCAATTAAATTTCGCAACATTTCATAATTTAAAATCGAAAAAGCAGCCGCTCTCTTAATTAACTCAACTGCTTCGTTAAATTTCTGATATTTTTTTCCAAAAATCACAGGAATTTTCCACACCGCAGGCTCTAAAACATTGTGAATTCCAACACCAAAACCACCACCAACATACGCAACATTCCCGTAAGAATACGCACTCGAAAGCATTCCAACATTGTCAATAATAAGTACTTGATTATCAACAACTTCTGCCTCCGAAAGATTTGATGCTTGCGAATATCGAAGTGTTTTTTTCTGAATTTGAGAAATTAAGTTTTCGATGTGCGACTCAAGAATCTCGTGAGGAGCAATGATAAATTTTATCGGCAACAAAGTTTCGTTTATGTAACGAATTATCAAAGATTCATCGGGTTTCCAAGTGCTTCCAGCAATAAAAACGAAAGAATTATTTTTAAAATTGTTCAAAACCGTCAATTCTTTGCTTTGTTTTGCCACTTCAAGCACTCTGTCGAAACGCGTGTCGCCCGAAATAGTAACATTTTCTATCGAAATGCTTGCTAATAAACGTTTTGAGACTTCATTTTGAACAAATAAATGCGAAAACATTGTCAATAATTTTCTATACCATTTTCCATAAAATCGAAAAAATATTTGATTTTCTCGAAAAATTCCTGAAATTAAATAGGTCTGTATCTCTTTGATTTTCAAATAATTAAGATAATTATACCAAAATTCATATTTCACAAAAAAAGCCATTTTCGGGGCAATTAGGTCAATAAAACGTTTTGCATTTTTGGGCGTATCGGCGGGAAGATAAAAAATATAATCGGCAAGCGAATAATTTTTTCTTACCTCAAAACCTGAGGGCGAAAAAAATGTGAGAAAAATTTTGTATTGCGGAAAATTGCGTTTCAACGTTTCAATAATCGGTCTTCCTTGCTCAAATTCACCTAATGAGGCACAATGAATCCAAATGCGTTTTTCTGGGCTTTTGAGTTGATTTTCAATGTTTTGTAAAATATTTTTTCGCCCATTTATCCACAATTCCGCTTTTTTATTGAAAAACGAAGCAATGCGAATCAAAAAAATATAACTTCGAATGAAAAAATTGTATAAAAAAATCATTTTTCGAAAGAATTTTAATTTTTAACCTGCCAAATTGTCCGAAATCTGACAGGTTTTTGAAATTTACAACGTTTTTTCTTCAATTTCTACCATCCATGCTTCTTTTAATTTTTCCATAAAACGCCTTTCCTCGCGAGACATTAAATCGGCACCCACAACTTCATAAATTGCTTTTGTGAGGAAAATTAATTTCTCGGTGAAATAGAATTCTTTGAGATATTTTATGGATTCGGTAACAATGTAAACCGCCTGGTCCTCCTCAATTTCGTTTAAATCTTCGAAACAATCATTGAGATAAGAATCCGCATCAAGTTCAATATTGAGTTCTTGATATACTTTTTGCAGCATTTCAACCAATTTGTTCATTTCTTTCTCGGTAATATCTCCGTTGTCGGAGGAAACAGCACCGATAAAAACAGAAGTTAAACGATATTCGAGACAATTTCTTTCCATCATAATCATTTTTTTATTAAAAAGAATTTGGGCAAAGATAAAAACTTTTCCAAAAAAACAAATCTTTTTTCTTGGAAAAGTGAAAAAAATTTAAAATTTTTTTCGAAAAGTTATTTTTTCTTAAACAAAGACATCAAAGGTTTTGTAAAATTCTCGTTTGTCGCAATAGAAACATAATTTATTCCGCAAGTCGCAAAAGTTTCTTTGAGTTTTTGTCGATTTTGTTGCCAAGAATAAAAATAATTTTTTCGAAATTCTCTGCTCGAAGTATCAACCCAAACCAATTTTCCCGTTTCTGTGTTGCGAAGATAAATCATTCCGATATTGGGAATTTCTGTTTCGCGAGTATCAAAAATTTGAATCCCAAAAATTTCGTGTCTATGATTCGCAATTTGCAGCGGTTTTTTAAAATCAGGCGAAATAAAATCAGAAATGATAAACGCACTGCTTCGTCTTTTGATGGCATTCGTTAAATATCGCAACGCAAGACCAACGTCAGTGCCTTTCTCTTTGGGTTCGAAATCGATTAACTCTCGGATAATGCGGAGAATATGTTTTTTCCCTTTTCTTGGCGGAATAAATTTTTCGATTTGATTACTGAAAAAAATTACTCCGACTTTGTCATTATTTTCGATAGCCGAGAAGGACAAAATGGCGGCTAACTCTGTCATCAAGTCTCGTTTGATTTGATTTTGTGTGCCGAAATCTTTCGATTCGCTGACATCAATGAGCAGCATAACGGTCAACTCTCGTTCTTCTTCGTAAACTTTAACGAAAGGATGTTGAAATCGAGCAGTAACTTTCCAGTCAATATCTCGAAAATCGTCTCCGTATTGATATTCTCGGATTTCGCTAACCAACATTCCGCGACCTTTGAACGCACTATGATATTCGCCTGCAAAAATATTGTGCGAAAGTTTTCGCGTTTTTATCTCGATTTTGCGAACTTTTTTCAATAATTCGGTTGCCTCCATAATTTTACGGCACCTCGACGGTGTTCAATATTTTATTAATAATATCCTCGCTTGAGATATTCTCTGCCTCTGCCTCGTAAGTTAAACCGATTCGATGTCTCATCACATCGTGGCAAATTGCGCGAACATCTTCGGGAGAAACATAACCTCGACGCTTAATAAACGCATGTGCTTTTGCCGCAATAGACAAACCAATACTTGCGCGCGGCGAGCCGCCGTAGGAAATTAAATTTTTCAAATCAGCAAGTTTATAATCAGCAGGAAAACGCGTTGCGAAAACGATGTCAATGATGTAACGTTCAACTCTTTCGTCCATATAAACTTCTTTGACAACATTTCTTGCTTGTGTTATGTCGTCTGCTTTGAAAATTCTTGACGCAGTAGGAAACGTTTTTGCGATATTTTGTCGAATAATCAAAGATTCTTCCTCTTTTTTGGGATAAGTAATCAATAATTTCAACATAAAACGGTCAACTTGTGCCTCTGCCAAGGGATATGTTCCTTCTTGCTCCAGCGGATTTTGCGTAGCAAGAACCATAAAAGGTTCAGGAAGTTTATAAGTATTTAACCCAATTGTTACCTGTCGCTCTTGCATTGCCTCAAGCAGCGCACTTTGAACTTTTGCAGGAGAACGGTTAATCTCATCTGCAAGAATAAAATTCGCAAAAATGGGACCTTTCTTGACGATATATTCCTCATTTTTACTGCTATAAATCATTGTTCCGACTAAATCGGCAGGCTGAAGGTCAGGAGTAAACTGAATACGATTAAAAGGAACATCAATAATATGGGCTAACGTATTGACTGCCAAGGTCTTCGCCAACCCAGGAACGCCTTCTAACAAAACATGACCGTTGGAAAGCATTGCGATAAGAAGCCCATCAATAAGATGCCTTTGCCCGACAATAACTTTATTCATCTCGATATTTATCATATCAATGAAAGCACTTTCTTTCTGTACTTTTTCGTTTATTTCTCGAATATCAACACTCATAACTGATGTTAATTAATTGATTTTGTACTGAAATTTATTGATTTTTGCAATTTCATTTGCTGCTTCGAGAACTTTTTTCGCAGAAGAATTTTTAAATTCTATTAATTTTTTTTGCAATTCCTTGTCGGAAGTTGCGAGAATTTGTGTTGCGAAAATAGCGGCATTTTTTGCTCCGTCTAATGCCATGGTCGCCACAGGAATTCCTGAAGGCATTTGCAAAATTGACAAAATAGAATCCCAACCATCGATGGAATTGCTTGATTTTACAGGCACTCCAATAACAGGCAATGTTGTGAAAGCGGCTAATACGCCGGGAAGATGTGCAGCGCCGCCTGCTCCTGCGATAATAATTTTTGCACCTCTTTGTGCAGCATTTCTCGACAAATTTGCTGCTTCATCGGGTGTTCGATGAGCAGAAAGTACGTGAATTTCGAAAGGAATTTTCATTTCATTGAGAAATTCTGCGGCTTTTTCCATAACAGACAAATCTGAAGTGCTGCCCATAACTATTAAAACTGAAGGAATTTTATTCTCCATAGAAAAACTAAATTTTAACTTTGCAAAAATAAATAATTTTTCTCAAAAAGAAAAAAATATTTTTTAAAAAGAGTTAAAAAATAATACTTTTAATTCTTTTAAAAAGCAATTAAAAGTACCATTTAACTGTGAATTACCC
>DYQK01000272.1 GCA_020719385.1 Rikenella microfusus | reverse complement strand
TTCTCCACAGGCAAATTGTCTCCTTTAAAATTCGAAGGATTAGTACCCATTATTGCTACCCACTGCTTCTGCGTAACTTCTGTTACCGCAATGTAATAATCAGAAACCGTAACAGAGTGAACAGGTTTTTCATTATCGCCTGCATCTGCATCGTTGCTTCCCATCTGAAATGTTCCGCCTTTGACGAGGACAAAACGCATTCCTGTTACGGATTCGGTGAACTCATTTTCCAAAACTTCAGTATTTTTGTTTTCTTCTTTTTTTACTACAGGAGCAACTTGTTTTTTCGTACTTTTCGCAGTAATTTTAACGGTTTCATCTTTCGCAACAGAAATTTGCTGTGTCCAATTTTCGCTTCCCTCAATGCTTAACGTATGATTTCCTGTGGGAATATTTCGCAGCGTCTGTTTGCTGTTCAGTACAGTGATGGTTTTTATCACCTGTCCGTCTAAGAGTAATTTGCCCGTTATTTCAGGTGTTAATTCTATTATTCCGTAAGTTTCGATGATTTCCTCTTCCACTTCGATGACTTTTTTACTTGTCTTTTTCTGTTTTTCCTCCACATTTTTGAAGTAAAACTTACCCGTTAACATATTCCATTCTTGTGGACATTGCTTTTTGTTGCTTGCTTTTAACACTTCGATGCGTGTATTTTCAAACACTTCGGTGATATTTTGTCGTGTTTTCATTTGTTGCACCAATTTTTCAGTGAAGAGTCCGTTATTACGTGTTCCGTCACTTGCTGTTTCTCCTTCTTTAGTGGCAAACGCAATAATCGTTCCTATGGGTTGATTACTCATCGATTTAAACCCTCGATTTCCGATACTTCGCATCCAAGAACAAAGTGGATTATCTCGGCACGCATCAAGAATCATAATATTCAAATGTTCAGAATTTTGTGCAAAAGCCGTGTTAATATCGCTAATATCAATGGTTTGATATTTTATTTGCAATTTTGTTTCGAGTTTTGCATCAATGGGGATGAGATAATTCACTCCGTCGATTTGCACGCCATGCCCCGCATAATAAAACAACGCAACATTATAATTGGGTATTTTTTTTGCAAAATCAGTTATTACGTCTTGCATTTGTTTTAACGTTGCATCTTTGAGCAACATTACTTCAAAACCGAGTTCTTCGAGTGTTGTTTTCATCAACTCTGCATCATTGACGGGGTTTTTGAGTGTTTGTCCGCCGCCGTAATTGGCATTTCCCATCACAAGGGCGATTCGTTTTTCTGTTTGTGCGAATAAATTTATTGAAAATAAAAATATCGCTGCGA
>DYQK01000052.1 GCA_020719385.1 Rikenella microfusus | reverse complement strand
GAAAATTGCACACTTGCAAAATAATTGTGTTGTAACAAATAAAAAATCTGTTAAATTGAAAAATATTTAACAGATTTTTTTTATTTCACTTCGCAATATTTGTATTTGTAATTTTCAAAAAATACATTATCTTTGTCGCCGATGATGTTAAAAATTCCAAATAAATAATGAAACTTTACACGCAAAAGTTAGAAAAAAAATATGGAAAGCGAATGGTCGTCAAAGGTGCTTCTGTGGAATTGAATCAAGGCGAAATAGTCGGACTTCTCGGTCCCAACGGAGCAGGAAAAACTACAACATTTTATATGACCGTCGGACTAATAAAACCCAACGCGGGCAGTATTTTTTTAGACCAAAAAAATATTACCGCAGAACCAATGTACAAAAGAGCTCAACTCGGAATTGGTTATTTGCCGCAAGAAGCATCCGTTTTTCGCAAATTATCTGTCGAAGACAACATTAAAGCGATTTTGGAAATGACAAAATTCTCAAAAAACGAACAAAAAGAACGTTTAGAATCTCTTATTGACGAATTTGGGTTACAGAAAGTACGGAAAAGTCTCGGCATACAACTCTCAGGCGGCGAACGCAGACGCACCGAAATTGCCCGCGCATTAGCAATTAATCCGAAATTTATTTTACTTGACGAACCTTTTGCAGGCGTTGACCCAATAGCCGTTGAAGATATTCAGGCAATTGTTGCAAAATTGAAAACTAAAAATATCGGCATTTTAATCACCGACCACAACGTTCACGAAACGCTAACTATCACCGACAGGGCATATCTTTTGTACGAGGGAACAATCTTGCGGGCAGGCACAGCCGAGGAACTCGCCAATGACGAGGAAGTTCGCAAAAAATATCTCGGAGAAAAATTTAAACTTGACAGATAAAAAACTTTGCTACGTTTTTTTGCGTAGCATTTTTTTTATTTTTTACAAAAAATTCTCAAATTTTTCACAAAAGTTTTTATTTTTTGCGAAAATTATTTATTTTTGCAAAGATGTTTTTAACGTAAAATTAAAATTTTCGATGAAATATTTTTTTTCGTTTTTGTTTACTTTTTTCTTTGTTTTCAATGTTTTCTCGACTTCAAAGTTGTCTGAAAAAGCAGAAATTTCCCTTCTCACTTGCGATGCAGGTGCTGAACTTTATGTTGCCTTCGGACATAGTGCGTTTCGCGTGCAGGATTCGACAAATCAAATCGATTGGGTTTATAATTATGGCACTTTTAATTTTAATACGGAAAATTTTTATGTGAAATTTTGCCGCGGTCAACTGCCATATTTTGTGTCTGTTTCGAGTTTCGAACATTTTATAAATTCATATATTGAGGAAAATCGGGGAATTTTTGAGCAACAACTGAATTTAACACAAGAGCAGAAACAAAAAATTTTCGATTTTTTGGAATGGAACAGATTGCCTGAAAATAAATTTTATCATTACGATTTTTTCTTTGATAATTGTGCCTCAAGATTGAGAGATATTCTTGCGAAACAACTTGATAATCAAGTAGTTTTCGATACTTCTTTGTACGAAAAAAATACCACATTTCGCGACCTTTTAGACCAACAATTAAACGAGAATTTTCGTTGGGAAAGTCTCGGAATAAACTTAGTTTTGGGACAAAAAACAGATAATTTGATTTCGCATTGGACCATGATGTTTTTGCCGCGATATTTGAAAAGAGCATTCGCAAAAGCAAAAATTTTGTCTGACGGAAGTTATAAACCGTTGATAAAAAAAGAACATTTTTATTTCGAAGCAGCAAAAAAAACAAAAAATTCGTACTTTTTTCTCTCGCCGAATGTTATTTTGTGGAATATTTTTGTAATTTTGCTCTTAATAAGTGGAATCGAATATCACAGACAACGAATTTTTTACGGAATTGACGCAACTTTATTTTTTATTGTCGGAATATTTAGTGTTTTGTTTATTTTGTTATGGTTTTTCACCGATCACAAAACCACAGTTCAAAATTGGAATTTAATCTGGGCTTTGCCAACACACTTAATTGTGGCATTTTTTTTGTTAAAAAAAGAGAAAAAAAATTATATTAAAATATATTTTTTAATCACTTCGTTGATAAGTTTGACAAGTTTATTTGTGTGGGCAATTATTCCGCAACGCTTTGATATTGCACTCATTCCATTATTATTGACTCTTGCTTTTCGGAGTTTTAATTTGTACAAAATTCTGTAAAGTAAATACTTTTTCACAAATTTTTACGTTATATAATAAAAATGTTTTATGAAAATTGTAATAGAAAATTTTGGTCCCATTCGAAAATTCGAATTTGACACAAGTAAAAAACTACATTTACTTTACGGAGAAAATAATGTAGGAAAATCTTACGCAGTAAGTGTCATCTATTTGATTTTGAAAAACTTAGGACTTTATGGCGCAGATTTTTTGACAGAATCTTTTCAAAATACTTTCTCTCAAAATTTGGAGGACTTACACAATAAATTTTCAAAAAGTGATTTTTCTATCTCAATTATTTCAGAAAATTCAGAAATAATTTGTAAATTGTACGAAAAAAAGATGAAACTTTCAGGGAAAATAGGTTTTTATGGTTTTCCATTATATTTTTTACCTGCTTCACGGTCAGGTTTATATTTGGCGATGAATAATTTTAATATGATTTTTTCTGAACTTTCGCAAAGACGCTTTTTATTAAAAAATACAAAAGTCGAATTACCAAATTTGTCAGAACCAATTTCCGATTTTTTCCTTGAATTAACTAAAATCAACGAAAAAAATAAAACTGACTTTACTTATTTAGCAAAAAAAATCGAAAAAAATATTTTAAATGGGAAAGTTGTTTTTAACGAATTAACGAGAAAAATTGAATTTCACGAGAATAAAACAAAATTGAAATTAGAATTGTGGCAAACTTCCTCAATGATTTCTGAATTGTCATTGGTTGTTGCATATCTAAAATATATTGTAAATCGTGGAAGTTTGCTTTTTATCGAGGAACCAGAAGTTCATTTGCACCCCAAAGCACAAGTTTTGTTGATGGAAATTTTTACAGAACTTGCAAATCAAGGACTGCAAATTGTTTGCACTACACACAGCAATTATATGTTTTTCAAATTGATAAATTTGATTTTAGACAAAAAAATAATTACTTCGGAAGTTGAAAGTTTTCGTTTAATTAAAACCAAGCATGGAAGTATTGACGCAAATGATATGACTACTACTGATGAAGGTATCAAAGATAATAATTTTGCTGCAATTACTAAGCAACTCTACAATGAAAGGATGCAAATTATCGAAAAACAAAATAATATCTCTTAATTTTTTGTAAAAATGGATTTCAAAAAAATAAAAAATGATTCTCGTTTAAAAAATTTTGTAATAAACGAATGCAAAGAAAACCAATCAAGCATAATTTTTTCGAATGATATTCCAAAAGATGATATTTTGATTATCAAAGTAGACAAATTTTATAATAATTTACATTTATCAGAAACACCGAAATCTCCTGATTGTTTAATTGTTATTGCTTGTAAATCAAGAGGATATGGATTATTTTTGGTAGAATTAAAATCGAAAACTTTTAAAGCAGACGAAATTATTAAAAAATTTGAAAACTGTTTTAACGATTTCATAAAACAACGTTTTCGTGAATATTTTTATATTTCTTATGAAAAAATTGAGTTATCTTTGGTAAGTTTTTTCGACAAAAACCGAGATGAATATGATAGCAGCTTAATTATGGAAACTTTTATGGACATTAAATTTAATTATTTAAACAAAAATTATATGATAAAACCGTTTTTGCGTCATCAGACTATTAAACTTTGTTATTCTAAAAATTAATTTTTTTTCAAAAAACCTTAACTCTTTGAAAATATGAGAATTATATATCTGATAGGATTTTTAATTGTTTTCTTTTCGTTCTCTGCATATGGTCAGAATGAAAAGTTTAAAGCAATTTATATTTATAGTTTTACGAAAGAAATCGAATGGCCTGCGAATTATTCCAAAAACGATTTTATTATCGGAGTCTATGGAAAATCCGATATTACCCGTTCTCTAATGATTGTTGCGGAGAAGAAAAAAGTTGGAAATCAAACGATTGTGGTCAAGGAATATGCCTCGCTGAGTCAAGTAGAGAAGTGTCATATTTTGTATATTCCGAAACTCAAAAGCAGCGATTTAACGGCTATTTTGGGTAAAACAGCAGGTTTTCCGACTTTAATTGTTACTGAAAAAATCGGACTCTCGGCGCGCGGCGCATGTGTCAATTTTATTGATGAAAATGGCAGAATTTCTTTCGAAATTAGTAAATCAAACATTAAAAATAAAGGACTAAAAGTGAGTGAATACCTTCTCGGACTCGGAACATTAGTGCGATAGAACTAATTTCCCCAACTTTTTAGTAAAATGTCGGGGAAATAAATTTTATTCAGAAGAGATTTCTCGTTTAAAAAATGTCGAAATCAGCTGATTTATTCCTTTCTCATCCAAATGTCGAGTTTCTAACAGAATTTTCTCTCCATATTGGTTCGTCAATTCAATTTTTGTCTTGTAAGTTTCCACATAAACTGACAATGATTTTACCAATTCTGCCAAAGGTGCGCTTGCCGCTTGAATTACCGCAATAAGAGTTGAGCCAATTGCACCTAATCCCATTTGCCCTGCGTTATGTTCTTTGCGAAGAATCGCTACCGATTCCAATTCCTCGATGCCTTTTTTCTCGAGAAAATTTTTCAAATGAACCATTTGTTTGTCGGTATTCTCGCTAAGAACAGAAATTTTTACCTCCATAAAATTAATTTTTTAATATTCACTTCGCCATTCTTTGGGAACAAAATTCTCATCATTTGAAATTTCTACAAGATTACCGTTTTGTCGCACAACGAATAATCCTTTTTTGTACGCATAACGGTCAGCATCTTGTTCAATAATAATTCCTGCCACTGCTCCATAAATAACTTTCCCGCTCAAATTTCCAAGATTCGGGGCAATCTCTTCGATTTTATCCAAACGTTCAAGATGATCATTGACATATTCCACCGACAATTTCGTTTTTACCTCCACAATAACAACCACTTGCGGACCAACAAGCAATAAATCAATCTCGTAAAATTTTTTATTGTCCTTCACCCCAAAAATGTTATGTGCGATAGTTTGAATTTGCAAACCACGTTTCTGAAATAACTCAGTCAATTTTGGTGCAACCATTTCTTGAGCAAATTTACCGAGAGTATTTGTTATCTCACCGATTTTTTTATCAGTGATAGAAAACATTTTACTCATTTTCTCGTTAAATTCTTTCTCTCGTTGTTCGCGTTCCTGACGTTCCTTCACAAGTTGCTCGTCACGCAACTGACTCTCTTTCTCAAGTTTCTCGTCATATTCTTTTTTACGCAAAGCAAATTCCTGCTCACGCAGTTGACGCTCCTTCACAAGTTGCTCGTCATATTCTTTCTTACGTTGCTCTGCCTCTTGTTTACTCAAGGCAAATTCCTGCTCACGCAGTTGACGCTCCTTCTCAAGTTTCTCATCGCGTTCCTGACGTTCCTTCGCAAGTTTCTCGTCATAACGCTTGTCAGACTTCGCAAATAATTGCAAAAGTCGGCGATAAGTTAACTTCTTTTTCTTTTTTTTCTCCATAAATTCTTATTTCGAGGCAATAACTTCTATCTCGATTAACGCACCTAACGGCAAACCTGCAACTGCATACGTTGAACGAGCAGGAAAATTTTCAGAAAAATAAGTTTTATAAACTTCGTTCATTGCTGCGAAATTCGAAATATCAGATAAAAAACAAGTTGTTTTAACAATATTCTCAAACGAACAACCCGCAGCAGCAAGCACTGCAGTTATATTTTTCAACACCTGTTCGGTTTGCTCCTTGATTCCACCTTCGACAAATTTTCCTGTTTCAGGAATCAAAGGTATTTGCCCCGAAAGAAACATTAAATTACCAACTTTCACTGCCTGACTATATGGACCAACAGGTTTTGGAGCGGATTCTGAAAAAATAATCTCTTTCATTTTTACAAAATTTTTAAAGTTTTCAAAACGCAAAAATAAAAATTATTTTCGAATTTTCAAATTATTTGTGTAAAAAATAATTTACATTTCGAGAAATTTTTTATGAATTTTATTTTACGAGTGAGAAATGAAAAAACCACTCTCTTCGAGTGGTTTCTGACTTCTTGGCGCCCCCCCTAAGACTTGAACTTAGGACCCTTTGATTAACAGTCAAATGCTCTAACCGACTGAGCTAGGAGGGCGTTTTGTATTCAAAAAATCTCCTTTTTCATTTTTGACGTTGCAAAGATAAATACAATTTCCGAATCACACAAATTTTTCGCAAAAAAAATTTAATTTTTTTCAAAAAAAAATCGTAATTATCTTAAAATCAAGGTATTACAAAGTGAAAATTTTTTCATTATCTCAAAATAAAAATCATTTTTCATAATATATATAGGTGCAAAAAATTTCCTCATCAAACAAATTTGACGAGGAAACAAAAAAATCAATAGCGAAATTTAAAAAATCTACGAACTTTTTCGGCAGTATAATTTCGTATTGTTGTCCATTCTGAAAGCGGAATGTGAACGGAAGTTTTTAGAAAAAAATAATTTCCCGTATGATGTTTATACGGAAGAAAATTGTTTTCTGAATATTCTTTATTCAAAAAAGATTGCGGCATATAATCAAGTTGCAAATTGAAAATAAAATAATTTAACCCAAAAATAAACACAAAATTTCCTTTTTGAAACTCATTTTCTTTGCCCTCACTAAAATATTCGGCATCTGAGAAATTTGAAGACTCAATTTTTCGCAACGACAAATTATAATTGTACTGCACTCCAAAGAACAAATATTTCATTTGTTCGTACATCGCATTACTAATTTTTAACATCAAAGGAAACCCCAAAGACTGAATACGAAATTTTTCTATTAACGTATATTCCTGATTTCTGGTAGTGTAATGCGTTGTTATTCCATAATTTACGTACTCAATTCCTGCCACAATTCCAACTTTGTCGTTTTTAAAATCAAAATGATAAAACAAATTCATTGTATAAGTTAAATCGTAGGAAAATTTGAGTTTATTATCTGAAAACAACAACATTTCTCCGTCTGGACTTTCCAAAAATTTATCTGTAACGTTGTTGGTTTTTTCTGCGAAAAAATGATGATTCAGCCCTAAACGTATCGAGAAATATCGATATTCATTTTGGGCAGAAACTTTAAAAAAACACAAAATTCCCCAAAAAAGAGTTACAAATTTTCGAAAAATCATTAGTTTTTGAGCTAAAAAAATTATTTTAGGGCAAATATTCCCACAAATCGTTGGTTGATGTTCTGTTCGGCAAAATTCCTGTTCCGACAAAAACGTGAGTAGAATTATACGAATTCTCAAGCGAAAACGCAATTCCGTTGGCTCGTTGCAACGCAACATTACTCTTCATCTCTATCCATTGGTCGTTTATTGCGTCATATTTCCAACAATCGTCGAAAAATATATTTGAATTACAACCGCCCGCAATATAACCTTCGTTATTCAAAACGAAACTCATTGCGTTATTGCGTGCTTGCCCCTGAAAATCGGCTTTGCGAGTCCATTTATCCGACATTGGTTCGTATTCGAAAACAAAATTTTGAACTTTATTTTCCGAAACACCTGTGCAAACATAACCTTTTCCGTTCACAGAAAACGCAGCAGCCTCGCTAACTCTCTGCGGAATCGGAGCAATTTGACGCCAAATGTCTGTTGAAGGGGAATAACAAAAAAATTGTGTTCCTTCAAAAGTACTTTTTCCTCCGCCGACATACGCTTTTCCATCAATAACAAAGACACTTGAACTTTTACAAAATTCGCTCGGAAAATCTGCGGCTTTGTCCCAAATATTTGTTTGAGAATTGTATCGCCACATTGTGCGAGTTTTTTCGACTTTTCCATTGGAATACTTCGCTCCGCCTGCGACATAACCGTATTTTCCTATTGCAAAACCAACAGAGTTGGTTTGTGCAGTTTTGTACGGAATATTTGCTTTTTGCACCCAAGTGCCTGATTCTGACTGATATTCCCAAAAATCATAAAAACATTCTGCACCGTTATTTCCTGTTCCAAAATATGCTTTTCCATCAATAACGAAAGAAATTGCCCCCTCACGACCAATCTCGCTAACATTCGCTTTTTGAATCCACATATTCTCGCCGCGTTGCGTTGTTATCTCTTTAATATTCGGACTATAACCTGTGTCAATTTTGTTGTTGGTTTGTGTAACGATATATGCACGCACATAATAAGTTGTCTGCATATTTAAACCCGAAATAACACTTCGAAATTTGCCGATATTTTTTAAATTTCGAACTTTCGTTGTGTTTTTTTCGTTGTATTGAGGAATTTTATTGGTCGAAGACCAACAATGTCCTACGAGAAGCACCTCTGTGGAGGTTTCGAGTGTTGCGATTTCGCCTTCTACCTCCACCGAGTTGACGCCGATTCGCAAAGTGCTATCGACGCCTCCAGCAGCCTTGAGATAGACACCTTTTGAGTTGACAAAAGTTCCTTTCTTCGAATCTGACATTTTGCTGTACGGAGTTTCTTTTTCTCCTTCGCCACAACCCCAAAGCACAGAAAATAACAAACCGAGTAAAAATAAACGTTTCATAGTGATAAAATTTAAGGTGAAACAATTTGAAATGTTAAACATTGTACGTAAAAATGTAAAATAAGTTTTACTTTTTGGTGAAATTTTTTACAAAAGTAATACAATTTTTTCGAAATTGTAAAATAAAGTTTGCATTTCTCAAAAAAAATTTTATTTAATTTTTTGCGAAATAATTTGTTTTTTTCATTTTTCAAATCTACTTTTGGAATGAATTTTGAGAATGAAATTTTTAATATCTAATTCCTTGATTTTCAATTACTAACGTCTAAATGTAAAACAAATTTTACAAAAAATTCTATGAAAAAAAACCTTCTCGCTTTGCTTTCGATTTTCTTTTTTTTAAATTCCTTTGCTCAATTTGAGAAACCTATTTACTCAGAAAATGTAGATAGTTTGTTAAAATTGTATTATTCGCAAAAACATTCGCAAATGGCGAGACTAAGAATTCCTGTTTTTGAACCCGATACAATTATTCCTGATTTCCCCGACTCTGTTTATGTTGCACGATTAGCGAAGTTGAACTCGTTTATTGAACTGCCATACAACGAGGATGTTTACAAATTTATTCGGTTTTATGCAGTTTTAAAACGTTTTCACACTCGACAAATGATTTCTTTGTCAAACTATTATTTTCCGATTGTTGAACAGATTTTCGACCAACACGGCATTCCTGACGAGATGAAATATCTTGCGATTATTGAGTCAGGGCTAAATCCTGTGATAAAATCGCGTGCGGGCGCAGTTGGTTTGTGGCAATTTATGAACGGAACGGGCAAAATGTATCGTTTAAAAAATGACAAAATTATTGATGAACGCCGCGACCCAATAAAATCAACTATCGCTGCGGCGAAATATCTCAAAGATTTATACGGAATGTTCGGAGATTGGGCCTTGGCAATGGCAGCGTATAATTGTGGACCGGGTTACGTTCTTTCGGCACAGAAAAAGTGTAAAACGAATCCGAAAAATTTTTGGGAAGTGCGAAAATATTTGCCGCGTGAAACTCGAAATTATATTCCTGCGTATATTGCCGCTTTTTATGTGATGAAATATTACAAGGAACATTGTCTCTCGCCGATAGAATTGCAATTTCCCAAAGCAATAGATACGGTAATGATTCATTTGCCGTTAAATTTGAGTGTTGTTGCCGCAGAATTAAACGTAAATGTTCAACTTTTGCGAGAAATGAATCCGCAATATAAAAAAGATTTTATTCCTGCAAACGAAAGTTTGGCATACAGTTTGATATTACCTATAGAGAAAGCAACTCAATTCGTAGAGGTCGAAAAAAAATTGTATGAACAAACTAAATCCTTGAAAATCAACTCTTTGACAAAACCCGATAACGTACAAAGCAATTTTAACACCGTAAAAACTCGCGTAAATCATTTAGTACAATCAGGAGATGATCTTGAAAGTATCGCAAAATTTTACAACGTGAACATTTGGGATTTGAAAAGATGGAATAAAATTCGAGAAAATGGAATATTGGTCGGACAAAAATTAGAAATTTACATTTCGATAGCCGAAGAGAGTAAATATAAAAAAAATTCTAAACGACATTGACGTTTAACCGCAAAAACCCATACAACTATGAAACTCAACTTTTTATTTTTCCATTCCAAGATAAATAAACCGAAGGAATTAAAACCAATTTATCTTGAAGGTGCTTACGACACGCCTTGCGTTGTTTTCGATGCACAAAAAAATAAAATCTCAATAACAGGAAAATCTTTCCCTGCAGATGTTTCGATGTTTTTTCATCCACTGATGGAATGGGTTGATGCTTATGTACAAAATCCGAATCCTGAAACCATTGTTGATGTACAACTCGATTATTTTAACACCGCTTCTTCGAAATACATTCTTGATTTATTGTATAAATTTGAAGTGTTGACGAAAAATGGAAATTCAGTAATTATACGATGGCATTTTTGCGATGACGACGAAGATATGGAATTTACAGGAGACGAATATGCGGAGATTCTCAAAATTCCTTTCGAAATGATTCGACACGAAAGTTTTTCAAATTATTAAACAAAATTTTTTGACTCAAAAACTAAAAAGCGTTGGCATCTTTCTCAAAAGATGGCAACGCTAAATTTTTTGTTGACTGATAATTTAGAAAGTTGTCTAAAAATTGAAATCAAAAATTATTCTTTGTAAGTATCGGGCAAATCATTTTCGTACAAAATGATATCGCCTTGATTTAAAAGAGGTTGCAAAATTTTTGTTGCCTCATTGAGATTTTTTGCGACAAATAATTTCTCTCTCGAAAAATTCTTTTCCATCAAACCATCGAAAATTGGTTGAGTCTGTTTTTGCCCGACCAAAACGACAATATCGCAAATTGCAGCCATTTGAGTACCAAATTGATGATTATAAAAATATTCCTTCTCACCCAACTCGACCATTCCAGGAGTAACAACAATTTTTTTCCCACCCTGAATTTGCTGCAAAACCTCAAGAGCCATTTTGGCACCATTGGGATTCGAGTTAAAAGCGTCATCAATAATTGTTATTCCGTTTTTATGCGTTTTTATTTCCATTCGGTGCGGCACGGGAGCAAGATTTTTCACCGCAAAAGCAATATTTTCCGCAGAAATTCCCAATTCATACGCAAGAGACGCAGAAACTAAAATATTCGAAACGTTAAAATTCCCCAGCAATTTCGTTTCTAACTCAAGAATTTTTTGATTCTGTTTAAAAATCTCAAAAAACATTCCTTTGTGCGAGTAGCGAATATTTTTCGCAAAAAAATCTGCCGCCGAATGTTCAATACTATAAAAATAAGTCAAAATATTCGGATTTTTCGGAGAATTCCGTATTTCTGTGTAGTCAAAATTCAGAAAAGCAATCCCATTTTGAGGCAAACTGTCAATAAGTTCAAACTTCGTTTTGCGAACATTTTCGATATTTTTAAACGTTTCTAAATGTTGCTCCGCAACGGCTGTGAGAATCGCAATTTGTGGATGAACTAAATCGCAAATCTCTTTGATATCGCCGTTTTTTCTTGCTCCCATTTCTGCGATAAAAATTTGGTGCGAGGGTTTGAGAAACATTCTAATCGTTTTGATAATGCCCATCGTGGTGTTGTAACTTTCGGGAGTCATCAAAGAATTAAATTTTTCGGACAAAATTTTTTGTAAAAAGAATTTTGTGCTTGTTTTTCCATAACTTCCCGTTATGCCGATGACTTTTAAATCAGAGATTGCGTTTAATTTTCGTTTTGCGTCAGAGTAATATTGTTTGTTGATAAAAAATTCTATTGGTTTTAACACAAAAATTGTTAAAATAATTATAAAAAATGGAAAAATTGTTAAAATTGCACTTATTGCCCAAAAAATTTCGCTATTTCTGATGAAAAACAAAAACGAAACGCATATCGCAAAAATGAAAAGCATACCGACTAATAATCGAATTGCTCTTGTGGTGAGGACTAATTTTTTCTTTTGCTTTTCGGTTGCCAAATTGATTATTGAGTAAATAAAAATTCCGTTCCACAACAAAAAAGCAATTGCTTTGAAGTTGAGAAATAAAAATAACGGAGTAAGTAAAACACTTAACTCTATGATTTTCAATTGATTAAAAAAATTTTTTTTAGTCCATCTCCAATATCGTATGGGAAAATAAGAATTTAATTGTAAAATGTGAAGTTCTTTTTTGAAACGAAAAAAACCTTGAAAAAGAAGTACAAAAAACGAAAATAAATAAAAAAATGTCTGCATAAAAAAATTTTTTGCAAAAGTAAACATTTTTTTCGAAAAATTTCTTTCGAAAATTTGTTTTTTCAAAATATTAATTATAATTTTGCGAAATTAAATTTGAAAATAAAAATGGAAACTCAAATACGAGAACTTTTTAACAGAATTGACTCCGAACTTTTGCAAAAAAACAAAAAAGTTCATCTATTTTTCGTTAATAGCGGAAAACGAAGTGATAAATTTTTGAAAGGCGAGTTGAGAATTTTGCAAAATAACATGAAACCTCATATTTTTCTTGACGATTTACGGTAAATTATGATAATTGTTGAAAGTAGAATAACAATTGACACGGACAGTCACCCAACTTTTCGTCCTGATGAAAATGATTTTGGGAAAAAAATTGGGAAAAATGGAAAGCGAAACCGAAAGAAAAGAAAGAATCAAATTGAAGGAATTAATTCGACCTTATTCTGAATTGTTTGATTCAGATTTTCAAACTTATGTTCACGATTATGATTCTGTGAAAGGAAAAATTTATTTTTTGCCGTAAAACTAAAATTATTCACTAAAAAACTCTCTTAATATGAAAATTTATGATTCTGAATTCTTAGAAATGGACATCGATGCCGACAAAAAGTTGTCTATCGCTACGTGGAAACCTTTTTCAGAAAATCTCACTTCTGAACTTTACAAAAACGAAATGGTAAATTTTGCCAATTTAATGGTAAAATATTCGTTGGAATTAAACTTGGTGGACACCCAAAAATTTTTGTTTATCATTACAACTGACGTTCAAGATTGGATAGTTAAAAATGTTTTTCCACTTTTGGACAAAGTTCGCAAAACGGCTTTTGTCGTAAGTGAAGATATTTTTGCACAAATTTCGGTTAATCAAGCAATGGATGACGCCCCAGATATTACAAGTGCTTATTTTGATTCTCTTGAGGATGCAAAAAAATGGATTTTGAGTTAGAAAAAATTTTTATGCAACGTTGTCTCGACCTTGCGATGCTTGGTTTGGGCAATGTTGCCCCGAATCCGATGGTTGGCTCGGTTCTGGTTCACAGAAATAAAATTATTGGCGAGGGTTTTCATCGAAAATTTGGAGAACTTCATGCCGAAGTGAATGCGATTAACTCTGTGAAAAACAAAGAGTTACTTTGCGAATCTTCGCTGTTTGTGAATCTTGAACCTTGCTCGCATTGGGGAAAAACGCCGCCTTGTGCAGATTTTATTATTGAACACAAAATCCCAAAAGTTGTCATCGGAATAATCGATTCTTTCTCGAAAGTTGCTGGAAAAGGAATCGAAAAATTGCGAAACGCAAATATTGAGGTAAAAGTTGATATTTTAAAAAAAGAATCTCGGTACTTAAATAGACGTTTTTTTACTTTTCACGAGAAAAAACGCCCTTATATTTTTCTAAAATGGGCAAAAACTTCAGACGGTTTTATTGATAAATTGCGAAATAATTTCAATATTTCGCCCTCGCAAATCAGCAATTCTTTTTCAAAAATGTTAACTCATTATCATCGAAGTGTGGAATCAGGAATTTTTGTCGGAACAAATACGGCTTTGCTTGATAATCCGCATCTTTCGGTGAGAGAATGGAAAGAAAAAAATCCGATAAGAATCGTTTTAGACAGAAATTTGCGTTTGCCAAAAACTCTACATCTCTTTGATAATCAAATTTTTACAATTGTTTTCACGGAACAAAATTTTTTCGAAAACGAGAAAAATCTTGAGTACATAAAAATTTCTTTCGAAAACGAAAAAATAATGTTAAACGAAATTTTAGATGTTTTATTTGAGAAAAATATTTTGTCAATAATTGTTGAGGGCGGCGAGAAATTGTTAAACACTTTTATTCGCAACGATTTTTGGGACGAAGCAATTGTTTTTACGTCAAATTTTTGTTTTGGGCAAGGAGTCAATTCGCCGATGTTGCCCGAAAATGCAATTTTGAAGACAAATTTAACTCTTAATAACAATTTTTTACAAATTTTTGAGAAAAAAATTTAATCAGACTTTGAAAATCTGACTAAATTTGAAAAGTTATTCCGTTTTTTCGTTTGTTTCTTCGAAAATTAAACGTTTTAATTTTTGATACATAAACGAGATGATTAATAATAAAATTCCGAGTGAGATAAATGCGGCAACTTTTCCGCCTTCGGAGATGTCTCGCAGGTCGAAAATAAAAAGTTTTAACAAAGTGATGCAGAAAAGTGTCAAACCCATAATTCGCAACATTGAACTTTTTAATTTCATTCCAAAAATTATCCACGCAAAAGAACAAATTCCCCACAAAATCGGAAAACCGATGCGAAGTGCTTGTTTTTCGATTTCTGAAATAAGCAAACCCTCGCGATATTGAGTGAACACAAAAATATGTTGCAATTCTAAACTCAAATTCCAAACCCAAATAATTCCGCTCCACCACAAGGTTAAGTGCGACCAAATCGATTTTTCACCCGACCAAAGTTGTATGTTCTTCCACAAAAAATGAACAGAAAACAAAGCACACGCAACCATCAAGTAATGATAAGGCAAAAATGAATTTTGAACATTGCCCAAGACAAAATCATCTCGCAAATTCATATAAACTCGTTGATAATAAATGAGATAGAAACTCATTATTAGTCCGATGAGGGTAAAAGTTTCAAAGAGATATTTCACATTTTTCCATCTTGTCCAAACTAAAACGGCGGTGAGAAACAGAAAATGATACATTCCCAAAATTGTTACTCGTGCATTTTCGATGGGCAAACGTTTGTGAAGTTGATAATAAATTTCGAAAAAGAAGGCGAGAAACAAAATCGCAACAACGGTAAATTTGATAAAATTGTTCAAAATATTTTTCCATTCCGTTTTTGTTTCAGTTTCTTGCGAATTTTTATTTGACAGAAAATAATATAAAATCCACGAGATAATTACCGTTAAACTGGTGATAAATGCGTTGTTAGTCGCAATTGGCAGTGTTTCGCCGAAGGGGTTGTAGGTGAAATAAACTTTTTTCCAATCCCAAATTAAACTTCCTATCATCAGAAACATTACAATTATTGATGAAATTTTCATCATTTTAATTCCTGATTTTTGGAATAAAAATAGCAAAATTACTGCCTCGGCGGCCCAAAACATCGTTATATAATTGCCCTTGAGTTGTACGGGAGCAGTTAAACTTGCAAAAGTTAAAACCAAAGCAATTAATAAATAAACCAAGGTTTTGTCAATAAATGTTTTTTTGTAAAATAAATAAGCGAAGAAAAAGTTAAAAATGCCGATGGAAACGGTGAAAACGCCTTTCATTTCGGGGTTTATTTTGTGAATCAAAACCATTCCGATGGAATAATAAAACAAAGTATTGCCCAAAAGCAACATTACCTCGAAGGCAGAAAATTTTAACGCCGATTTTATGTTATTGATAATGTGCATTCCAAAAAAGACAAAATAAAATATTGTCGCAAATATTAGTCCACCTTCGTAATGATTTTTATTTGAGTCGAAAAACTCGTTTAAAATCCACGCACTGAAAATAATTGTCGTAGAGATTTGAGCGATAACATTGATGACATTCCATTTTTTAAAATATGCCAAGATAAACATTCCAACATTTAAAATTGTCAGATAAGTAAACAAAACCACATAATTTCCTTCTCCTGTGCTGACCATAAACGGCGTTGCGAAACCACCTAATAATGACAAAATTGCCAATTCTTTTCTGTCATAACCGATGGATAAAACGATGGAAAACAACGTAATAACGACCATTATCGCAAAAGCAATTACTTGGTCGAAGATTTTATATTCCTGAAAAGCGATGGCAATAGTGAAATATAAAACTGCAATTCCTCCGCCGACTAACACGGAGCTAAAGGCTCGAAAAGATTTTCGCAAAAAATGTCCGATTCCAATTAATGCACCTGCACATAATATTCCGATGGCAACTCGTCCAAATTCGCTTATCCAATTTTGGTCGATGGCATATTTGACAAAAAAACCAAGTCCCAAAACTAAAACTGCGATTCCAATTTTATTTATCAAATTTTCTCCGATAAATTTTTCCCAATTTGCCTTTGGTTTTGGTGGTTTTGGGATATAAATTGTCTGTTGTTGAGAAATGTTTTGCTGCGAAACCTGTTTTTCAACGGTTTTATTCTCAATTTTAATTTCATCTTTGACAGGGATTTCGATTTTTTCGACAGGAATTTCCTTTTCAACAATTTTTTCGGGAATAATTTCCTTGTCTTTCTCTTTTTCTTTTGGTATTTCAATAACTTTTTCGGTTTTCGAGTCTGTTTTTGTCTCTAAGAGTTTGAAAATCGAAAAACGTAGGTCAGCCATTTCCTTTGACTGCATTTGCATTCGTTGATTCGCATCTCGCATTTCCTTAGAAAGTTGCGAAATCTTGCCTGCAATATTACTTCCAAAAATAATTAAGAGAACTAAAATCGCTAAGAGTAAAATGACCAATATTGCTTCCATAAAATAAATTTTATATTTTTGCAAATGTAAAAAAAATTTATTAAAAAAAATTATTTTTGCAAATATAAATTCAAGTTCGGAATATATCGAAAATCTTTAATATTCAGTAACGGTCTTTCCAAATGCCAAACGTTTGCATCATTTCCTCAACAGAAAAAGAATTTAATTTCAAATTTTTTCGAAGATTTTTTCTTGGTTTGAGATTCGAATTTATTTTTTTCTGTTTTTTGCGAATACTTTTTACCGCTTCAATGTTGCGAATAAAATCAAATTGCTCAATAAAATCTAAAAATGTTTTTACATTATTAGAATTTTCAAAAGTCAAAATTAAACGAGTCATTTTTTTGAAAATTTTATTTTTTTCAACAAGTTTTTTGCAAAAATAAACAATTTTTTTAATTTATAAACATTTTTCGAAAATTTTATGATTTTTTTGAAAAAAATTGTTACTTTTACGCTTGTTTATTTACTCTTTTTTGCAAAGTAAAATGTACAGAAATATCTTTCTAATTCTTTGTATATCAATAACTTATCTTTTTTTCATAAGTTCTTGTAAAACACAAAATACCGCAACAACATCAACAAATTCTCATTCGCATTTTGATAGAGTTTTTGCAGAAGCAGGGCGTTTTGTCGTTATTGGTGAGAAATCTCAAGCCATCGATATGTATAAACAAGCACTCGAATATAACAAGAAAAGTGCTGCGTGTTATTATCAACTTGCCCGTTTGTACGATGAATTGGGCGAATATAACGCTTCTGTCAACGCAATTTCGAAAGCAAAGGAGTTTAATCCTAAAAATAAATGGTATAGACTTTTTGCTGTACGAATTTTTTTGAACAGAAATAACACAAAACAAGCCATTTCTGAATACAACGAATTATTAAAAATTTATCCCAATGATTTAGAAAGTCTGACGAGTTTAGCAATTCTCTATACAGCAACGATGAAATTTAATGATGCGTTGAAAATTTATGAACGAATCGAAAAGCAAATTGGAATAACAGGTGAAATTTCGCTTGCAAAATTTGAAGTTCTTCGGTCTCAACGAAATCAAGAAAAAGCATATAAAACTCTCAACGAATTAATAAATTTTTATCCCTTAGAAACCCGATATTCCTTGATTTTAGCCGAATATTACACCGAGAATCAGGAACTTGACAAAGCAAAAAAACTTTACGACAATTTATTAAATCAAAAACGAAATGTTGGTTTAGTTCGGCTTTCTCTCTCAAGTTATTACAAAGCAACGAAAGATTTCGACCAATCTTTCGAAGAATTAAAACTCGCCTTCGCAGATAATTCGTTAGAATTGGAGCAAAAAGTGCGAATTTTACTCACAAATATGAATAGTTGGACAGGAAATGCCCTCAGCGATGAGGAAATTCGTGTTTTACTTGCTTTGTTAGTCGAGGTGCATTCCAACGAACCTGCCGTTCATAAAATTTACGCAGAGTTTCTCATCAACGAAAAACGTTACAAAGAAGCACAAACCGAATTGTTAGTCGTTTTGCAAAATGAAAAAAATGATTTTTCTTATTGGGAAAAATTAATGTCTGTTGATGAGATTTTGCGAGATTATTCCGCTCTTTATCAACATTCGCAAGAAGCATTACAACTTTTTCCTACGCAACCAACCACATATTTATTCAACGGTTACGGTGCTTTTATGATAAACAAAAACAAAGAAGCACTTACCTCGCTTGACGCAGGTTTAAAGTTAGTCGTTGATAATTTGGAATTGGAATCTCAATTTTATTTTTACAAAGGCGAGGTTTTTAACAAAGAAAAACGTTACTCCGAGTCAGATTCTGCTTTCGAGCAATGTTTAAAAATTTTCCCCAATAATACGTTAGTTCTGAATAATTATAGTTATTATCTCTCGCTTCGCAAGGAAAATTTGCAAAAAGCCGAGCAAATGAGTAAAAAAAGTTTAGAATTGGACTCCGCAAATATCAATTATTTAGACACTTATGCGTGGATTTTGTATTGTTTGGCAAAATATTCTGACGCAAAAGTTTTTATTGAGAAAGCAATTCGGTTAGGCGGCAACTTAGATGTGAATATTGTCGAACATTACGGCGATATTTTGTATAAACTCGGCGAGAAAGACGAGGCATTGCGTCAATGGAAGTTGGCTCAACGTTTGGGAACAGGTTCTGATTTTTTGAAAGAAAAAGTCGAAAAAGGAATGTTAATTGAGTAAAAAAATGTTAAACTGCATCGAAATAGATAAATCATGTAGTTTTACCGAGTCTTCGGTGAAAGATACGTCTTATATTTCGCATAATTATTACACTTATCCTGCAAGATTTATTCCGCAACTTGCGTCTCGTTTAATCAACGCATATACAAAAAACGGAGATATTGTGGCAGATAATTTTATGGGAAGCGGAACAACAATCTTGGAAAGTATTGTTAATCAACGAGTTGCAATTGGAACGGACATCAACGAGTTGGCTTTTTTAGTCGCAAAAGTAAAAACTACGCCAATTCCTTCTGTAAAATTGTTTCAAGAATTTTTAATCTTAGAAAATGATTTAAAAAATATTTTTTTCGAAAAACGAGAAATTTATTTACAAAAAAGTTTTTCAAAATATTCGTTACACGAGAAAATAAATTACTGGTTTAAACCTGAACAAAAAGAAAATTTAAGTATTTTGTTGTCTCGAATTTTGGAAATTGAAAATTTAGAGATAAAAAATTTCTTTTTAGTTTCTTTTTCACAAATTTTAAAAACTTGTTCTATTTGGTTGCAGAAAAGTATTAAACCTACGCGCGATTTGAATAAAAAAAATTCTGATGTTTTGGTTACTTTTTTGCAGAATTCTAAGAAAATGATTCAAAAAAATGACTCTTTGAATAAGATTTTGTCGTCTGAGGTGATAAAAAATATCGAGAAATATCGAATTCTTGCTTGCCAAGATGCGAGAAATATTCCTTGCGAAAATGAAAAAGTAAATTTAATTGTGACAAGTCCGCCGTATGTGACGAGTTATGAATATGCCGATTTGCATCAACTTCCGCTTTATTGGTTAGGATATTTGACAGAGTTGTCGCAATATCGCAAAAAATTTATTGGTTCTTCGTACAAAGTGCGAGAAGATGTTCCTTTGAAAAGTGTTTTAGCAAATGAAATTGTAAAAAATTTGGGGGAAAATAAGAAAAGTCGAGAAGTTCGAAATTATTTTTCAGATATGCTCGAAACTTTTGTTGAGATGCATCGAATTTTGAAACCCAAAGCAAAATGTTGTATTGTTATTGGCGACACGGAATTTAACGGAGTCAAAATTTCTAATGCCGAAGGTGTTTATTGAACAAATGGAAAATGTTGGTTTTCGAGTGTTTAAAATTATCAAACGAGAAATTCCTTCGAAAATGTTGCCATCAACGAGAGATAAAAGTACAGGACAATTTACAAAAATCACAGACAAAAATTTAACGCTTGTTTATCCAACAGAATATATTTTAACGATGGAAAAACTATGACAATTAAAAATTTAATCGAAATTTATGAACAAAAAAATTTGTTAAAAAAAATAAATTTTTATGAAAATTAATGTTTTTTTAGTTTTTGTTTTAATATTTTCTCAATGTTTCTCGAAAAAACATTTGACAGAAAATTCCGAACTCGAAAACAAAAAATCACAAACAACGTTTTTGGCAAAACCCTTAATTGATTCAGTGATTCAGAATCATTTTCCGTATAAAAATATTCAGTTGAAATATTCTGCTTCTGTCGAGGATGAAAATGAAGACGAGCAAAATGTTGCGGGAACAATAAAAATTGTCAAAGACAGTGCAATGTGGATTTCGGTGACCGCATTGATGGGCATCGAAGTTTTTCGATTATTTCTCACTCCCGACAGTCTGAAATATATAAATCGTTTAAAATCAACGTATTATGTTGGGAATTATGAGAAGTTAAAACAAACGTTAAACACAGATATTGACTTTTTTATGCTTCAGTCAATTTTAACAAATTACATTTTTTCCAATTCGAAAAACGGAATAAGAACGTTGTATGAGTATTCTTTTTCGTTAGATTCAAATTATTACGTTTTAAATTCACCTGATTCGGTGCAAGAAATTCGGCAGAAAATTCATATCGATGCAAAGACATTTAAAATAAAACGTCTTTTTACCGAGATGTTGAGTCAAGGTGCAAATTTGAGTCTTTCTTACGATAATTTTAGCGATTTTGAGAGTCGTTTATTTCCGCAAAATTTATTTTTTCAAGTAAATACTCGAACTCGTTTTTATAAAATTTTGTTAAATTATGAGAAGATTTCGTTTAACGGGAATGAAAAAATGCCGTTTAAAATTTCAGAAAAATTTAAACCCGAATAAAATATGGAAAACAAATCTCCAACAGCTTCACAAAAACAGCCAACAGCGTTGTATATTTTGGCATTAACTGCTTCTTGGGAGCGGTTCAGTTATTATGGAATGCGTGCCTTTCTGATTTTGTACATGGTAAACGCCGTAAGCGACAGACTCGGCGGCATCGGTTGGGACACAGGATTCGCAGGAAAAGTATATGGAATTTTTACAGGTTTATGTTATCTCTTGCCTCTTTTGGGCGGATATTTGTCGGCACGATTCTTCGGCGAGCGAAGGTCAGTTTTCATCGGCGGACTTTTGATTATGCTTGGACATTTCGTTTGTGCGATAAGTAGTGCGTTGCCATTTTTCATAACAGGTTTAACGTTATTGATTATGGGAAATGGATTTTTCAAGCCAACCGTTGCAGCGATGGTCGGTGAACTTTACGAGCAAGGCGATTCTCGTCGAGACGCAGGATTCACAATTTATTATATGCTTTTCAACGCAGCAGTATTTCTCGCACCTATTTTGTGCGGTTATTTCGGACAAACTTATGGTTATAGATATGGTTTTGTTGTTGCGGGCATCGGAATGTTACTTGGTTTAATAATGTACGTGATTACTGCACCGAAGTATCTCGGCAGTATTGGTGTTGTTCCGAAGTTTAAACTTCGCAAAGCAGCTGAGGCGGCAGGTCAGGTCGAAAAGAAAGAATTGACAAAAGAGGAGATTGACCGAATCTCGGTGATTTTAGTGTTGGTATTTTTTGTTACGTTCTTTTGGGCAGGTTACGAGCAAGCAGGTGGTTCATTAAATTTGTACACCGATAAGTTTATTGACCGTATGGTCGGAAGTTTTGAGATTCCAACAACGTGGTTGCAGTCTGTAAATCCGATATTGGTCGTTGCTTTTGGTCCGATATTTTCTTGGTTATGGGTTAAGTTAGGAAAATCTGGTCATAATCCTTCGACACCTGTGAAAATGGGCATTGGAATGTTGTTTTTAGGTTTAGGTTTTCTCTGTATGTTAGTCGCAGCCTTCTCGCGTGGCGGCGATAATGCTCCTATGACAGCTAAGGCAGGTTTAATATGGTTAGTTTTAACTTATATTTTTCACACAATGGGAGAAATGTGTTTGTCTCCGATAGGTTTATCAATGGTGACCAAACTTGCTCCAGAGAGATTAGTCGCAATGTTTATGGGCGTTTGGTTTGTGAGCAGTTTCTTGGCAAATGTTATCGCAGGTTTTACCGTAGGATTTGTTGAACAGCTTGGTGCTTCAACAATATTTGGCGGAATAGCGATATTTATGGCGATTCTCGGAACGGTGGTTTTCCTTGTGTCGCGAAAATTGGTTGTGATGATGCACGGAAGAGATTAAAAATTGAAAAATATTTTTCAAAATTTCTGTCAGATTTTTAAAATTTGGCAGATTTTTTCATTTTCAGAAAAATATTTTTTGGGAAAAATGTTTAATCACAAGTGAATTACCCCTTTGCTGTTGACGTAGGGGCTTCTTAGCATTGTGCCAAGAA
>DYQK01000167.1 GCA_020719385.1 Rikenella microfusus | reverse complement strand
AAAGAGAGTCTTGAGAAATTATCGCAGAAAGATGCTGAACTTGAGAAAAAAACGCAACAACTTTTAGATTTGGCAAAAATGCTGAAATCTTATAATGTTTCTGTCGAGACAATTATTGAAAAAACAGGTTTAACAAAATCAGAAATCGAAAATTTGTAAATTGAAAATTGAAAAAAAATCAAATGCAGCCAAATTTTAAAATAAAATTATGGAAAAACCTTTACATTTACTCATTCCTGTTGATTTTACAGAAGTTACCGAATTATCTTTGTGTTATGCGATTCATTTTGCAAGAGAAGTTTGGGCAAAAATTCATTTGCTTCATATTATTGAGAATAAAATTTCGTTTATCAACAAATCAAACTTCGAAAATAAACTCATTGAAGAGAAAACACTAAAACGCTTGCAAAATCTTGCCGATGATATTCAGAAAGATTATAGAATTGCGACAGAAATAATTGTTTTGCCAGGAAATATTTTTGATACGATAAACCAAGTAGTCAAAGAATTGGAAATTGATTACGTTTTTATGGGAACTCACGGCAGAAAAGGGTTTAACTTTCTCAAGGGAAGCAATGCGTTACGCGTGATTCATCAGGCAAGAGTGCCGTATATTCTCACTCAACGCAATAGTTTAGAATATAATGGTTTTCGAGAAATTGTTTTTCCCATCGATATTTCCGATATTTCGATTCTCAAAGTCGAAAATGCGTTGTTCATGTGGAAGCATTTTCGCTCAAGAATCAAAATTTTCTACCCGCAGGAAAATCAAAATTCGTCGATAGAAAAAGTCAATAAACACTTAACATTTGTGAAAAAGTTTTTTTCGACTAACAATGTGGAATACACCGTTAAACGAAGTCATCGTTCTGCACCTGATTTTTTCGACGAAGTGCCTGAATACGCTCATGAAATTCGCGCTGACCTAATAATGACAATGGTAAATCCCGAACGCGGGGCGGGCGAATTCCTTCTCACTACGCACACGCAAGAAATTATCACAAATAGACACAGAATTCCTGTTATGTGTATCAATAATCTTGCGATTCGTAACAAAAAAATTGTTTTATAAAATTCACGTTTTGAAATTAAACACACTCAATGCACCTGAAATGGCATTTTTAAATTCCTGTAAAGTCTTGATTTCTCGTAACTTACTAAAAATAAACGAAGGGCGAAAATAAAAACTTTTAAACGCTTTTTTGGTTAAATCGAATAAAAATTCTTCTGAAACTTCTTTGGTCCAATATTGAATTTTCAATGTTTTTGATTTTTCAATAGGATTTTCAACAAATTCTTTCCAAAAATCATTCGAGAAAACATTCTCTCGAAGCCCTTCCTCGTAAATCTCAGTGAAAGGATACGGAATTAAAATGTTATATTGAACGTAATTTAACCCAATTTCGCGGGAAAAATTTATTGTCGCAAACATATCTTCTTTTGTTTGGTCGGGAAGTCCGAGAATAAAACTGCCGATAGTTTGAATTTTTGCTTCTTTGCACAATTTTATTGCGTTGCGAATCATTTCGGCGTTAGTATCTTTTTTGATTCGTTTCAAAGTTTTGTCTAAACCTGCTTCGATTCCAAATTGTATTCGATGACAACCCGAAAGTTTCACCTCTTCGACCAATTCTTTGCTAATTGTCGAGATTCTTGCCCGAAAACTCCACTCAATTTTCAAATTATTTTCTCTCAAACTTCTTGAAAAATCAATAACTTTCTGCGGTTTCAACGCAAATAAATCATCAAAGAAAAAAATTTCTTTGTAACCATTTGCGACTAACTCTTTTACTTCGGCGATAATATTTTCGGTGCTTCGAGTGCGATAACTTTTATTCGGAGTAAAGCAAAAAGTGCATCGAAACGGACAACCACGCGAAGACATAATTGTTGCCACCTTCTCATTTCGACCAACAATACTTTTGTATAAATCGGCAGGTAACATTTCTCTCGCAGGAAATGGCAACGAATCTAAATTTTCGATATATGCTTTTTTAGGATTCAAAAATTTTTCGCCTTCTCGCAAAAAACCAATTCCATCAATTTTTAGCAATTCTGAATCAGAAATTTGATTTTGTAAACCACGAATCAATTGTGGAAAAGTGTATTCGCCTTCGCCTTGCAAAATATAATCGATATTTTTGTAAGTTATTGATTCTGACGGAAATAAATGTGGATGATGTCCACCGAGAACGACAAAAATTTGCGAATCAATTTCTTTTACCAAATTGGCTGTCAAAAGTACGTCAGCCATTGTTGTTGTATAAGTTGAAATTCCAACGAGATAGGGTTTAAAATTCTGAATTTCTGCTCGCAAATCGGAGTAAGAAATTTTTTGCGGCACACAATCTAAAACCTTCACCTCAAAACCTTCATTTTTCAAAACTGCGGCTAAATACAAAAGTCCCAAAGGCGGATAATAACCAATCATATCGACAAAAACATCGTCAACACCTGCGTGAAGCGTATGTTCTTGCAGCGTATTTATCAATAAAATTCGGGAATTCATAAAAAATGATTAAAAAAAGTTAATTTTCTCAACAGAAAACTTTGTTTTCGAAAAAATTTTTTGTCAAAATTTATATTTTGTCTCGAAAATATTTTTGACCGTAATGAGAAGTTGGTTTCGAAACTCTTCAACATTAATTTTGTGCTTCGCAGCGATAAACAAATTAGGAATATTCTCTTTTGCCACAGACATTTCCTTCAGGAATTCTAAGGATTCGGTTTTTTTGTCTATCTTATTGAAAATCAACAGCGTAGGTTTTTCCTGAACACCTAATTCCTCCAATGTTTTTCGCACCACAGAAATATGGTTTTCAAAATCGGGATGAGAAATATCGACAATGTGCAACAAAAAATCAGATTCACGCACTTCGTCAAGCGTAGATTTAAACGATTCTATCAAATGATGCGGTAACTTTCGAATAAACCCCACAGTGTCAGACAACAAAAACGGAATTTCGTTTAAAACAACTTTTCGAACTGTCGTATCAAGTGTTGCAAACAATTTATCCTCAACATAAACGTCAGATTTACTCAAAAGATTCATTATTGTCGATTTTCCTGCGTTTGTGTAACCAACCAACGCCACGCGCGGCATTACATTTCGATTTTGTCGTTGTAAATTTTTCTGTCTCTCGATGTCTTTGAGTTGTTCTTTGAGTTTAGAAATTTTCCCTCGAATGACTCGTCTGTCGGTTTCTAATTCAGTTTCTCCTGGACCTCGCATTCCGATTCCGCCTTGTTGACGTTCAAGGTGCGTCCACATTCGAGTTAATCTCGGTAAAAGATATTGATATTGAGCCAATTCTACCTGCGTTTTTGCGTGAGCAGTCCTTGCGCGGTTTGCGAAAATATCGAGAATTAAATTGGTGCGGTCTAATATTCGCACTTTTAAAATTGATTCGACATTGCGAATTTGCGAAGGAGACAACTCGCCATCGAAAATTGCCATGTCAATTTTATTTTCTTCTTCGTTTTCTGAGATAAATTTTGCAATTTCCTCGATTTTTCCTTTTCCAACAAATGTTCGCGAATGCGGAACATCAAGTTTTTGAGTGTATCTTTTCACAACAATTGCCCCTGCGGTGTCGGTGAGAAAGGCAAGTTCATCGAGAAAATCTTTTAATTGTTGTTCACTTTCGACAGAAGTTTGTACAGCAATCAAAATTGCTCGTTCTTTTTTTGAAATATTTTCAACAATTTTTGCCATGAAATAAATTTTTTTAATTTTTGAAACAGAAATTTCTATTAAATTAAAGTTTACGAAATAAATTTTTGCAAAAATAAGAAAATTTATTCAGTTAACAAAAAAATTTTATTGATAATTTACAAAAAATCTGTCAAATTTATAAAAAAACTTGACAGAAATTTTGTTAAACATTATTTTAATTTGTTACCGTGTAAGTTGCAACTAAAACTTTTTGATTTTTAGTTACTTCGCCTGAAAAATCTTGTCGTCTGCCTTTGTAAATAACGGCAATATTGAACCGCACAGGTGCTGAACTTCGCGTATGACTCTGAAAATAATGAACATAAATTTTATATTCACCCACAGCAGGTGCTTCCCAGTAAGTATTTTCCTGCGGCCGCGGCGTATATAATAAAAAGTTTGCATCAATATCGAGTTTTCCTGTACCTCCGTTGCAAGTTTTTGAACGGCGTTTATAATAAATTTCGTTTCCGCAAGGGTCAACAACATACAAATCGAGGTCATCAATAGTACTCCATTTCAAATTGATTCGCAAATCTCCACCTTGTCCCTGAAATTCTCCGTCATTATTTTGTGGTGGAGGCGGCGGTGGCGGAGGAGGTGGCGGCGGAGGAGGAATTCTTTTCATTGGAATATCTCTGTCATTTTGACTTCCGCTCAATAAATCTGAAAATTTCTTGTCTTTGATAGTTGTGTTGTTGTCTTCGTAGCCGAATTTTGTGGCTCGAATCGATATTTTGTCGTCGCCAAAAACGCCTGCAACGTTAAAACTGCCGTCACTGCTGCTCATTTCTGCATTTGGACGCAATGTTCCGTTTACGGTAATCTCGTTTTTCACACCAGGAATTGGAGTATTTGTGCCTTGTTCAATATTCCTGAACGCAACATTTTGCATTCTTGGACGCAAGTACAAAGTACGTTCCTCCTCCGAAGACGCAATAAATTTGTCTACGCGAGCAACTTTGGTCGTATCATAAAAAAATGATTTTTGAGCCAACAAAGTCATTTCAGCAAGAATAAAAACATCGTCAAATGCACCTTTGCCGATTCCGTTTGTGTTGGTTTGAATGGTGCGAGTGCGTTGCGAAGCAATTTTTAACGCAACATTGGCTCCCGCTATTGGTTGTTTCGTTGTGAGATTTTTCACTAAAAAAGTAACCATTTTTTTGATAGGTTTTAACTTCAAAGTGCGTTTTTCCAAAGCCGCTTCCGTTAAATCTTTGACTTTTGCAGTAATTGTGTCGTTTTCATAACCATAATGACTCGCAATTATTGACAAATTGCCGCAATAAGGCAATTTTTTTGCGATAACAATTCCTGCCGCATCAGCAGAATCTGTCGGAGTATCAATTTGACCCATCATTTCTGTCTTCCACGAAACATTCGCCGAAGGAATCGGTTGTTTGTCGTCTTTGTCAATAACTAAAAAGTTTAAATTCACATAACGAATCGGCAATTTTAACAACGTTTCGATTTTATCCTTCAACTCAAAAAACAGCGGATTTAGAGAATCACCCAAAAAACAATGCGAAGAAGCGGTAACAAATGTTTTTTCGCTGCTATAAAATAATCGCGAAAATAAACTGTAACTCACATTTTGAAAAACGACAATTCCATTTGCGTCAGTTTTCCCCTGCAATTTTTGCGTCTCGTAACTTAGAAATTTAAAACTTTTTACATCAAAAAACTCGCGAACAGGATACGAAAAAGTTACTTCAGATTCTTGAACTGCTTGATTAGTAACCTCTTCAACAACTTTAAATCTTACTTCCTTCTGACAATGAAGCAGTAAGAACAGCGGCAAGAGCAATAATAAAAACCATAACAACCACCAATAACTCCGTTTTTTCACTCGAAGAATATATTCTGTCTGGTTTTCATTAAACACAATTTTCCCTTTTGCGTGCATAAAAAATTTAGATTAATGAATTTTGCACAAAAATAAGAAATAATTTTTATCTTTGCTGCGAAATATATTTTTTCAAAAAAATTTTTTTCAATAAAAATCATTATATTAACGTTCTACTCTTTTTTTTAATTGCTTCATTTTCAAGTATTTACTAAACTTAAAAAAGACAAAAAGACATAAGTATAAAAACATTTAAACGCTTTTTCGCAATTTACCGAAATCATTTTTTTTAATAATATTTTCCAAATGCTTAATTATCAATATTTTAACTTTTTTCATCGTTTTTTAAAAATTTCTGCAAATTTACGAAAAAAATTTTTTTTGCAAATTATTCAACCACTTTTTTTGCTTTTTAACATCTTTTTGCCTCTCGGAAATGTTAATAATTGTTAAATAATTCA
>DYQK01000271.1 GCA_020719385.1 Rikenella microfusus | reverse complement strand
AAACAAATAATGAGATATATTACAACAATTTTTATATTAATAATTTCAATTAAAATGTCAAGTCAAGAGTTGAATACTTTTGAAATTGAAACACTTTCAAAACCTAAAAAATTCATTTATCAAACACCTTCAAATGAACTTTTTAAATATTCAAAAGCTAACATAGAAAAAAGTTCAAAATTTCCAGATAGTTTGGTAACTTTTGGAGAACATCCTTTTTTAACAGGAATTTTGTCGGCTTACAAAGAACATAGACCATTTGTAATTTCTCCAGACATTGTTTGGTTATTAATTAATCAAGGATTTGCGAGACATATATCCAACAATGCAGAGGAATTTAGAAATCAAATTGTTAATTTTGAAAACAAAAAAACTTTAACTGTTTTATCAAATGATATTGAATTAGGTAATCCTAGTAGTAATTGGGAAGGAGTTTTTCCACAGTTTACAAATCAAATAAGTGATTATACAGGAAAAGAACTTATAAATATTTTAACAGCTGATTTTTCAACTACAACGCAAACAAGCAGAATTGTTAGCGAAATAACTGTTATGGAAACCGTTAAGGAATATTTTAATTATAAAGTAATTATGGTGGGTTGCGGAATTCCTAAAATAACTATTGAAGGTACAGTTGAAGATTGGGAAAGAGTTCTTGAAAAAACAAAATATATTTCAAAATATAAATTAAAATGGTGGACTGACGAACTTAAACCAATTTTAAAGCAAATAATAGAAACAAAAAAAGGCAAATTCAAAAAGAAATTTTGGATGAATATGGTTAAGTCACATACAGAAAAAAAATATGGTTCACCAACAACAATTAATGGCTGGATTATAAATTTCTTTCCATACACAAAAGAAGGTAAAAAAACTGATTTAAAACCGATTTCTAAAATCAACGACTTAGCTTCAGAAATGGTAAAAGTTCCTTTTATTCTTGAAGACGTAATAAATAAAAAGAGTTATAAAATGGAATTTTGGGCTGGCTTTATTGGTTTATCACAAAACAAAGAAAACTATACTTTAAAACCTGAAATTGGCTGGGCAATTAATAATAAAGAAAAATTTAATCCAGAAAATTCGGAATTTAAGTTTCAAAAAGAAATTGACGATTTGTCAATAAATAATATTGAAACAATTCCTAATGATATATATTCTTTAAAGAAAATTGATAATTTACATTTATCATTTTTAAAAAAAATCATTATTTCGGATGAATTAACAAAAATTATAATTGATAATTTAGAATTGAGAGGCGAAATAAATATAGATGAAATCCAAAGAATTAA
>DYQK01000270.1 GCA_020719385.1 Rikenella microfusus | reverse complement strand
CAATTCCGTTCGATAATATGCTTTGATGTCTAAGATGCTTACATTTTGTAATTTAAAAAACGCTTTAAATTCCTCAGCCAAAATATAGGCAATATTGCACATAAAAAATGAAATATTTACAGCGTTGGTTACTTGAGCTTGTTTGTAATTTTTAAAATCGGCTAAACCAAAATATTGTTTGGCATCGCGAAAATTAAATTCTATCTGAAAACGCAAACTGTAATATTCCACTATCTTATCGTAACTCAAAGTTAAATCCGTTGTAAACAAATAACAATAACCTACTTTTTTTGTTTTTTTCGATATTGCCTTTATTACCACTACATTTAGCTCAAAATCAGTAATATTTTTGTTCCATGCAAAAAATTGATAATATTCCAGTTCGCAATCATCTTTGACTTTTCGCTTTTGCAAATATTTTTTGCTCAGATGCTCCACAGCCACTTTATCGCCATATTTTCTCTTTCTACCCGATTTTTTTTGTTCTCCGTCATAAGGAAAATACAAACTCACCGAACTACGTAATTTTGAAATCAGATGAAGTTTAAATTCGTTGGCTAAACCAATGTAATACTGATTTGCAAAATAACCATCTAACAATAAGTAAGTTACAGTTATATCGCCCAGTAAAGAGCAAACGCTTGTTAAAAGATTTTTAAGAACTTCATATTGAACGTCTTTGGATTCTTTTTTCTTATTATTTTTACTTCCTTTTGGACGTCCAACCGATTTTTTTTCTTTTTTTTCTTTAAATTTTGCGGGCAAAATATCTTTTTCCGGCTTTTTATTTTCCTTTTTTATTATCTGTTCTGCTGCAATAGGATAACTTTTTTTGCCCTTAAAAGAGATGATACTCACAGCCATAAAAGCAACCGATGGCACTGTATGTTTGAAAATATTACTAAAGAATCGGGATATTCCGTAAGTATGTTTTCCTGATTTTTTTTCTACTGTTTCATCAGCAGCCAGTAATAAAATATCCTCTTGTTTTCTTAGAAATTTCTTGAAAATCAACATGTTGAATTTACTCCACGCTACATCTTTCAATGCAAAGAATCGTTGTATGGTTCGATAAGTTCTTTGCGTTGTGCGCGAAATTTCTAACATGGTTATTTTTCCCGTTGCAATTAAAATACTTTTGCAAATTTGAGAAAGAACTTGTATCTTTGTACCGGTTAAGCACCCGCTTAACTCAAATACGATTTTATTAATTGTAGTCATAAGGTTATAATGGTTTTGTAACACAATTATAACCTTATTTTTTTATTCTACAAATTTTTGTCGTACATATTG
>DYQK01000269.1 GCA_020719385.1 Rikenella microfusus | reverse complement strand
ATTCTATTTTGAAGGGAAAAATTGCGTGGCAAAATAATGATTTCGTTTTGTTTGATAAAAACGCAAAAGAAATTGCGAGAGTAACAATTTTCGAAAAAAATTATTAATTTTGCGTTGTCAAAAATGAAAATTCATGGCAGATGAGAATAAAACCGTTCACGGCAATTCGAAAGAAAGTGAAAAATTACAACATCTCTACGAAATCAAGGATAAAGACCTTCCCGAAGATGACGACACTTATAAATTTGGGATTAGCGGAAGTGCTTTAAACGCAGATGGCACTTCGAAACGGGCAAATTCGCAAGTCAATAAACTGAATGAAAAATTCGAAAAAGAACGTTTCGAAGCAGAAATCTTGGAAAAAGATATTCCGAATCGTCAAGAAGCATTGCAAAAAGAAGAAGAAAAAGTTGAGGAATATCAAATTCAACATAATAAAAAAATGCCGCCAGGAATGGAAAAACCCAATTCCTTAAAACGAAAAAATAAACTTTAAATTTTAAAAGTATGTTTTTGAGAGATATTGACCCTGTTTCAAGTCGTTTTAACATTTTGACTGATGCTTCGATGTTTAATTTGTCGGGACTTTGCACAAGTTTTCTCTATTTAACAGGTATTGGGAAATATTCAACGGGAGAAATTAAAAAAGTTCGTATAGAATTGTATACGCAAATTTTCGAAAAATCAGAATTGCCGCGTCCTTTCCCTGAGGAAATAAAAACTTGTGAAATCGCACGAGAAAGAGTAAAAGCAGGAACTTATCATTATCAAAATTATATCGACGATTTAATTGATGTAGTTATTATTCATCGGCGTTTCGATTTTGAAAAATGGTTCAACGCTTCGAAAAATGATAAAAAGAAATTAATTATTGAGGAAATGCACAACGCAATGCTTCTTTTGGCAGAACATTTTGCGTGGGAAAAGCAGCCGTTGATAAATGCTTTCGAGTATTGTGAATCGAAAAATTTCGAAACTTGTTGGCATCCGAAACATTTTAAAGCAAAAATTGCTCCCAATAAAAAATATAAAGCAGCCATTTTTGTGGAATACGACCTTGACGAATTTCGATTTTTTGCGTCTGTTCAAGATTCGCAAAGCATTGAAATACAACGACTTCCATTATATACAGTTAGTTTTCAAAATGGTTTTTTAAAAGAAATGAACGAGATAAATTCTATTTTGAAGGGAAAAATTGCGTGGCAAAATAATGATTTCGTTTTGTTTGACAAAAACGCAAAAGAAATTGCGAGAGTAACAATTTCGTAAAAAATTATCAGAAAAATATTTATATTGA
>DYQK01000051.1 GCA_020719385.1 Rikenella microfusus | reverse complement strand
AATGTTCGATTTTGCGATACAGAGACAGCTTTGTTAAGTTTCCTATCTCGACAGGAAATTGCTGTATTATGTTCGATTTTGCGATACAGAGACGGCTTATGTTTTCTGTGGCATAACAATTCGAAGCTGTTTAATTTTTAATTTTGTAAAAAAAAAATGGCAAAATCCGAAGAATCTTTCAAAAAATTTGTTATTTTTGTGCGTTAAATTTTTCAAAAAAATTGTTTTATGAGTTATAAAAATCAAGAAGAAAAATATTTTTTCTCTGTCTATCTTAATTTGGCAAGATTAAACGCTTATCTTACTCTTTCGCATATCACAAAATTGTTGGGAAAAAAACCTTCACCAAAAGAGGAAAGTTTAGTTACAATGCCAATTATTGAAGCATTAAACGGCATCGACCAATTGCTTTTGCAAAAATCGCAACGATTAATTCTCAAGCATTTTCCCTTTTTCAAAGCAATTGTTGAGAAAGAAAAAAGCAAAGCAACAGATGAAAATAAGTTACTTTATGATGTTTGTAAATTATTTTTTCATTTCTTAAACGAATGGCGAAATTTTTACACACATTATAATCACGCTCCTGTGAATTTTCAAGATGACGCAGAGAAAGAAAATTTTTTCAAATATCTCGATTTTATCTTTGATGCCTCGCTGCGAAAGGGAAAAGAACGTTTTACTTGGGACGAAAAAAACTTAAAACGTTTCAGATATAAGTCAGGATATGACAAAGTAAAAAAACTTCCAAAAGAAAATCCCGATTTTCAGTATCAATTTCACAAAAATAATGATTTAACTGAAAAAGGATTCATTTATTTTGTTTGTATGTTTTTGGAACGAAAAGATTCCGCCGATTTGATAAATGCACTCGCAGCAGTTTATAATTTTCAAAAAACGGAGGAAAGTATTTTTCGCGAAATTTATTCCATCTACGCAATACGCATTCCGCATCATCGAGTCGAAAGCACAGATTCAATGTTGACTTTGGGGTTAGACATTTTGAATGAGTTAAAACGTTTTCCAAAATCGCTTTATGAAATTTTGAGAAAAAGTGAAAAAGAAACTTTTATCGAAAATATTAAGGACGAAGGACAAAACGAAACCAATTTTAAACGGTTTAACGAAAGATTTCCGTACTTCGCACTCAATTTTATTGACGAATTGAAACTTTTTAAAGATTACCGATTCCACGTAAAATTGGGAAAATATTATTTTCAGTTTTATGACAAAAACACCGTTGACGGAGAAATACGAAAACGAGATTTGAGTGTCAATTTAAAAACTTTTGGACGAATTAACGAAGTTAATGACGTCAGAAAAAAAGATTGGAAAGATTTAATTTGGGATGACAACGAAGGCGAAACACCAACTCCACCAAAAGAGTACGCAAAAAAATATATCACCAATTCTTTTCCGCGATATATTTTAGAATCAAATCAAATTGGTTTAAAGAAAGTTCCGAATGTTTCTTTGCCCGAATTGAATGATAAAAAAACTCGTTGTCTCGCTCCCGACTGTTATTTGAGTGTTTTCGAATTGCCCGCTTTGATTTTTTACGGTTTACTTTTGAATAAAAATAGAGAAGCAGAAGCAATAATGACTTTTTTGCCCATAGAATTGGTTATTGTCAAATTTATTTCTTCCGTTAAAAAATTTTTCAAACATTTCCATGGGGGAAAGAGCAATTACCTCTTTCTAAAAAACAAATTCCCAATTCGTTGCCCAATATTGCAACTTATCTGAAAAATGTTGCAACAGAACTTTTTTAATAATTACACTAAAAAGTTAACGGAATTGCCGTAGGATTGCGAAAAATGAAGTTTTTTTGAAAAAAATATGAAAAAATTGTCATTTTTTCCATCGATTTTTCGTTGTAACGCATTGATTTACAACAATTTGCAAATTGTCCCTGTTTTGTTATTTTGTTGATAAATTTTGAAAAAAATTTGTGAAAAATTTTATATTTTCAAAGAAATTTTTACTTTTGTAAAAAATTTTTTCATTTTTCAATGACAAAGCAACAAAAAATTTATTCCTTCGTCTTTGAAAAAAGACATTTTTTAAAACTCAAACAAAAATGGACGATTTTAGTAACAACGGAAACGGTGGCGACAGCCAACATCCGAATTTGAATATGAATTTTCAATATCAGCAGCCTGTGCCGAATGCGGAAGTCGTGTTGGTTTTGGGCATTATTTCGATTGCTCTTTGCTGGTGTTATGGCGTAATTGGCTTGGCAACAGGCTTGGTTGCGTTGATTTTGGGCAGTAAATCGAAACGTTTGTACGCAGAAAATCCTTCGATGTACACCGAATCTTCGTATAAAAATTTGAACGCAGGTTTTATTTGTGCGATAATTGGAACTGCTCTTTCGGGCTTGGTGGTTTTATTTGTGATTATATATTTCATTTTCATTGGTTCAATAATGTCGGGAATTTTCTCGAATTTCCCGTTTAATCATTAGAAAATGAACAGTTTAAAAGTCATTTTGGGTGCAGGAGAAAGCGGCGTTGGTGCCGCTATTCTTGCACAAAAGCAGAATTTTAACGTTTTTGTCTCCGATTCGGGCAATATTGCTCCGAGATACAAAGAAATTTTAACGCAAAATCGCATTGATTTTGAGGAGAATTTTCATTCGGAATCGAAAATTTTTGAGGCATCTGAGATAATCAAAAGTCCAGGAATTCCTGATAAAGTTTCGTTGATTAAGTCGTTGAAAATGAGAGGAATACCAATTATTTCTGAAATAGAATTTGCCGCAAGATTTACAAACGCAAAAAAAATTTGCATCACAGGCAGCAACGGCAAAACGACAACAACATTATTGACTTATCATTTGTTGAAAAATGCGGGGAAAAACGTTGTTTTAGCGGGAAATGTTGGAAAAAGTTTTGCTTTTCAAGTGTCAGAAAATCAAGGAAAAGACGTGGATTTTTATGTTATTGAACTCAGCAGTTTTCAACTTGACGGAATGTTTGATTTCAAAGCCGATATAGCCATTTTGATGAACATTACTCCCGACCATCTTGACCGTTATGAGTATCAATTTCAAAATTACATAAATTCGAAGTTTCGCATTATTCAGAATCAAACTTCGCAAGATTTTTTTATTTTTTGCAACGATGATGCCGTTATTTCTGAGGAATTAAATTCTCGCAATATTTCTGCACAGAAATTTCCTTTTTCGATTTTTCACAAAGTTAAAAACGGTGGTTTTCTCGAAAATGAAAATTTTAATTTAACTTTTGACGAAAAAATTTGTTTCTCTTTGAATATCAATGAGTTGTCTCTGCAAGGAAAACACAATTTATATAATTCTATCGCCGCAAGTTTGGCCGCAAAAATTTTAAACATCTCAAATGAAATGTTGAGTGAGAATTTGAAAAATTTTAAAGGCGTTGAACATCGTTTAGAATTTTGCAGAAATTTAAACGGCATCACTTTTATCAACGATTCGAAGGCAACGAATGTTGACTCGGTTTGGTACGCACTCGAAAGTATGAAGACGAAAGTTATTTGGATTGTCGGCGGAATTGACAAAGGCAATGATTATCAACGACTTCTGCAATTTGTAAGTGAGAAGGTGAGAAATATTGTCTGTTTGGGCAAAGATAATTCCAAGATTCGTTCCGTTTTTGATGGCATTGTTCCGATTTTTGAGACTTCTTCAATGGTTGATGCGGTGTCAACTTCGTATAAATTGGCAACTTCGGGTGAAACGGTTTTACTTTCTCCTGCGTGTGCGAGTTTCGATTTGTTTCAAAATTACGAAGACCGCGGCAAACAATTTAAAACACAAGTAAACGCACTCTAAAAAGTGCGTTTTTTTTTATTTTTAGGAAATTTTTGTGAGAAATTAAAATATTTTTTTATCTTTGTCTTTGAAAAAATTTTTTACTTATGAATGAAATTATTGAACGCGAATTACTTGGGAATCAACAACATACGTTAGAAATTGATATTCAAAAGTCATTTTCTTTGATTTCTGAAATTTATAAATGGAACGATTTTAACGTCATTTTACAACGGAGTTTTCCGCAAAATCCGTTTATTTCCGAGTTGCAGACTCTTGATGAGTTGATGGAAAACGACAAACAGCGCGAGAAAGATGGTTTTCCCAAAAAAATTCGTTTAGGGAAATTGGTAAAACCCGTTTCGGGCGGCAAGGGGCAAGTTATTGTTGTTCCCACGACAGAGGAGCCGAAATTTTATCACGACAATTCAATAACAGAGGACAATGAAGAGTCAACAGGCGGTTCAGGTGATGGAGAGGAAGGCGAAGTTATCGGCGAACAACCCGCTCAGCCGCAAGAAGGCGAGGGCGAAGGTCAAGGTGCAGGTCAGGGCGAGGGCGGCGAACACAATATTATCTCGGATGCTTTTGATTTGGGAAAAATTATCACGGAGCGTTTTCAACTTCCCAATCTCAAGGACAAGGGGAAGAAATATTCCATTGTGAAATATCAATTTGATTTAACGGACAAACATCGCGGTTTCGGGCAAATTCTTGACAAAAAAGCAACGATGAAGCGAATTATTGAGACAAATATTTTACTCAATAACATTTCTTATGAGCAAAATTTTGATTTCGAAAATTTGATTATTAATCCGCAAGACCACGTTTACAAGATTCTTTCGAAAGAGAAGGATTTCGAGACGCAAGCCGTTGTGTTTTTTTTGCGGGATTATTCGGGTTCAATGCAGGGCAAACCGACCGAGGTTGTTACCTCACAGCACCTACTTATATATAGTTGGCTGATGTTTCAATATCAAAAAAATGTCGTTACGCGTTTTATTTTGCACGACACGGAGGCGAAGGAAGTTTCCGATTTTTACACGTATTACAAATATCAAACTGCCGGCGGCACGAATATTTATCCTGCTTTTGAGTTAGTAAACAAAATTGTCGAGGAGGAAAGTTTGGCAAAAGACAACAATATTTATATTTTTCACGGCACAGACGGCGATGATTGGGAAGATGACGGCGAGAAAACAATTGCCGCAATACGAAAAATGTTTACTTTTGCGAATCGAGTCGGCATAACGGTTGCGAAAAATGACTGGACGCAAAGCACTACGGTTGTTGAGAAATATCTTGAAAAATCGGGGTTATTGAAAGAGAGACCCGATATTTTGCGTCTTGACGCTTTTCCTTCTCGCGATTCTACGGAGGATAGAGTTATTGAGGGAATAAAAAAATTAGTCAGTTAACAAATTTTGTCAGATTTGAGAAATAAAATTATGATTTTTCCATATCAAACGCAAAAATTTTCGAAAAAGAAACAAGTTGAGTTGATGTTTAATAAAATTGCTTGTGAATATGATTTTTTAAACCACGTACTTTCGCTTGGAATGGATAAATATTGGCGGAGAAAAGTTGTTGCGGTGTTGAAAAATTTTTCTTCGCAAGAGATTCTTGATGTTGCAACAGGCACAGGCGATTTGGCGATTTCTGTGAACGCAATTTCGCCGCAAAAAATTGTCGGCATTGATATTTCAACTGAGATGTTGGAAAAAGGTCGGGAAAAAATTTCGAAGAAAAATCTTTCGCACAAAATTTCGCTTTTACAAGGTGATTCTGAAAATTTACCGTTCAAAAATGAAAGTTTTGATACCGTTATTTCTGCTTTCGGCGTCAGGAATTTCGAAAATTTATCTGTCGGACTGCAAGAAATGTTTCGAGTATTGAAAAAAAATGGGAGAATAGTTATTTTAGAATTTTCTAAGCCTCAGGTTTTTGGAGTAAAACACATTTATTCATTTTATTTCTCAAAAATTTTGCCTCGCATCGCAAAAATTTTCTCGAAAGATAAATTTGCATACGATTATTTACCTGCTTCTGTTTCGAAATTTCCTTTTGGAAAAGATTTTCTCAATGAAATTAGCAACGCAGGCTTCGAAAACACATTTTTTAAACCCTTAACCTTCGGAATTGTGTCGATTTATGTTGGTGAAAAAATATAAATTTCTGTTTTTTATCTTAATAATTTTTGTTATTGAGAGTTGTAGCCCTGTAAAATTGGTTTCAGAGAATCAATTTTTGTTAAAAAAAGTAGAGATTGAGTGCAAAAACAAAGAAATAGAGACTTCTGATTTGGGAAATTGCGTTAAACAAAGACCCAATTCGAAGATTTTGTTCGTTTATCGATTTTATTTGCAAGTTTACAATACTTTTTATTCTCGCAAAGACAAAGGTCGGATTTCAAAATGGCTTGTCGAGACTATCGGTGAGCCGCCAGTTGTTGTTGATGACGACCTTTCTCGAAAATCTTCGGAGCAAATGAAGAGATTTTTGCGAGGAAGAGGTTATTATTTCTCGAAAGTGCGCGATACGATGATTCAAAATGGTTATAAACGGGCAAAAGTGAAATATTTTGTCGAAACAAATGAACCTTTTGTCGTTGATACGATAAATTTTGGGATTCAAAATGCCGAGATTCAGAAATTAATTTACAAAGATATTTCAAATTCGCTTTTGAAAAAAGGAATGCTTCTCGATGCTGGAGTTTTAGAGCAAGAAAGAGACAGAATTTCGCAGTTACTTCGGAGTAAAGGTTTTTTTCGATTTGGAAAAGATTTTGTGATTTACAAAGTTGATACGAATGTTTTTTCGAAAAAAGCGAATCTTACGGTTGATATAAAACCTGCCATCGTTACAATTAATGGGAAAACGCAGGCGGCGGAGCATAAAAAATATAAAATTAATGAGATTTATGTTTTTCCTGCTTTTGACCCGAAAACTTCGTTGGAACAACAGCATTATTTCGAAAATTTGCAGACAGATACGGTAAAACCGTTTATTTTTAAAGGTAAAAATTTGGGAAAAGTGAAGGATGTCGCTTTGACGAGAGGAATTTATATTCAGAGAAATAATTTGTATAACGGTCAAAATCAAACAGATACGTATAAATATTTGTCGTCTTTGCGAATTTATAAAAATGTTTCGATTCTTTACAACGAATTTCCGCCGCCGCAGCGAGATAGTGTTGATTATGGTTGGTTAGATTGTTACGTTCAACTGGCGCCTGCGGTGCGTCAGGCTTTTAGTGTCGAATTGGAAGGGACAAATTCTGAAGGGAATATCGGTTTCGCAGCGAGTTTTGTTTATCAACATAAAAATATTTTTCGCAGAGCAGAGGTTTTTGATTTTAAATTTAAAACTGCGTTGCAACAGCAAAAAACAATTTTTGAGTCGAATAGCAAATTTTTTAACACAAAAGAATATTCCACCGAGATAAAAGTAACTTTTCCGAAATTATTGACTCCGTTAAAGCCGTTGAGTTTTATAAAACGGACAAATCCGAAGACGATGTTGTCTGTCTTAGCTTCTTATCAAGAGCGGACAGAATATGAACGTATTGCGGCGAATTTTTCTTATGGTTATTTTTGGAAAAATTCAGAATTTTTTACGCATATTTTTAACCCTTTTCAAATAAATTTGCTTCGAATGGAATATCACGAGGTGCAGGTTGATACGGTGAATATGATTTTTGATGATTATTTGAGATTATTTTTTCATTATTTTTTGGCAATGTCTAATGAAACGCAGTTGGTTGCTTCCTCAAATTATTCAATAATATTTAGTAATCAACATCTTACGTCTCGAAGAGATTTTTTTAATATTCGTTATTTAGTCGAGACGGCAGGATTTACCGCAAATAAAATTTCTGAATTTTTGAAAGAACCCCAAAATGAAAACGGAGAAAATACGTTTTTTCGAATTCCTTTGGTTCAATATTTAAAAACCGAGATAGATTTTCGATATTATAAAATTTTAAATAAACGCAATTCTGCTGCTTTTCGAGTTTTTGGTGGAATGATTTTTCCGTATGGAAATTCTAAACAAACACCTTACGCAATACAATATTTTTCAGGTGGAGCAAACGATGTTCGTGCTTGGCAGGTGCGAACCTTAGGTCCAGGCTCGTTTCAAGATACAATAGGCATTGCGTTTTGGGTGGGCAATATCAAATTGTTGACCGTTGCTGAATATCGCAGCAAATTATTTTGGCGTCTCGAAGGAGCCATATTTCTCGATATTGGAAATTGTTGGAATTTCGAATCGGCAATTTCAGTGTATGCAAAATCAGAAAACAAAAGCGAATACGAGAGATATTACAAAGGCGTTTTTGAGGCAAACCGATTTTACAAAGAACTCGCCATCGGCACAGGAGTCGGAGCAAGATTAGATTTCTCTTTTTTTATTTTTCGTCTTGATTTCGGACTTAAACTTCGAGACCCTTCGCAAGAAGAATCGCAAAGATGGACGATTATTCGCAGAGGTTTTCAATTTAACGATTTTACGTTTAATCTCGGAATTGGTTATCCATTTTAAAAAAATAAATTTTATTCTCGAAAAAAATATTACTTTTGTCGCACAAATTTTCAATTTCAAATAAAAATGAATCGAAAAATTTTAATTTTATTTTTGATTTTCTTTCTCACTTTGCAGGTTTTTTCGCAAGAGTTAAATTGTCAAATTAATGTAGTTCATTCGCAAATTCAGGGGACAAACACGAAAGTTTTCGATGCTCTTCGCAAAGATATTACCGAATTTATGAACAATAAACGTTGGACAGAACACGTTTACAGCAATTTTGAACGAATTGAGTGCAACATTATGATAAATCTCAAAGATTTTGATGGTTCAAGTCGTTTCACAGGCACTTTGCAGATTCAGGCTCGGCGTCCTGTTTTTGGTTCTTCGTATAATACGGTTTTGTTAAATCACAAAGAAGAGGAAAATGAACTTCGTTTTGAGTATCTTGAGAAACAACCGTTGGAATTCGTTGAAAATACACACACTTCGAATCTCACTTCGGTGCTTGCGTTTTATGCGTACATTATTTTGGGACTCGATTATGACAGTTTCTCCCAAGAAGGCGGCACGCAATTTTTTCAAAAAGCACAAAATGTTGTCAATGTCGCACAAAATTCTAACGATGTTGGTTGGAAACCTTACGAGAGTAAAAATCAAAATAATCGATATTATTTGGTGGAAACTTTTCTGAGTGAACCCAACGGTGCGGCTCGTAGATGTTCGTACCGTTATCATCGCAACGGACTTGATGTTATGGCAGATAAAGTTGAACAGGGACGTTCCGAAGTTGCAGAATCTTTTAAATTGTTGCAAAAAGTTTTTCGAAATAAACCCAATGCGTTAATTTTGAAATTGTTTTTCTCTGCAAAAGCAGATGAAATTGTGAGTATTTTCTCGGAAGGACAAGTCGAGGAAAAAACGCGAGTTTACAATTTATTGAAAGAAATTGATGTCGGAAATGCGTCAAAATACGAAAAAATTGTAAAATAATGTTAAAAAAATAAAAAATTTTGTCAGATTCTCAAAAAATCTGACAAAATTAAACACAAAAATTGCATGACTTACCCCGAAGTTCTCGAATATATGTTCAGTAGTTTTCCGATGTTTCACCGCATCGGAACGAGCGCGTATAAAAATAATCTTGACAATTCGCTTCTTTTGGACAAGGAAACAGGTTTTTCGCATAAAAAATTTCGCAGTATTCACATCGCAGGCACAAACGGCAAAGGTTCTGTTTCGCATTTCTTAGCTTCGATTTTGCAGTCTGCAGGTTATAAAACAGGACTTTTTACCTCGCCGCACCTAAAAGATTTTAGAGAAAGAATCAAAATAAACGGAATTTGTATATCTGAAAAAGATGTTGTTGAGTTTATTGAGAAATATAATATTTTTTTTCAAAAAATTCAGCCTTCGTTTTTCGAAATGACAACAGCAATGGCGTTTGATTTTTTTGCGAAACAGAAAGTTGATGTTGCGATAATTGAAGTTGGACTCGGCGGAAGACTCGATTCGACAAATATTATTTCTCCGATTTTGTCAATAATTACAAATATCAGTTACGACCACACCGATTTATTAGGTGAAACGCTTGAGAAGATTGCCGCAGAAAAAGCAGGAATTATCAAAAAAAATATTCCTGTCATTATTGGCGAGACTCACCATTCGACGCGTGGCGTTTTTTTGCAAAAATCTCAAGAATGCGATTCGCAAATTTTTCTTGCCGACCATCATTTTTCTGCTCAATATAGTTTTCACACAACAGACCACAAACAACTTTTCAACGTTTATAAAAATGGAAAATTGTTTTTCGACAATTTGAAAACCGATTTATTGGGAAATTATCAAAGTAAAAATATTCCGACAGTTTGTCAGGCAATCGAAGTACTTGTAAATCAAGGAATTGCAATTAAACGCGAGCAAATTTACGAAGGTTTTTTAAACGCCGCTTCGAAAACAGGACTCAAAGGTCGATGGCAAATTTTGGGTGAAAAACCGTTGATTATCTGCGACACAGGTCACAACGAGGCAGGCATTTCGAATGTTGTTGAGCAAATAAATTGTACGCCGCACAAACATTTGCATTTTATTCTTGGTTTGGTGAAAGAGAAGAATTTAAACAAAATTTTGCCGCTTTTGCCGACAAAAAATGTAACGTATTATTTTACAAAACCGAATATTCCGCGAAGTATGGACGAAAAAGTGCTATGTAATGAAGCATTTTCTCACGGTTTAGTGGGAAAAACATTCGCAACGGTTTCGCAGGCGTATGAAGAAGCAAAACGTTCAGCCAACGAAAATGATTTCATTTTTATTGGAGGAAGTACGTTTGTGGTGGCAGAAATCATTTAGTTACTCCTGCAAAAACTTAATATGTAATTTCATTCCCAAATCTTCGATGCCGTTTTCGTTATGACTTTGAAAAACCTGGTCGCTAAGAATTTTCATTACCTCGAAATATTCTCCTGTCACCAAAGTATTCATATCATTAAATTCGAGAGAAACGTTTGCGTTGGAATGTAATTTTGTCAATAAAGATTTAATATATCCTTGACTATTTTTATTTGCGAACAATTCTATACGAAATTGTGCCTTCATAACTCATTGATTTACAATTTATTACCTTTAATTTGTTTTTTTAAAGTTTTAGAAAATTTATTTGAGCAAAAGTAAACTATTTTTTGAAAAAAAAGAGAAAATTTAATTTATTTTTTCGAAAAAATTTGAAAAATTGTATATCGAAAAAAATTTTTATCTTTGCAATGAAATTTTATTCCTAAATATCGATGAAAAATCTCAAAGAATTAAAAGTTTCCGCACTCAAAGATGGAACGGTCATCGACCACATTCCTGCGGGAGATTTGTTTAAAGTCATTAAAATTTTGAATTTAGACAAAATTTCGAATCAAATTACTTTCGGAACAAACCTCGAAAGTCAGAAACTTGGTCGCAAAGCGATAATTAAAATCTCCGACAAATTTTTCGAAGACAACGAAATCAATAAAATCGCTCTTGTTGCTCCCAACGCAAATCTCAATATTATCAAAAATTATCAAGTTGTTGAGAAAAAAACGGTTGTTGTTCCCGACCAAATCATCGGAATTGCTCGTTGTATGAATCCGAATTGTATCACAAATCACGAAAGTATTGTTACGCGATTTTCGGTTTTGTCAAAAACGCAAATTGCCCTAAAATGTCATTATTGCGAGAAAATCACTGCACAAGAACACATTGAAATGTTATGAAAAAACGAGATAAAGCAATTAAAGACATTTGCGACATTACAGAATTGGAATCTATCATTAAAAAATGTTCTGTTTGCCACGTTGGAATGGTTGACGGCGATTCTCCGTATGTTTTGGGGTTTAATTTTGGGTACGAAAATAAAATTATTTACCTTCATTCAACAACAGAAGGGAAAAAGTTAGACATTTTACGCAAGAATCCGAAAGTATGTGTCAATTTTGATACCGATTTTGAAGTTTTTGCGAGAAATGAAGACGTTGCTTGTTCGTGGAGACAACGCTATCGCAGTGTTTTGTGTTTTGGAAAAGTTGAATTTGTCGAAAATTATGACGAAAAAATTGAAGCGTTAAAAATTTTTATGCGTCAATATTCGTCCTTAGAGTTTAAATTTTCCGAACCTGCGGTCAATAATATTTGTATTCTCAAAATTCCTGTCGAAGAAATGACGGGACGAAGTTTTGAATATTAATTTTGTGAAAATTCCTCAAACATTTGAGGAATTTTTTGATAAAAAAAGTTCTGTCAAATTTCGAAAAATCTGACAGAACTTTAGAAAAAAATTTACGGATTTAACGTTCCAAACATTCTTGGGAAAGGAATAGTCTCGCGAATGTGTTTTAATTTGCAAATCCAAGCGACAAGTCTCTCAAGTCCGAGACCAAAACCTGCGTGAGGCACAGAACCATATCTTCGCAAATCGAGATACCACTCAAAAACTTCCATTGGCAGTTGATGTTCGTTAATTTTTCCAATTAACCATTCTTTGTTGGTTTCTCGTTCTCCTCCGCCGACAATTTCGCCATAACCTTCAGGGGCAAGCACATCAACGCCTTTTGCCAAATCGGGATTTTGCGAATCGCGTTTCATATAAAATGCCTTCACCTCGTGCGGCCAGTTGTAAACCATTATCGGAACATCAAACATTCGGGTCAAAACCGTCTCGTCAGAACCACCTAAATCGTTGCCATATTCGAAATTCTTTGCCGAAGAAATCCATTGAGGAATATTTTTCGCCTTTTCCTCCAACTCTTTCACATCATTTTTCAACGTATCGACTTCATTTTGAAGTTGATTCTTGCGATTTTGCTTAACATTTTGCGAAGCAATTTGTTTTTCCTTCTCAACAATTTCGAGATTCATTTTTTCAATTTCCTTCTCGACTTCTTTTAAATCTTGCTCCATCGTTGCGATAGTAAATTTGCCGTCAACATCTTTCTCGCCCTTCAAAATGGAAATGGCGTTGTCATAAGTAACGCGTGGAAAAGTTGATTTTGCAATTTTTTCTAAAATTTCTGTATCTCTCTCTAAAATTTCAAATTCAAATTTGCAATTTTTCAAAACGTCAGAGACAACAGACTTGAGAAAATTCTCAATTAAATTCATATTCATCTCCAAATCGAAAAAAGCCATTTCGGGTTCAATCATCCAAAATTCCGACAAATGTCTTCGCGTTTTTGACTTCTCGGCTCTAAATGTTGGTCCGAAGGTGTAAATCTTGCCCATCGCCATCGCCATTGCCTCGCCGTAGAGTTGTCCTGACTGCGTGAGATAAGCAGGTCTGTCGTAAAATTCGGTGGAAAATAACGTTGTTGTTCCTTCACAAGCGTTGCCTGTAAAAATCGGTGCGTCCATTTGTACGAAACCCTCAGACTGAAAAAAGTTGTGTATCGCACAAATAATTTGATTTCTCACTTTCATAATTGCCCATTGACGTTTGGAACGCAACCAAAGATGTCGATTTTCCATTAAAAATTCGATTCCATGCGTTTTATTTGAAATCGGATATTCCTCTGCGATGTGTATAATTTCGAGATAATTCACTCGCAATTCATAACCGCCAATTTGTTTTTCGTCTTTTACAACCGTCCCTGTCAATGTAACGGAACTTTCTTGCGTCAAACGTTTAGCGTTTTCAAACACTTCTGCCGAGACAACAGCCGCTTCCACCACACATTGAGCAAAACCGCTTCCATCTCGCAAAATAATAAATTCGAGTCCCTTGCTACTGCGTTGATTTGTGACCCAACCCTTCACAGCAACCACATTTCCCGTTTCTTTGTGAAATTCGCTGATAGAAATAATTTTATTCATTTTTTTCAAATTTCGATATTTTTCAAGCGGCAAAAATACAAATTTTTCATTAATTTTCAAAAAAATTATTAAATATTAGACAAAATTATAAGTTTTGCATAATATTTAACAAAAAAATTTTGAAAAATTAATCTAAATTTTCGATTTCTGCTTGAGAAAGTCTTGTTACCTGACTAATTGCTTCAACAGAGAGATTTAATTTTTTCATATTGCGGGCAATAGCAAGTTTTTCTTCCAATTTCCCTTCCTGCAACCCTTTCTCAATTCCCTCCTCAATTCCCTTCGCCAAACCCTTGAAAAAACCCTTCTCCTCCGCAGACTGAATGCTGCTGTTGATGTCCGCAACATTCGACAAATATTTTTTGTAACGCTCCTTCTGCTCCGCAGTCATATTTAACTCTACTAAACGCTGCTTTGCTTTGTCGATGTTTTTCGAAGTAAAATTGTCGCCGACCTCGTTATTTTTAAACATATAAACCCATTCATCGATTTTTCTCTTCAAAACATTCGGATAACGGTTAACAATGATGAAATAATACTCAGGAAAAATGTCTTTCTCCTCTAATTTTTGCTTTATCTCGCCTGTTTTCTCATCTCTTGCTAAAACTTTCTGACGAAATTTAACTTCTTGCAAAGTATTCATTTCTTTGAAAACCATTTCGCCGTGATAAAGATAATCTTTCGAGGGACCAAGATTGAAATACAAAATGCTTATCGAGATAACTTTACTGATTTCCTGAAAACTATCGCCGAGTTTCTGATTCTCGACAATAACTTTCGAAGAACCGTACAAAATTCGTTGCAGATAATCAACTTGAAACGAATTTTGTATCTCAATAATAATTTTTCTGTGCTGCGAGTCTTCGACTAACAAATCGACACGGTTAAATTTGTCAAATTCCTCGTCTTGGTTACTCTCACTTTCGAGAAGTTCGAGGATTTTTATCTCGTCATCCTCGAGCAACGCACCGATAAAACCTTCGAGAATATCGAAATTCGATTTATCTCGCAAAATCGTTTTCATTGCCCAATCAAAACGAATCACTTTTGTCATGAAAAAAATATTTTAAATTTTTGCAAAGATACGAAATTTTTCAAATAAAAAATTATTTTTTCCCCTCAAAACACTCAATTTTATTTTCAGAAATATTGAATATATAAATAAATTGTTGGTTAAATTTTTTTAATAAAATTCCATCTTGCGAAAGAAAACGAACTTTTTGCGAAGAATTGAACCAATTTCCTGATATTTCTCCTTTCAAAATAGTTTTTATCTCAATTTTTTCATTAAAATCAATAGAAATTGTATTTGTGTTGTCAAAAATTAAGAGAAGTTTATATTTTTCCTGCCCAATACTTCGCAAAACACACGCAAAATCAAGATTTTTAGAATTGTCAAAATCGCCCTCAGCGATAAAATTAAACTCGCTTGTTTTATTCTCTGCCCGAATCTGCCAAAAAGTTTGCGTTCTTGAATAAAAATTATTTATCACAAAATATTTTCGCAATTCTTTTTTGTAAAAAATCGGCGTTTGCTGCTCCGCATCTTCGTTAAAAAAAATCACACTTATCTGTTCATAAATTTTGGGTTCAACCAAATTTTCTTTCCTCACAAAACCACGACTTCCCGCTTGACTCCGTATTTCGAGCCAATTTTCACCGCTTCTATCTGTAAATATTTTATTATCAATAACATTTACCTTCTCGCCAAAAGTGAGAGTTTCTATTTTCTCCGATTCTTTGTCAGGTTTTCTCAACAACAAAGTTTTTTCCAACACAAAACGCTCCTCTTTTTTCGTAACCAAATAAACTGCAAAAAATAAAATTCCAATAACTAAAATCGAAAATGTGGCAAGCAAAAAATTATTCCAAAAACTTTTGTTAAAAAGTTTTTCTCTTCTTTTTTCGACCAAATCTCGCATTTTTATCTTAATTTCTTTGTCTGTACCCGAATTTCCCACCTCAATATTTAACAACGCAATGATAAATTCCTCGCAATTTTGAAATCTGTCTTCAGGTTTTTTCGCTGTTGCAGTTGCGATAATTTTTTGCATAGAATCCGAAACTTCGGCGTTAAAAGTCAGAATATCGGGCAAAGGTTCGTTGATTATCTGTTGATAAACTTCATATTCGCTGCCATTTTCGTTGTACGGATATTCGCCTGCAAGCATCTGAAAAAGCATCACTCCAAGAGAAAAAATATCGGTACGCAAGTCAAGATTCTGACCGCGAATTTGCTGCGGACTCATATAAAGTGCCGTCCCGACTTTCATTCCTGTCTTTGTGAGATTATTTTCCCGACTCTGCGAAATTTTTGCGATACCGAAATCAAGAATTTTTATCTCATTTAACGGAGTAATAATAAAATTAGAAGGTTTAATATCGCGATGAATAATATTTTTCGAGTGAATATAAGAAATTGCATCAAGAACTTTGAGAAAAAGTTTAACAATTCGAGATTCAGGAATAATTCCTTTCTCCTCAAGGTAAGAATCCAGAGTTACTCCCTCAACATATTCCATAATTAAGAAAACGCCTGTTTCTTGCTCGCAATAATCATACAAAGAGACAATATTCGGATGTTGAAGTTTTGCCATAACAATTGCCTCGTTTTTGAAACGTGCTTTGCTCTCAGGTTTAGACATCAACAATGGATTTAACATTTTTATGGCAGATTTCCTCCCCAAATGAATATGAGTTGCCAAATAAACGCTTCCCATTCCGCCTTCGTCGAGTAATTTTTCGATACGATAATTATGTATAACTTGACCAATCATTTTATTTTCAGAAATAAATTTAATTTTTTAACAAAAAAGTATCGAAAATTTCATTTTACGAAGGTAAAGTTATTGAGAAACAAAGATTTTTTTGAAGATTTTTTTGAAAAAACTTTCTTTTTCCTCGATAATAATTTCACTTTGCGTTGTCGGAGGAGCAGGATGAAGGTTTGTAAACTTAATTAACTGCACAGTGATATTGTCATAACCACCTTCATCGTTGGCTCGGTCTATAAGTTGCTCCACTTTCTTGGATAAAGTTAAATCTTGATAAACAATATACTCAATTTCTTCGTTTGTCAACATTGAATTTAGTCCATCTGTACAAAGCAAAATTACCTCATTAGTCGTTGGTTTTATGGAAACATTACAAATTGAGGGTTGAATATCGAAAAAAATGCCGATGGCTTTTGTTATCTCGTGCCTTCTTGGATGTTCGGCGGCATCTTTCTCGGAAATAACTTTTTTGTCAACCAAACGCTGAACGTAAGAATCATCTTTTGTCAATGTCTTGAGTTGATTATGCGAGAATAAATAAATTCGACTATCGCCTGCGTGTGCATAATAAATTTTTTTACTTCGAAAAAGAACTATTGCAATTGTTGTTCCCATTCCGAAATATTGCGTGTGTTTTTGTGCTTCAGAATAAACTTTCTGATTTGCAAAAAAGATTGCGTCATGAAGAGCAAGATAAGGATTTTCATAAAAATGCGTGGAAAAAAACTCGCGAACACACTGAATAGCAATGTTAGCCGCCACATCGCCTGATTTGTGTCCGCCCATTCCGTCACAAATGACAAAAATTGTGCCGTTAATGGTTTCAAAACAAGCAAGTGCGTCTTCGTTTTTTTCTCGGATTTTCCCCTTGTCGGTTGCTCCGCTGTACTCGAAATATTTATTTTTTTCGTTTTCTATCACGAATTTTTAGAAAATTTTTAAAACACAAAGATAAAAATTATTTCTCTCTTTCACAAATTTTTCAACAAAACTTGAGAAAAATTAAATTGTTACAATTTATTGCTTTTCAAAATGTTAAACAAAACCAATTCCAATGCTTGAACTTGTTTTTGCGTAAAAAGTCCAATTTCCAAATCAGGATAACGCAAAATTTCTCTCCCTCTTTTTTGAAACAACGTTAACGTTTTTCGCTGCCCAAAAAACAACGTTTTAATTTCGAAATTGTGCAGCGATTCTTTGGCAAACTCAAAAGAACGATATTTGTGCAAAAACGGATGTGCGTAGTAAAATCGCAACGTAATTTTCCCTTTCTCGTCACTGAAAAAAACGAAATAGGGTTTTGTGAGATGCAAAAAAATATAAAACAGAAAAGCAAAAATCGAAACGCCAAGAGTGAGGTAACGTTCTAAAAATGAAGTAGTTATGTAACTAAAAATTCCTGCACAAACCGCCACAAAAAGCGAAATAATAAAAAACATTCTAATTTTTGCCGTTGTAAAACGATTTTCGAGAATCATAAAATTAAAGTTTTTAAAAGTGAAGTTTCTTTTTCCAATTCTAAATTTTCATAAAAAATAGGCGAAAAATCTTTCGCATCAATATCGAAATAAGCACCAAAATTTGACAAATCACCAACATTCGCAACCACATCTTTTGTCGTATAACATTGATTTTCAACATCATACGTTTCAACTTTGTTAAACGAAATATCGGCGGTAAAAATTTCTTTTTCTGTCTGAATCTTAGCATTTCGCAAAATTACATCAAAAATTCCTTCTTTTTTATTAAGCGGAATGTCAAAATATTTCTCAATTTTCTCGTTTTCAAAATATTTCGAAATTATTGAGTCAAAAGACATTAAAATGGCAACAAAATTTAACTTTCGAATAAATTGTTTCTCATTATCTTTGTGAAAAAAACCCGATTCTATCAATATTGTCGCACTTTTAGAAGTTTGCAAAAAATCTCCAAAAGCAATGGGTAAATATTCATCGGAGTAACGGGAAATTTTTTGGGGAATAAATTTGTGCAAAGTTTCACTCATTTTTGCGATAAGTTTCATCGCTTTTGCCCGATTTTCATTGATATTTCGCTCCTCATCGAAAGAAGGTGCAAGAAAAGACATTGCCGCAGGAATTTTCGTTTTTCCAACTGCGTAATATTTTGCTTGGTCGTGAAGGTTAAAACAAATTTCAGGCTGAATTTTTGCGTGCAAATTTTTCAGAAATTTACTCTCAGGCGAGGTCGAGGACAACGCATCTCGGTTTAAATCAATGTTTAACGCATTTGTTCGTTTAAATTTCTCGGCACCGTCAGGATTTAACATCGGCACAAAATATAAACTCAGGTTTTCGAAAATTTTTTCTCGAAAAAAGTTTAATTCGTCATTTTGCGAAAGAAAATTAAAAATATCGAAAATTGCTTGTGTTGCGGTTGGCTCGTCGCCGTGCATTTGCGACCAAAGTAAGATTTTGGTTTCACCTTTTCCAACTTTTATCGCAAAAATTTCTCTTTCCTGCACAGACAAACTTGAGTCGAAAACAGAAAAATAAGGATTTTTTAAATATTTTTCGATATTTTTAACAATTAACGAATGTTTAAAAAACCGATTCGTGAAACTTTTCTCTAAATATTCGTTATAATGTTGAAATAAAACTTGAGACAAAGCAAAATTTTCCATAAAAATTTTTTTGCAAAGATAAAAAAATTATTTATTTTTGTAAAATTTTTAACGAAAAAAACGATATTTGCAAAACCTGCACAAGTAAAAACGATAAAACCAAGTATTATTTCGGTGAATTACCCGTTTGCTGTTGACAAAGGGGCTTCTTAGCATTGTACCAAGAATTTTTCTTGGTTCACGGAGAGTATGCTTTTTAGGTTTCTTGCGAAACGGTCATCCACAGGAACTATCTTTTTTAGTAAACCGCTCAGGTGCAAATCCTCTACGCAAATGCTACGAATTTGGTTATCACTCGTCAGTAAATGCGTAACTTGATGCAAATAATTTAACCTTTGATTCTTGATTTCTCTCGATTTTTGCCATTTTTAACTTTGCGAGAATGTTTTTTCTGCCAAAATATTAATCGTTTTGGAAAAATATTAAGATATTTCTGAAAATTTTTTCGACAGAAAAACTTATCGCAAAGTGCTGGAAAAAAATAAGAATCTAAATATTTTTTTTTCTAAACTTTTACAAAAAATAAAATTTTGTAAAAGTTTTTTGTTTTATTATTTCTAATAAGTTCTCGTGAATGTTAAAAAAGTGTTCATTTTTTCTATATTTTGCAAAAAAATTTAAAAAATTTTTATCTTTGCAGAATTAATTTTAATTTTTTGTAATGAAAAAACTTTTCTTTTTTCTGTTTCTAATCTCTTTATTTTCAAAGAGTTTCGCACAATTTGACACAATAAATTTAGAAAAAATTGTTATTACGTCAAATCGCGTTCCGATGGTTTATTCCGAGTCGGCAAGAGTTGTCGCAATTATTTCTCGCAACGAGATTCAAAATGCCCCGATACAAAATCTCAACGATTTATTAAAATTCGCACTCAATGTTGATATTCGGCAGCGTGGCGGCGAGGGAATGCAAGCAGATGTGAGTATTCGCGGCGGCAATTTCGAGCAAACTTTGATTTTGATAAACGGAATCAAAATGAACGACCCGCAAACGGGACATCATAATTTGAATTTGCCCATCGATGTGGAAAATATTTCGCGTATCGAGATTCTTGAAGGTCCTGCGGCAAGAGTCTTCGGGGCAAATGCGTTTTGCGGGGCAATAAACATTATCACCGAATCTGAAAATAAAAATTCTGTGCGATGTACTCTTTCGGCAGGAGATTTCGGTTTGTTAAACACTTCATTATCAACAACTTTACACACAAAAAACACTGAACATTTAATTTCTACTTCGTATAAACGTTGCGATGGTTATATTGAAAATACGGATTTTAAAAATTTTTCGATTTTTTATCAAAATAAAATCTCGTTTACAAAAAATACAAATATTTCGTTGCAAACAGGCTGGTTGGACAAGAAATTTGGGGCAAATAGTTTTTACTCGCCGAAATATCCGAATCAATTTGAGCAAACAAGAACGTTTTTGGCAAGTGTAAACGCAAAAACAGGGAATATTATTCCCGTTTCGGTGAATTTTTATTGTCGCAAACATTTTGACCGTTTCGAATTGTTTCGCGAAAATCCGCCTTCTTGGTACAAAAATCATAATTTTCATCAAACAGATATTTTCGGCACCGATATGAATGCGTATTATCGCAGTTTTTTGGGCAAAACGGCTTTGGGTTTTGAACTTCGCAACGAGGAAATTTTGAGTAATGTTCTTGGAGAAAAAATGAACGAAACAGTCGAAGTGCCTTTCGAGAAAGGAATTTTTTTTACAAAAAATAAAAAAAGAGAAATTCTTGGTTTTTTTGCGGAACATTCTATAACTTTTCACAAATTTTCACTTTCTGCGGGTTTAATGCAGGCACATAACTCTGATTTTGGGTGGAAAACTTATTGGGGAACAGATTTTGCGTATCAAATTTCGAGAAATTTCAAAGTTTTTGCGTCAATAAATCAAGCCCTTCGAATTCCAACGTTCACAGAATTGTATTATTTTTCAAAGACAGAATTGGCAAATCCGAATCTTAAACCTGAAGAAGCAAAAATGTATGAAACAGGTGTGAAGTTTCAAAGTCAATATTTTTATTCGCATCTTGCGGTGTTTCAACGAGATAGCAAAAATTCCATTGATTGGGTGAAGACAGATAATTTCGATACTTTGTGGGAAAGTGCGAATCTCACAGAAATTTCTACGCAGGGAATCGAGTTACAGACAATTTTTTACCCGAAAAAGTTTTTACAAAATTCTTTTCCCGTAGAATTTGTGCAAATTAATTATTCTTTTTTGCAAGCCGAGAAGGAAAGTGGGCAATTTATTTCGCGTTATGTGATGGATTTTTTGAAACATAAATTTTCATTTAACGTTAATGCGTTGATTTACAAAGGTTTAGGTGCAAGTCTTTGTCTCTCTTATCAAAAAAGAGAAGGCACTTATTCCGCTTTTGACAAAGAGAAAAAAGTTTCTTTGGGTGAAAAATCTTATCCTGACGTAACGTTAATTGATGGTCGAATTTTTTGGCGAGAAAAATATTTTGAGATTTTTGCGGAGTCAAGTAATCTTTTGAACGAAAGTTATTTCGACATTGGAAATATTGAGATGCCAAAAATGTGGTTTCGAGGCGGCGTGAAAGTGTTTTTTAATTGGGAAAAATAAAAAATCGGTCAGTTTTTTCGAGAAAAATTTTTTTGAAAAAGAATTTTTTTTATCTTTGCCGCGAATTGCGAGAAAATATTTTTAAATTTTTTTTATATGTTAGATTCTTCAACTCAAGCAAAGTTAAAAACGTTTTGGCAGCGTCCTGAGGGGAAAATGGGAATAGTTTTTCTAATTGGAATAATTGTTGCAATTATCTTTTTTGCTAATCCGATTTTAACGTTTGTCATTAGTTTGCTTCAAAATTTAATCACAACAATTTTGTTATTTGTCGCTTTGGGCGTCATTTTGTACGTACTTTTAGACCCGAAATTTCGAAATCTTGTGTGGTATATGTACAAATCAATAATGCGTTGGTTGACGGGTTTGCTTGTGCAAATCGACCCAATAAAAGTTTTGGAAACGTATATTGAATATTTGTACTCGAATCTGAGAGAAATGGATGTTCATATCGGTAAATTAAAGGGACAAACGCAGAAACTTTCCACGATTATTGAACAAAATCGCCGCGAGATGGAGCAAAATTTGCGAATGGCTGAGCAGGCAAAAAAAATGAATAATATGGAGCAAGTCGCCATTTGTACGCGTCAATTCGGCAGATTGAAAGACGCAAACGAGAGATATAATAATTTACTCACGAAAATGGAAATTTTATATCGCGTTTTGAGTAAAATTCACAAAAATTCGGAGTATTTGATAAAAGACACCGAAAACGAGGTGCGAATGCGAAAGCAAGAATATCAAGCCATCAAAGCTGGACATTCCGCTATGAAGCGAGCAATGAGTATCATCAACGGCGACCCCGACAAGAAAATGCTTTTCGATATGGCAACAGAAGCTGTTGTTGAAGACGTAAGTCAAAAAATCGGTGAAATGCAGCGATTTATTGAAATTTCGGGCAGTTTCATTGATAGTATTGATTTACAAAACGGAATTTATGAACAAACAGGTCTCGAAATGCTTGAGAAAATGGAAAAAGAAGGTGTTTCATTTTTGCTTGGTGAACGAAAAGCCGATTTAAACACACTTAATCCTGTGGTGAAAAAAGATATTCCTGACGACAACACGCCGATTTCGTCTTATAAAAATCTTTTTGAGTAAAATTTTATGAGAAACGATGATTATCTCTTAATTCCGAATCCGATTTATGATGTCGTTTTCAAATACTTG
>DYQK01000050.1 GCA_020719385.1 Rikenella microfusus | reverse complement strand
TCAGTCTATCTCGTTGATTTTGAAGCGTTTAGAAGATACTTTCGGCAGAGATTTCTCAAAAGACATAGTAGACAAAGAGACACAACAAATTATTCCTGCCTCGCTCGTGTTAAACGGCGTGCCGCAAGATTTAGAATCGGCACGAATGTTAGCACACAAGGTTGATGACAGACTGCGCAAAGAATTTGAGAAATGGGCAATTTTAACTTTTTCAAATAATCGGGCAATCATCAATGATAAAAAAGGTGCCGACAAGGGCATTGACGGCATTGCGTTTGTTATGGAAAGTGCGGAGAAAGTGCGAGAAGTGGTTTTTTCTGTGAAATCGGGCAAAGTAAATGTTTCGCAAATTCGCGATTTGCGTGGCGTTATTGAACGTGAAAATGCCGCAATGGGAATTTTTATCTCGCTTGAAGATCCGACAAAACCAATGTTGCAAGAAGCAGAATTGGCAGGCAAATATGTGAATCCTTTGACAGGTCAAAGTTTTCAACGCTTGTCGGTTGTGTCAGTTCAGTCGATTATTGACGGCGAGAGACTGAATTTGCCGATGCATCTCGAAGTGTTCAAAAGTGCGAGTCGAAAAAAAATTCATCAAAACGGAAAAATATTCTAAAATTTTTTTATTTTTGAAAAAAAAATTATAATTTTGCGTTGAAATTTTAACTCAAAACATCTTTTTATGCGAAAAATTCTCTTATCTGTAACCATTTTGTTACCCATTTTGTTTTCTATGTGTTCTCAACCTACGAAAAAAGATTCTCCTCAAACATCAGGAGAAAATCCGCTTCTTGCGGAATATAAAACGCCTTTCGAAGTTCCGCCGTTTGACAAAATAAAAGTTGAACATTTTCTTCCTGCCGTTAAAGAAGCCATTTCCCGTCACGAAAAAGAGGTTGAGGCAATAGTAAAAAATGCTGAAACACCAACTTTTCAAAATACCATCGAAGCACTTGATTTTAGCGGGAGAATGTTAACCAACATTATGGAAACCGCAACAAATTTGCAAGGAGCAAATACAAATGATTCGTTGCAAAAAGTGATGCAAGAAATTTCGCCGCTTGTTACACAGCACGGCGACAATATTTCTCTCAACCCCGATTTATTTAAAAGAGTGAAAGTTATTTACGATTCAAAAGAAAAATCGAATCTTTCCACCGAACAAATGCGTTTGCTTGAAAAAACGTATAAAGGTTTTGTCCGCAACGGTGCAGGTCTTGATGCAGAAAAGCAAAAACGAATGCGAGAGATAAACAAAGAACTGTCGCTTGCAGGTTTAAAATTTTCTGAAAATTTATTGGCAGAAACCAATGCTTTTAAATTAATTATAGAGAAAAAAGAAGATTTGTTGGGCTTGCCGCAGTCTATTGTTGATGCCGCTGCTGAGGCTGCAAAGGAAAATAAAATGGATGGAAAATGGGTTTTCAGTCTTCATAACCCAAGTTTAATGCCATTTTTGCAATATGCAGATAACCGAGATTTGAGAGAAAAAATTTGGAAAGCCTACACAAATCGCGGTAACAACAATAATTCTAACGACAATAAACAAATTATTAAGCAAATTACTGATTTGCGTTGTGAGAAATCGAAACTTTTGGGTTATAAATCGTTTGCAGATTTCGTTTTAGACGAAAACATGGCAAAAACACCTGAAAAAGTTTTAGGTTTTTTGAACAGTTTATGGACTCCTGCGTTGAAAGTTGCGAAAAATGAAGCGAAAGAATTGCAAGCACTTATGGACAAGGAAGGGAAAAAGTTTAAACTTGAGCCTTGGGATTGGCGTTATTATGCGGAAAAATTGCGAAAAGCAAAATACGACCTCGACGAGGAACAACTTCGCCCTTATTTTGTGTTGGAAAATGTGAAAAACGGTGCTTTCGAAGTTTGTAACCGACTTTACGGAATAAAATTTATCGAGAAAAAAGATATTCCCAAATATCATCCTGACGTTTTGACTTATGAAGTTCAAGATTCTGACGGCTCGCATTTGGGCGTTTTGTTGATGGATTTTTACGCAAGACCCTCGAAAAGCGGCGGCGCATGGATGAGTAATTATCGCGACCAATTCGTTTTGAACGGCAAAGAAACGCGTCCTGTTATTACGACTGCGTTTAATTTCCCAAAACCAACGGGAAACACTCCAACATTATTGACCTTCGATGAAGTAACAACACTTTATCACGAACTTGGACATGCGTTGCACGGTTTATTGACAAAATGCACTTACCCTGGTTTGTCGGGTACAACCGTTGCCAGAGATTTTGTGGAATTGCCCTCGCAAATTATGGAAAGTTGGGCTTCCGAGCCTGAGGTTTTGAAATTTTATGCGAAACATTATCAAACAGGAGCAATTATTCCCAATGAATTAATTGAGAAGATAAAAAAAAGTTCGCAGTTTAATCAAGGTTTTACAACCACCGAATATCTCGCTGCTTCGTTGTTAGATATGAATTATCAAGTACTTACCGATGGACTAAAGCAAGATGCGGTAGAATTTGAGAAAAATATTTTAACGAAAGCGGGTTTAATTCCTGAGATTTTAGTTCGTTATCGCAGCACTTATTTTAATCACATTTTTGGACCAGGCGGCGAATACGCAGCAGGTTATTACGGTTATATTTGGGCAGAAGTTTTAGACGCTGATGCTTTCGAATTTTTTCAAAAAAACGGAATTTTCGACCAAAAAACGGCTGCTGCTTTCAGAAATAACGTTCTCGCAAAAGGCGGCACAGAAAATCCGATGATTTTATACAAACAATTCCGCGGCGAAGAACCAAAACCAGACGCACTTTTGAGACGCAGAGGTTTAACAGGAAATTAAAAATTATGAAAAAACTGTCAAATGAAAAATTTTTGACAGTTTTTTTCACAAAATATTTTTAAACAAAAAAAATCATTATCTTTGCAAAAATATTTTTCAATAAATTATGTCACTCAAAGAATTGCAAAATAAAGTTGACAATTGGATAAAAACTTGCGGAGTGCGATATTATTCCGAGTTAACCAATACGGTCATCTTAGCCGAAGAAGTCGGTGAAGTGGCTCGAATCATTGCGAGAAAATTTGGCGAACAATCGTTTAAAAACGAGGAGGAGGAAAAATCTGCAGATTTAGGTGACGAATTGGCTGATGTTTTGTTTGTCTTGGTTTGTCTTGCAAATCAAACAGGCATCGATTTAACCGATGTTATTGAAAAAAATTTGGAGAAAAAAACTAAACGCGATTCGGAACGACATAAAAATAACCCCAAATTATGGGAGAAATAAAGTCTTCACAACATAAAGATGAGTTAATCTCACATAAAAACCCTTTACGAAAATTTTTGCGATTCATTCTTCGCAACGCATTTCCCATCATTGGAGTAACATTCTGTCTTGCGGCACTTGGAATCTTGGTCGCAAAAACTGCCGTTTATGATTTTTTGGTAAATATTTACAATATTTTGTCATCCTCAACAGAAACTGTCGAAAAACCGCAAGAACTCGGCGAAATTAATTTATTTAATTTATTCAATTCGTTCAAAAATTTATGGTTTTCGACATTTTTAGGAATCGGAATAATGATTTTTGCAATTTTTTGGGCAAAGAAAAAAGATTCTTTTTTACCTAAATTTCTATTTTTTCTCGGAATAATTTCTACATTCGCATCAATATTCGCTGTAACAGTTTTGAAAAAAATTACTCAATGGGAAATTTTTGCACAAGTTACCGAAATCGAGACTTTCTCACTCATTTTTATTTCTGCAACCGTTTCGTTGTACGGCTGTTACATTTTAACGCAACGTTTTTCAGCAATAATTGCCGCAATGGGCATTCTCACAACATTCATGACGACTTGTCTCGGAATAGGTTGGGCTATTTATGCTGTTTCGCTTGGGTTTTTAACTATTTTTTACGCACAAATTGTTTTCGTTGCAATTAAAAAAGAATGGAAATTTATTTTTCGAATATCATTTTTTATTCTCGTTTTTATTTTTTATCGTTGGTGGATTAAACGAATTTGGAACGCAACGGAACTCTATCTCGTTGAAAATGTAATATTTGCAACATTTTTTCAAATTATTTCTCTTGTGAAAATTATTTTCGAAAATATTAATTCTAAAGAAGTTAAAATTTCAGATTATGTTTTTTATGTCTTCTCGCAAATAGTTTTTTACGGTTTTGTGTTCGGCGGTTTTTACAAAACGCAAGATTTTGCGGCTCTCTCGTTTTATTCGCTTCTTGCGGCACTTTTTTACCTCGCAACTTCGATTTTCTCGTTCAAAAAATTTCAAACAAACGTTAATCTTAGTTTTCTGCTCGGCATAATTGGTTTTTTGTGTCTCTCGCTTTCAATAACTTTTTTGCTTTCAGAATATAAACTGCTTGCTTTTGCGATTTGTATCTCAATATTTTTGTTTTTGATTTCGACATTATTCGAAAATTTATATATTCGTTATATTTCTGCACTTTTTTCGATTTTTTCGATTTTTTGGTTCTTCTATATTTTTGGAAATTACGCACTTTCGATTTACAGAAATATTGAGTTAGAAACTTTTGACAAAAATAGTTTGTTGCTCGCAAGCGGCTTAATTTTACTTATTCCGCTCTCGCACTTCGTTTTTTCGAAATTTGAGACTCAACATTACATTTTATTTGATATTTCGAAACGAAATTATCGAAAATTTAATTTATTTTTGTTCACAATTTTATTTTACTTCGCAGGACTCATCTTTACAACGTATTTTTTTGATAACAAAAACTTTACTTACCTGCAAGGTTTGATGTCTTACACCTATTTATATCTCATTTTTTTCTATCTCATTGCGGTAAATAATTGGTTTGAGAAGTATTTTTTGATATTAGCAATATTCGGATGTTTAATAATGATAATTATTTACGCAATTTACACTGCATATTTTTATATTTTAATGAGATATTGGATTTTTAACAGCAATGTTTCGATTTCAAATTTTGTTTTTCATTATATTCAGTTAATCTTGCAAATTTATTTGTGGAATATCATTCGGCAAGTGGTTATTTCTCGTGCTTCGAAGCAAGTTGCAACGCAAACTTTTTACTATATATATACGGCGGTTTTCTTTTTTCTGATTTCGTACTTCGAAATAAACCATATTCGTTTGTTTGATTATCTCAATGAAGTGAAAAATACGTTTTATTTTCGAAAAATCGCCTATTTTCTGATTCCGATAGCGTGGGGAATTGTTGCGTTTGCGTTTTTGCTCGCAGGAATTATTCGAGATAACATTATTTTGCGTGCTTTGTCAATTTTTATGGTTTTTATCTCGTTATTAAAATTCTTTCTCTTCGACTGGATAGAACTAACTACTTCTTCTCAAATTATTTTATTGATTTTTTGGGGCATTTTACTCAATTTATTCTCGTTTATTTACATTCGTTTTCGAAAAAAATTTAAAACTTAATTTTTTTGAGTATGAAAAAGATTTTGATTTTGGGAGCAGGAATGTCTGCTTCGACAATGATAAAATATTTACTTGACCATTCTGTTCAATACGATTGGAAAATCACGGTTGCCGATGTTTCGCAGGAAACGGCACTTCGAAAAGTCAATAATCACCCAAACGGAAGGGCTATTGCGTTTAATATCAACGATGAGGAGCAAAAAAATTCGGAAATTCAACAATCTGATACCGTTATTTCGTTGTTACCTGCTTTTATGCACCCAATTGTTGCGAAGAGTTGTCTTGAGTTTGGGAAAAATATGGTTACTGCGTCTTATGTTTCGGAGGAAATGAAAGCGTTAGACGTTGATGTTCGCAAGAAAAATTTGATTTTTCTCAACGAAATCGGTGTTGACCCGGGCATTGACCATATGTCTGCGATGAACGTTATTGACCGTTTGCGCGGCGAGGACGCAAAAATTACTTCGTTTAAATCGTTCACGGGCGGTTTAGTTGCTCCGCAATACGACAATAATCCATGGAATTACAAATTTACGTGGAATCCGCGAAATGTTGTTGTCGCAGGGCAAGGTACGGCAAAGTATATTGAGGAGGGAAAATATAAATATATTCCTTATCATCAATTATTTCGCAGAACGGAAAATTTCAAAGTGTTAAATTACGGCGAATTTGATGGTTATGCGAATCGAGATTCGTTAAAATATCGAGGAATTTATGGTCTCGAAAACATTCCGACACTTTTGCGAGGCACTCTGAGACGAAAAGGGTATTGTAATGCGTGGAATATTTTTGTGCAACTCGGACTAACTGACGACACTTATATCATTGAAAACTCCGATAAATTGACTTACGGCGATTTTATTGAGATGTTTCTACCTGCTTCGAATCTTTCGGTGGAAGAAAATTTGTGTCAATATTTGAAACTTGACTCAAACTCTGATGAAATGTATCGTTTGCGTTGGCTGGGAATTTTTGAGAATCAAAAAATCGGACTCAATAATGCGACTCCAGCACAAATTTTACAAAAACTTCTCGAAGAACGTTGGAAACTCGGCGAACAAGACAAAGATATGATTGTTATGCAACATATTTTTGAGTACGAAAAAGAAAATCGCAAACATAAACTCACCTCGTCAATGGTCGTCCAGGGGCAAGACAGTCTTCATACGGCGATGTCAATAACAGTTGGAGTGCCTGTTGCCATCGGGACAAAATTTATTTTGAACGGAGTAATTAAGGAAAAAGGTGTTGTTATTCCGATTTGGAAAACCATTTACGACCCCGTTATGAAAGAATTGGAAAACTTCGGCATTCAATTTATTGAAGAGGAAATTTAATTTTTTTGTAAAAAATCTGTCAAGTTTTTTTCAAAAAATAAATTTGGCAGATTCTATTTTTAAAAAATTATTAAAAAATCTTAAATTTTGATAAAACTTATCTCTGTTTCAAAAAAAATGCGTAATTTTACATACTAAAATTTCAATTTAAAAAATATGAAAAAAACGTTTTTTAGTCTCATTTTTGCTGTTTTTTTCTTTTCGATTTCGTCATTTGCACAGCAAAAAGAAGGAAATATGTCTTTTCCTGTGAAGGAGCATAATTTTCAGAAAATCAAGGAAGCAGATGGTCCTGCGAGTTACAAATTCGAGTTTACAAACACGGGTTCAATGCCTGTGATAATTACGAATGTTCAAGCCTCTTGTGGCTGTACGACTCCGAAATGGTCGGAAGCACCGATTCCTCCAGGAGGAAAAGGTGAAATTAATGTTCAATATGACCCAAGAAATCGTCCAGGAACTTTTAACAAAAGTATTTCTGTTACCGCAAAAGTGACAGAAACGAAAATGCAAACCGTTGAATTAAAAATTATGGGTGAAGTTTTGCAAAAAGAAAAATCTGTTGAAGAGGAATATCCGTTTACATTGGGCGAGTTGCGAATGAAAAATACGAGAATTGCTTTTGCAAAAGTTGCTCCGACAGAAACAAAGACAAAAACCACCGAGGTCATCAATAATGGGAAAAATCCTATCAAAGTTGCGTTTAAAAATGTTCCGCAACATTTAACCATCTCGATTAAACCTGCCGTCCTTCGTCCCAAAGAAAAAGGAACTATTGAGGTAACTTTCGATGCAAAAAAACGAAATGACTGGGATATTGTTGAAGATCCAGTTCAGGTAACTATTGATGGAAATGAAAAAGGAAATGTCATTGTTCTTGCGACAATACGCGAAACTTTTTCCAAAGAACAAATGAAAAATAGTCCGAAAATGGAATTTGACGGCAAAGTAATGAGTTTCGATTTCGGAAATATTAAACACGGGCAAAAAGTTGAACACGAGTTTAAGTTTAAAAACACGGGCAAAAGTACGTTGAAAATTTATAAATCGCAAACTTCCTGCGGCTGCACCATCGGCGAGATGAAGAAACGAGAATTTGAACCCGAAGAAGCAAGTTCGGTGAAAGTTATTTTCGACTCAACAGGAAAAAGCGGCGTAATAAACCAAACCGTTACTCTTATCACCAACATTACTGACGACTCTGCTTACCGAATTATTTTGATTATCAAAGGCACTATCGTTCAATAATAAATTTTTGAGAATAAAAAAGAGAAATTTTTAAAAATTTCTCTTTTTACTTTTTTTACAAAGTTTTCACTAATTCTTTGATTATTAACGTCATTTTGGGTTCTGCCTCGGAAGCAACTTTTTGTACGTCCTCGTGAGTTACCTCGACAATCTCGCCAGGAACGCCGCTGTCTGTGATTATTGAAATCGCAAAACACGGCAAATTCATATGTCTTGCGACAATAATTTCAGGAACCGTAGACATCCCGACTGCGTCTCCACCGATAACTCGCAAATATTTGTACTCCGAAGGTGTTTCGAATGTTGGCCCTTGCAAACCGACATAAACTCCCTGACGAACAGCAATGTTGTTGCTTGCCGCAATCTCTAATGCCCGTTTAATCAAGTTTTTGCAGTAAGTTTCGCTCATATCGGGAAAACGTACTCCGAGAGTTGCGTCATTTTTGCCTCGCAAAGGATGTTCGGGAAATAAATTTATGTGGTCATTGATAATCATCAAATCGCCGACTTTGAAAGTTGGGTTTAATCCGCCGCTCGCATTGGAGACGACTAATGTTTTGATTCCGAGAAATTTCATCACGCGAACAGGAAATGTTACCTCTTTCATTCCATAACCTTCGTAAAAATGAAAACGCCCTTGCATTGCGACAACATTTTTGCCGCCTAATTTCCCAAAAATTAAATTTCCCTGATGCCCCTCAACGGTTGAAACGGGAAAATTGGGAATTTCTTGATACGGCAAGCGAAAAGTAATTTCTATTTCGTTAACCAAGCCGCCAAGACCTGTGCCTAAGATAATTCCTACTTCAGGATTAAACCCTGTCGTTTTTAAAATGAATGCTGCTGTTTCTTTGATTTTGTCCAACATACGAAATGATTTTTTGATTAAATTCTTCTTTGTCGTTGAATAAAAAATTTACAAAAATGGGAATATAAAATAATTTCTCTTTCATCGCCTCATCAATAAACGGATTCTCCCGCAAACGCATCGCATCTTTCTCTGTCGTAACAATTATTTTTTGCCCTTCACTTAACATTGAAAAACTTGATTTTATTTTAAAAATATCCGATTCTGAAAAATTATGATGGTCTGAGAAGGACAAATGAAGCACATTTTTACACAAAGATTCTATAAAATTTTTTAACGGCAACGAATTTGCAATTCCTGTTACTAAAAGAATCGAAAATTTATTTTCACTAACATTTTTTTGCGAATAAATTTTATTTTGAAAAATCGAAACAAAATGACCATATTTTATTGTCGAAAAAAACAAAGTTTGATACGGAAAAATATTGAGATTTTGCGTAAAAATCCGTTTGTCAATGGGTTTTAAATCGGCAGGACATTTCGTTACAATAATCACATTTGCCCGACATTTCTGCGAAGCACTTTCCCGCAATTTCCCGTACGGCAAAAACGAATCTTGCTCCAGAGGATGCGAAAAATCTATCAACAAAATCGACAAACCTGCTTTTATTTTTCGATGTTGAAAACCATCATCAAGCAAAATAACTTCGATATTTTCGTTTTTTATCAAATTTGATGCTCCGCGAATGCGATTTCCATCAACAGCAACTTTTATTTCTGGAAATTTTTGAAAAATTTGCAAAGGTTCGTCACCAATTTCTCGCACACCGAAACCCTGTTTTGCAAGCAAATAGCCCTTCGTTTTTCGTTTATAACCGCGACTAAGAACGGCAATTTTATAATTTTGCGACAATAAATTCACCAAATATTCGATATGCGGCGTTTTGCCTGTTCCTCCAACGGTAATATTTCCAACCGTAATTATCGGAAAATCAAACTCTTGCGAGGAGAAAATGTTGTTGTCATAACAAAAATTGCGTATAGAAATCGGTATTGCGTACAGCCACGAAAGCGGCATTAACAACCAACGAAACATAAATGTTTTTAATTTTTTTTTGCAAAGATAAAATTTTTTTATTAATTTTGCACAAAATTTCTTTAAATATGAAAAATATTTTAGTAACAGGAAGTTATGGGCAATTAGGAAATGAAATCCGATGTTTGGTGCCGCAATTTTCTGATTTTCATTTTATTTTCACCGATGTAGATTCGCTTAATATTTCTGATTTCGAAAAGTTAAACAATTTCTTCGAAAAACAGAAAATCCATTTTGTGATAAATTGTGCCGCTTATACCGCAGTTGATAAATGCGAAACAGATTTTGATAATGCAATGAAAATCAATTACTTATCTGTGAAATATTTGGCTGAACTTTCGAAAACTTTTTCTTTTCGTTTAATTCACATTTCAACAGATTATGTTTTTGATGGAAAATCTTGCGTTCCTTACAAAGAATCTGACGCAACGAATCCGTTGTCAAAATATGGAATTTCGAAACTCGAAGGCGAAAAAGCAGTTTGGCAGGAATCGGAAAATTTTTTAATTTTGCGAACCTCATGGCTTTACTCAAGTTTTGGAAATAATTTTTTGAAAACAATTTTGAGAGTCAGCAAAGAGAAAAACGAGTTAAAAGTTGTCTTCGACCAAATTGGAACGCCGACTTTTGCCGCCGATTTGGCTTTTGCAATTTTAAAAATTTTAACTTTCAACACTTCTGAAACAGGAATTTTTCACTTTTCTAACGAAGGAGTTTGTTCTTGGTACGATTTTGCGACAGAAATTCTCAAATTCTCGCATTCAAATTGTAAAATTCTTCCCATCGAAACGAAAGATTATCCCACGCCAGCGGTGCGACCAACGTTCAGTGTCTTCAATAAATCGAAAATCAAAGAAATTTTTAACTTTTCCATCCCGCATTGGCGGGAAAGTTTAGAGAAATGTATAAAACTTTTGTGAAAAATTTGAAATAAAATATCGAAAAAGTAAAATTTTTCGATATTTTGTGAAAAATTATAATTTTTTGCTTTGTCTTTTTAGAGTTTCTTTCTCCTCGTTGGTTAAACTTTCCATTCCTGATTTATTAATTTTATCAAGAATTTTGTCTATCTCGGCTTGAATTGCGTGTTTTCTTGCGTTATATTGCTTGTCGTTTCGATATTGATTTTTCAAATTGTCTTCGTCATCATCGTATGGCGGAATAGTAAACGCTTCCCGCATTTTATGAAGGAATTTGTTAAAACCAAACAAATAATCTTTTTTGTGCGAGCAACCAACTCCATAAATCAACCCAAAAACGAACGCACTTCCTTGTCCAACTAACGCAATAGTCATATTCATCTTTTTGATTATCAAGAGATTAATCAGAATGAGGGAAAAGACGAGAATTTGAATCGGAATAGAAAACTTGAACGGAGTATGAATTTTCGTTTGCGGAGCATAAACCAAAAGACACGCAATAGTCGCAATTATTGATGCGGAAGCACCTGTCGCAACAGCGTTCATTGAAGTTTCTTTGAGAGAAGGAAAAATATAAACTGCAGTTAACTGCGAAAGAATCGCAATCCATCCGCTCATTAAATAAAGTCCGAGATATTGAACTTCATAAAAATAATAGATAAAAATTTTCCCCAAAATGTAAATAATACTCAAATTAAACAAAAAATGTAAAATTTCATCGTGGAGAAATAAACCTGTCAATGAAGTCCAAGGTTTTAAGAAAAAGTTTTTCAACGTCAGCGGAGATGCTAACCAATTTAAAACGGGTTGAACGGTAAAATTTTGTCTGTCAACGAGAAAATAAATTAGACAAATCAATTTTACCAAGAGAAACATCACTACGTTAATCCAAATAATTACTCGAATAGTTTTTCCGTTTTCTTTCATATTAAAAAGTTATTTTGGGGCAAAAGTACAATAATTATTGAAAAAAACGCAGAAATTTTTAAAAAATTTTCTGTTAAAAATTATTTCTCCAAATTTTTCAGATAAAAATGCAATTTTTCGATATTTTTTTCCATATCAAAAAACTTTTTTCCCAAAGAAAACGCCGCCAAATACTCAATATTGCGATTTTTCTCAATAAAAGGTGAGTTGGTTAAAGAGTAAACATAAAAATTATGTGAAGCCGCAAAGAGAAATATCTCAAAAAGAATTTTTTTGTGCAAAGAAAAATTTTTTACGACTCCACTTTTCGAAATATTTTCCCTTCCGACCTCAAATTGAGGTTTTATCAACGCAATGATTTCGCCGTTTTGCGACAAAAACCTGTTCAAAACGGGAAAAATAAACTTCAACGAAATAAAAGAAACATCAATAACAATAAAATCCATCTTTTTGAAATGAAGTTCAGACTCGTTCAAGTTGCGAATGTCTTTGTTTTCATACGAAAAAACATTATTGAGTGTTTTTAATTTTTCCGAAAATTGCCCCGTGCCGACATCAACTGCGTAGACGAGACTTGCTCCGTTTTGCAAAGCACAATCTGAAAAACCGCCTGTTGACGCACCGATGTCTAAAACTATTTTATTTTGAAAATTGAGATGAAACTCGTTTATTGCTTTTTCCAACTTCATTCCGCCTTGCCCGACATATTTTAAACTTCTTTCGTTGACAGAAATCTTGATTTCTGAATCAAAAATTTTCGAGGGTTTAACAATTTTTTGTCCGTTGACAAATACTTTTCCCGCTTCGATTTCGATTTGTGCTTTTCCTCGACTTTCGAAAATATTTTTTTGCACCAACAAAATATCTAAACGTTCTTTCATAAAAAATTTTTCGCAAAAATATAAATTTTTCGTTGAAAATTTTGTTTTTCAGAAAATAAACGTTATCTTTGTTGCAAATAAATTTCAAATTATGGTTGGATTTAATCATAAAACAGCAATACAATCTTTAACTTTTTTTGCACAAAAAGAGGGTAATAGTATTAATAAAATGAAAGCATTAAAATTAATATGGCTTTCTGATAGATTACACCTACGAAGATTTGGAAGAACTATCCTCAACGACACTTATTTTGCTTTAAAATTGGGACCAATTCCCTCGAATACAAAAGATTTACTTGACAATTCTGATTATTTATCTGAAAATGAAAAAGAATTGTGTAAAAAGTATATTGAAAAAATTGGGCAATATGAATATAAAGCGAATATTGATGTAGATTTTTCGTTATTTTCAAAGACTGATGTAAATGTAATGAGTGATATTTTTACTCATTTCGGTGGTTATACTGAATTTCAATTGTCTGAAATTTCGCATTTTTATCCTGAATGGAAAAAATTTGAAAAATCTTTGAAAACAGGAAACTCCTCAAGGTTTTTAATGAATTATGTAGATTTCTTTGAAAATCCAGAAAACAATAATCACTCAATATTTGAAATTGATGAGGAACTTCTATTGCTGAATAAAGAATTTTTTTTGGAAAATCAAATTATTCAAAATTTAATATGATTCTTCCTGTTAAATATTTCTTAAATAACATCAATATCAGGAAAGTTTATCATTTTTCAAGTGATAAACTTTCAACACAAATACCTCATTATTTTATTTGTATCCTCTGTTGTACAAATGACGAGAAATTAATTTTGGTATGTTGCACTTCTGATAAAAATGATAAACGTAAGAGACGGATAGAAAAATTAGGATTAGAAAACACTTTGATTTGGATAAAACCTGATGATAAAAATGGATTTTCAAAAGATACCTACGTTGACTGCAACACTTTTTTTGAGTACTCAGTTGATGAATTTAAAATAATGTATCAAAGAAATTTAATTGAATATAAAGGAGAAATTTCAGAATCTCATTTAAAGCAAATTATCAAAGGAATGTTAGAAAGCCCCGACATTCAGGAATACATAAAAACAAAAATAAAACAACATTTTACTGATATTTTGCAGTAATCTCTCTAAATTTTTACGCCTAAAATCGTCATATCGTCTAATTGGTCGTTGCTGCCCTTCCAGTTGTCGTGTGTTTTCTCTAAAATCGTTAATTGTTCAGACAGAGATAAGTGAGAAATCGAAAATAATAAATTTTTTAAACGTCTCGAAGAAAATTTTGTCTTGTTATCACCGCCGAATTGGTCTTCATAACCATCGGTTAACAAATAAAAAATATCATTTTTTTGAATTTCAATAACTTTTGTCGAGAAATTTCGTTCTTTATAAAAAATTCCAACAGGCATTTTGTCTCCTTTGAGTTCAAAAACTTCGTTATTGCGTATCAATAATGAAAAATGATTCGCTCCTGCAAATTGCGCTTCCATTTTTTCAACATCAATAACGATGAAAACCATATCCATTCCATCTTTTGCCTCATCAAATTTTCCTGTTTGTCGAAGCGAAAGTTTAATTTGATTTCTTAATTCATCTAAAACTTGACCTGCTTGCGTAATATCTTTGCGGCGAACAATCTCATTTAACAACGAAACACCCAACATTGACATAAAAGCACCTGGAACGCCGTGTCCCGTGCAGTCAGCAACGGCAATTAGGTGCAACGAAGACAAAGATTCGTTGTTTATATCGAAACGTTTTATCTCGCGAAACCAGTAAAAATCGCCGCTAACAATGCTTTTCGGTCTGTAAAAAATAAAACTTTCGGAAAAATATTCGTTTAACATTTCAGGAAGCGGCAAAACAGCATTCTGAATGCGTTGAGCATAAATTATTGACGAAGTAATTTGACGATTTTTATATTCCAATTCTATTTTTTGGTCTTGCAGCGTTTCAGTTAACACTAATAATTCCTCATTAATGACTCTCAAACTGCTTGCTTGACTCTGAATTTCCTCGGCTTGTGCCATTAATTCTTCTTTGTGCTGTTCCAAAATGATATTTTTCTCTGTAATTTCGATAGTTCGTTCAGAAACTAACTTTTCAAGATGTAATTTTTCCTTAATTAAACGTTTCGCATTCAATTTTACAATTAAAAAAATCAGAAATATCGAAGCAAACGCATAAAAAATGTACGCAAAAATACTTCGATACCATGGCGGCAAAATTTTTAAACGAAAAATTGATTCTTGACCGACAGTTTGATAAATATTTCTCGCTTTCACGCGAAAAATATAATTTCCCTCAGAAATTTTTGTATAATCTTTTTTACTTTCGCTTGTCCATTGCGACCAAGCTTTGTCATAACCTTCCAAAAAATATTGAAATTCTAATTTTTGCCCCTCGAAAAATGTTGCAGAGACAAAAAATCGCAAAGAATTTTGAGAATAAGGTAAAATTTTCGTTTCTTGTTGATAAAATCCTGCCGTATCTGAATTTTTACAATGATTTCCTGAAAAAATAATACTCGAATCGTTGTGAATCTCTGAAATTTTGCGAATCAATGTGAGAAAATCTTGGTTATAATCTTTTTTAAACGTTCGCGAGTAATGAATTATTCCCTCGCGGCACCCAAAAATTAGATTTTCTGCATCAATATCATTCGTTCCAATTACACCTTTTTCCATAATACGAATAAAAGGATGATTTGGTGAAGGAAAAATCGAGTCATTTTCAATAATGAACTCGCGAATTTCCCCATCTAAGGCATTTAGTCTATATCTGATTCGGTTAAATTTCTGTCCCACAAGGAAAACTTTCGTATTTTTTTGCGGCAAAAACTTATTTAACGCTTCATAAGGAATAAAATTATCTGTTCTCTGGTCGTAAATCATAAAACCATTCGCACAACCAAACGCAAAATTGCCCAAAATTGTGTCGGGAGCAACTAAATCAAACTCTTTTTTCTCAAAATAAACTTTTTTCTCAATAATAGAATCGAAGTTTTCGTTCATTTTGAAACGAATTAATTTTTGCAAATTCTCAATAGCCCAAAAATTATTATATTTATCTTTCAAAATTCCCAATATTGAGTGCGAAAAATCTTTCACTTCGTTTCGAAATTGCCATTTTCGATTCATTTTTTCATAAATAAACAATTTTCCAACCGTGCCAACCATCATTAATTTCTCATTGATACGGAGAAAAGTAGACGCAACCATATTATTTGTCGAGATAATTTGTCTTTTGTGCATCGAGTCAATAACGAAAAAATCGGGATTATGGGCGACAAACATTTCTTTTTCAGAAATCATAACTTGCAAAATTTGTTTTGTCACCCAATCTAAACGTTGAAATTTCTCAATTTTAAACGGATTCTCAATGTTAGTCCAATTTTTTGTATAAACCGCAGTCGGGGAAAAAGTATATAATTTGTTGTTGAAAAGAGTCGAAAAGAATGTAATATTGTCCAAACCGTAGGATTGCTCCATAAGAGAAAACGGCGAATTGAGTTCAATAAACGAAATCCCCGAATTTAAACCTGCCCACAAATTTTTATCTTTGTCAATGAATATTGACAAAATCGAGTTATCCTGCAAATTACTTTCTCTGTTTATCAAACGAATTGGTTTTCCCTCGTTGTTGATAATTAAAATTCCGTTTCGCAATGTTCCGATGGCAAGATGTTGATTATCAACAAATTCTGCACAATATGGATGATGAGTTTTTATAAATTCGTCAGATTCGGTATTCCATTTTACAACTTTTTTCCCGTCAAAGAGAAAAAAACCATCTTTTTGTGTGATAATTAAAATCGTATTTTTATTTTGAAAAAACGGAACAATTTTATAAATTTTAATATTTGCAAATTTTTCACCTTCAGGAATAAGTTTGCACTCGTTATTTTCGAGAATTTGTAGACCGATATTTTGTTGAGACGTATAAATTTTCTCATTCACTTTGAAAGTACGCAGAAAATGACTATTTTTTGATGGATAAATAATTTTTATTGCGTTATTTTGATAGATAAGAATTTTACTTTCGTCAGAAAAATAAATCTCATTATTTTCTCCAACGATTAGGTCGAAAATATCGTTGAGTTTTCGTTCTTTTTCGGGAAGAAGATTTAACAACGAATAAAAAAATAAATTTCCAGTAGAATCGGTTTTGAGATAACCAAAATCATCGACGCCTGCGACAAAAATTTTGCCGTTTTTATCAATTTCAATACAACGCAATAACGAGGGAACAGGTATTCTTTTCCACTGAATTCCGTCATATTCGAGTATTGCGTTAGTGTTATTGAAGTACATTACTCCTCTTTTGTCTTGCTCCATCGACCAGACTCCGAGAATTCCTTGATATTCTTGGGGTTTAAAATTGCGAATAAACAAACTTCCGACAGTTTTTATATTTTGCGAAAACAAACATATCGGGAAAAGAATTAATAAAAAGAAAAAAACTTTTCGAAGTTTCATTATTTTTATATTTTTTGTGAAAAATATTTCACAAAAGTAACAATTTTTTTCGAAAAATAAAAATTTTTTCTTATTTTTGCAAAAATTCTAAACAAAAAAATTATGGAAAAGAAAAGATTAAACACTTTCAAAGTCTAAAAATTTATGTTACCTGATGTCGAAAAGTTGGTTTTTACCGTGCAAACGCGTTGTCGTTTGTGCTATACGTGTGTGCGAGAATGTCCTGCCAAAGCGATAAGAATTGTCAATGGGCAAGCCGATGTGATTATTTCCCGTTGTATTGGGTGCGGCACTTGCACAAGAGTTTGCTCTCAGGGGGCAAAACAATATTACCGCTCCATCGATGATGTTTTAACGTTATTGAAAGAAAATTCGCAAGTCATTGCGTGTATTGCTCCGAGTTTTCCTGCAGAATTTGATTTCGATTATACGCAATTAATCGGAATGATTCGGGCTGTTGGTTTTTCTGAAGTAACAGAAGTAGCCTTCGGAGCAGATGTTGTCGCAAGTGAATATAAAACGAATGTTTACTCTGACCCAAAAGCACGAACAATTTCCTCAAATTGTCCTGCGATAGTGCATTATGTTCGTCATTATCACCCAGATTTAGTTGATTCGTTGGCAAAAATTGTTTCGCCGATAGTTGCGATGGCAAGAATTTTGCGAAAGAAATTTGGTGAAAATACAAAAATTGTGTTTATTGGTCCTTGTATTGCGAAGAAAGTTGAGTCAGCCGAGATTGATGCTGCTTTAACTTTTCGCGAGTTGCGTCAACTTTTCGATTCGATGAATATTAAACCTACATCCGTTATTCCGTCAGAATTTGATAGCCCTGTCGGTGGAAAAGGTGCGATATTTCCCGTTAACCGCGGAATGATTCAAACTGCAGATATTGATGATAATATTGTCGGCGGCAATGTTATTGTTGCTGAAGGTCAGGGTTTTCAAGATGCGTTAAAAGAATTTGAAGAGGAAAAGATACAAAACCAACATCTCGATTTACTTTGCTGCAACGGTTGTATTATGGGTCCGGGAATGTCGAATGGCGGAAGACAATATTCTCGAAGGTTAAAAGTGGGGAAATATGTTCGAAATAAAATGCGGAATTTCGATGTTTCTCAATGGTTCAGAGATTTAGACGAGTTTTCAGATATTGATTTGGTACGAAAATTTGATAAAAAAGACCGTCGTTTGCCGTTGCCCAATAAAGAAGAAATAGAATCTGCGTTGTTGAACATGGGAAAGGTCAATCCTTCAGATTTTCTGAATTGCGGTGCTTGCGGCTACGAAACTTGCTTCGAACACGCAATAGCAATTGTGCAGGGTTATGCGGAAGAGGAAATGTGTCTGCCTTATACTATTGAGAAACTTCACAAATCTATCAACGAATTGGCAATTTCTAACGAGAAACTTGCTTCTATGCAGCAGGCACTTAAGCAGCAGGAAAAATTGGCAAGTATGGGTCAACTTTCGGCAGGCATCGCTCACGAGTTAAATAATCCGCTTGGAGTCGTTATTATGTACGCAAATATTTTGCTTGATGAGGCTGAGGCTAATCATCCGATTCGAGAGGATTTAAGATTAATTGTTGAACAAGCCGAGAGATGTAAAAAAATTGTCGGCGGACTTCTGAATTTTGCACGAAAAAATCAAGTGAAATTTGCCGAAATACCGATAGAGAAATTAACGAAACAAAGTCTTGATTCGTTAATTATTCCGACAAATGTTGATATTTCGATAGAAAATAAGTGTAAAGATTCGGTTGCCGAACTTGATGTTGAACAGATGATTCAGGTTTTAAATAATTTAGTGAAAAATGCCATCGAAGCGATGCCCGAAGCAGGGGGAAAAATCAATATTTGTCTCAAAGATACACCGCAAGAAGTTTCGATAATTGTTTCAGATTCAGGAACAGGAATTGAGAAAGAAAATTTAGACAAAATTTTTGAGCCATTTTTCACCACAAAAGGAATCGGAAAAGGCACAGGTTTAGGATTAGCGACAACATACGGAATAGTGAAAATGCACAAAGGGCAAATTGTTGTTACCTCAAACACCGACAAATCGAAAGGTTCAACAGGCACCACTTTCAATATTACGTTGCCGCGACACAGAAATTAAATTTTTTTCGATAAAAATAAAACCCTGTCAGATACTTTCGTACTCTGACAGGTTAGAAAAGTTTAAAAATAATTTATTTTTTCATCAACTGTGCGTCAGCGGGGATTTGAAAATCGAAATACGAACTGTTCGCTTGATTTCCGAGCAAAATATTTGAGTACGTTTTTCGACTAATAATCGAATCGCCGTTTGCGAGGTAATTTATTTCAGTGATTTTTGTGGGAAAAGAAACTTCTGAGTCTGAAAAATAATTTGAGTAATAAATTTTTCGCAGAAATTTATTTTTTTGCGTTTTATAAGAAGAGAAAATTGGTTGATAATTTTCGTGAGCCATCTCGATTTCTGAAATTTTATCTGCTTGCGCCGTCGGCGGCAACCAAGTAGTTATTAACAAATTATTTTCGATTTTTGTCTCTTTCAAGGTACAACCTAATTCTTTTAACCCCAAATCATTTTGCTTGTTCGAGAGAAAATAATACAAAATATCATTTTCTGACGAAAGAATTTGATTTTTCTGAATAAACAACTGTTTTTTAGCGGGATAATAAATTTTTGCTTCGCCTTGCGAGTTCGTTATCAAAACATATTCGTCGGGATAGGTGTAATGCATCACCATTTTTCCAACGTCATAACGGTAGAAAATTTCGGCTTTTGTGAGGACAAATTTACCTTTGTGAAGGACTTTATTTTCGAGAAATAAACTTATTTTTCTCTCCTCAAGCGAGAAATTTGTGAACAGAATCAGGATTAAACTGCAAAAAAAAATTAATTTTTTCATATCAAAATGGTTTAACAATCAATGTATCTGTGCAATTTTCAAGCAGTTGCGAGATAGTTTTGAGAATTGTTGGGTGAATAAAATTTGGAGCAATCTCTGCCAAGGGCAAAAGAGCGAACTTTCGATTCTGAACTTGCGGGTGCGGCACTTGTAGAATCGGCAAATAAACAATAAATTTGTCATAAAACAAAATATCAATGTCAATAGTGCGAGATTCGTACTGTTTTTGTGAGTTAAAATTGCGAATTCGTCCCAAATCATTTTCGATTTTTTGTATTTTAAACAAAACTTCGAGGGCGATGAGCGAGGTTTTTACGCAAAGCACCTGATTCAAAAATTTTTTATCTGCTTGAAAACCCCACGGTTCTGATTCATAAATTTGAGATTTTTTTTCGATTCTACCTATTTGATTTTCAATGAATTGCGTTGCTTTTTCCAAATAATTTACCCGATTTTCGATATTACTTCCGAGCAATAAATAACAAAAATATTCCTTCATTTTTTTACAATTAAAATGGGTGCAATTTTACGAAATTTTTCTCAAATTCCTAAATTTTTCTCAAAAAAATTCTGTCAAATTTCGCAAAAAATCTGACAGAATAAAAATTTTTCATAGAGAATTTTAATATTCCCACAAATCTTGCTCCATATTGAAAATATTTTCCTTCACTCTGTCGGCTTCCATCAACTGTTCCATACCAAGCGAATATTGTTCAATATTTCGGTTGTTGTACATATTTGATTCCTGAATTATATAACTCGAAAAAATTCTTTTAAAAAATAAATCGTCAAAAGTACGTCTTTCAGAATCATTTCCTGCGTTAAAAACATCGTGATTCGCAAGGATTTTTCGTGCTTCGGGGAAATAAATCCAAAACAATTTTTTGAGTTGTAAATCTTCCTGTTGCGTATCCTCGGGGCGATAATATTCTCGAATCGGGCAAATTCCAACAACTCTGACATCTAAAACGGAGCGTTGTTTGTCGAAGAACCAAACTTCTTTAACCAAAAACGATTTTACTTCCCAAGTTTTTGCCGATGCTTCGATGGTTGTGTCTCGTGTTTGTCCCGTGACGGGGTCTTGAATGGTTTTTTTCTCTTTCTTTGCGTCGAAACGGTCTTTGATGTCTTTGACCGTCATATCTGCACCGAATTCATCTGAACCCAAAAAACCACGTTCGTCGTAAGCGGTGAGGTCAACTTTTTGAATTCCCCACATAAATAAATCGATTAAACTCAATCGACCATCCATTGGCTGTTCGGGGTAATAATATTGAAGGTTAATTTTTTGACGCAAGTCAACCTTTCGCCAAATAGTTTTTGACCACATCATATCGGCTTCTCGAATCGACTGATAAGGAACAGGACGACGTTCTGCAAAGTGTTTTCGTTCATAAACGCCGTTCAAAACTTCCTGAGCAGAAGCAAATTTAGGAATTAAAAAATAAACAAAAATTCCCAAGAATAAAAAAATGACTCTTTTCATATTTGTAAAATTTATAAGTTCATATATAAAACTTTTTTCATAAGCGTTTTATTGTATTTTCGCAGGGCAAAATTACAATTTTTTTTCAATATTCCCATAAATCTTGCTCCAGAATAAAAATATTTTGCATAATTCTGTCTGCTTCTTGCAAAATTTCGATTCCTGTGGAATAATCTTCAACAACTCTGTTGTTGAACAAATTTGATTCCTGAATGATATAACTCGAAAAATTGCGTTTCACAAATAAATCGTCGAAACTGCGTCTTTCAGAATCGTTTCCTGTGTTAAAAACGTCTTGCGTGGCGAGGGCGTTGCGAAATTCTGGAAAATAAATCCAAAAAACTTTTTTTAAACCTCTTCCGTATTCTCGAATCGGACACATTCCAATTATTTGTACGCCAAGCGAAGAGCGTTGCTTGTCGAAATACCATACTTCTTTGATTATCAAAGACTTAACTTCGAAAGTTTGTAAATCTCCTGTTGCGAGAGGAATATCGGAATAACCCTCGCCGTCATCGGAATAATTCCGTTTAACGCCGTTTTCTACTCCGAAACGTTGAGAAATCTCATCCAAAGTCATTTCTAAACCGAACTCTTGCGATGAGAGAAAATCTTTTTCGTCATAAGCATTCACATTTCCACTTCGTATAGCCTTGATAATCAAGTCAATAAAACTCATTCGACCATCCATTGGCTGTTCGGGGTAATAATATTGAAGATTCATTTTTTCTCTCAAATCAACTTTTCGCCACACCATTTTTGACCACGTAATATCTGCCTCGCGAAGTTTTGGGTACGAAATTGCTTTTCGTTCAGAGAAATGTTTGCGAAAATAAACGCCGTTATAAGTGTCATTTGGTTGCGATTTTGTGATTTCGAGAAATAAAAAACAAAACATCAAAACGAAAATAATTTTTCTTTTCATAAATTTTCTCAAAATAATTTTTCACAAAAATACAAATTTTTTGCGAAATATCTGTTTTTTTATGAAAAAAAAATTTAAAAATGTATGTTTTTCACCTATATATTTCTCTAAAAATTTATTTTTTATAAAAAAAATAAAAAAATTTTCATTTTTAAACGCTTGATTATCAAATAATTATAAAAAAAATGAAAAAAAAATGATTTTTTTTGCGAAAAAATTTTGCAGATTCGAAAAATTGTTTTATCTTTGCAACGTTAAAAAAAGAACAAAAATGTTCAATTTTTTGCAAGTTGTGTTTAATAATGGTCCATTCGTCTAGCGGTTAGGACATCAGATTTTCATTCTGGTAACAGGGGTTCGATTCCCCTATGGACTACGTTCATAATAGGAAAATTTTAACTAAATTCTAAATCCCCTTTGTCTTTAGCAAAGGGGATAAAAATTTTTT
>DYQK01000049.1 GCA_020719385.1 Rikenella microfusus | reverse complement strand
ATCCGACTATGCTAAAGACATAGCGGATTTTTCGTGCATTTCGTTAAATTTTTTTGCAATTCACTTTTCTTATTTTTGCTGAGTTTTAATAGTTTTTTTACAGAAATAAAATTTTTTTTGAGAAAAGCGAAAATTTTATTATTTTTGTCCTCAAAAAATTTATTTATGGAATCAATTTATCACGAAAGTGCAAAATTGCACGCAACAGGTGAAGCAATTTATGTGAACGATATTTCTGTTTCGCAAGATTTATTATTGGGTTATATTTTTGGTAGTCCTTTCGCAAGTGCAAAAATTCTTTCTTTCGATTTGACGGAGGCAAAAAAAGTAAACGGCGTTCATTCTATATTGAGTCATTTCGATATTTTGGGTGCAAAAAAAATCGGAGCAGTTATTCACGATGAAGAAGTGCTTGCCATCGAGAAGGTAAATTATATCGGGCAACCGATATTTCTCATTGCCGCAGAGACTCTCGAAGCCGCTAACGAGGCAAAGAGACATATCAAAATCGAATTTGAAATTTTAGATTCTATTTTGACTATTGAACAGGCTATTGAAAAAAATAATTTGCTGCAAGCACCGCGAAAAATCGAGTGCGGCAATATTTCTCAAGCGTTTTCTGTTTCGCCGCACATTCTTTCGGGCGAGTTTCGAAGCGGCGGTCAAGAACATTGGTATCTCGAAACACAAGTTGCTCTGTGTATTCCTTCGGAAAATAACGAAGTAAAAGTTTTCTCTTCAACGCAAAATCCCACCGAAACGCAATGTTTAGTCGCAGAGGTTTTAGGTTATTCGTTTAATTCTGTCGAAGTGGAAACACGCAGATTGGGCGGCGCTTTTGGCGGAAAAGAATCGCAAGCAAGTAATTTTGCCGTTTATGCAGCACTTTTGTCGCAAAAAACGAAAAAACCTGTTAAAATTCATCTTTCTCGCGAGGAAGACCAAAAAATTACAGGAAAAAGACACGAATTTTTGACTCGTTATCGCGTTGCTTTCAATGACGATGGCGAAATTCTTGCCCTCGACCTTGAGTTGAACGCAAACGCAGGAAGCAGTACAGATTTGTCGATGGCAATTCTCGAAAGAGCGATGCTTCATTCCGATAATGCGTATTTTATTCCGAATTTTCGTATCATTGGAAAATGTTGGAAAACAAATTTGCCGTCAAACACGGCTTTTCGCGGTTTCGGTGGTCCGCAAGGAATGGTGGTTACCGAAAATATTATTCACCGAATCGCAAGATTTCTCGAAAAAAATCCTCTCGAAGTACAGAAACAAAATTTTTACAAAATTATTGAGAAAAATGTTACTCCGTATGGGCAAATTATTACTCAAAATCATATTCCTGTGATTTTAGAAAATTTGTTAAAAACTTCGAATTTTCAGGAACGAAGTTTAGAAATCGAGAAGTTTAACAAAGAAAATGAATTTTTGAAACGCGGAATAGCCATTTCGCCTGTTAAATTTGGAATTTCGTTTACTACTTCGTTTTTGAATCAAGCAGGTGCGTTAGTAAATATTTACACTGACGGAACGGTTTTAGTAAACCACGGCGGAACAGAAATGGGACAAGGTTTGTACACAAAAATGCAGCAAATTGCTGCTTTCGAACTCGGCATTGATGTTGAAAACGTAAAAGTTTGTGCGACAAATACGGCAAAAGTACCAAATACTTCACCGACAGCGGCTTCTTCGGGAACAGATTTAAACGGAATGGCAGTGAAAAACGCAATTTCGCAAATTAAAACACGACTTTCGGAATATCTCTTGAAAGAATGGAATAAAAATTCGCAAAATGAAAATTTTTCGAAAATCGAGAATATTCGTTTCGAGAATAATTTTATTTTCGATTCAGAAAATCCTGAACGCAAAATTGATTTTAAAACTGCAGTAAAAAATGCTCGCATTCAACAAATTTCACTAAGCAGCACGGGTTTTTACAAAACTCCAGACATCTTTTTTGACAGAAACGAAGGAAAAGGCAAACCTTTTCACTATTTTGCGTATGGAATGTCGGTCACTGAAGTGTTAGTCGATACTCTGACGGGCAAAGTTTCGATTCTTCGCAGCGATATTTTAAATGATACAGGAAATTCTATCAACGAAAATATTGACATCGGACAAGTCGAAGGTGCTTATATTCAAGGAGTTGGTTGGATTACAACGGAGGAATGCAAATACGATTCAAAAGGAAATTTGTTAAATGCTTCGCCTGACACTTACAAAATTCCGACCATTTGCGATATTCCGCAAGATTTTAGAGTTTCGCTTTTGCGAGATTTCCCAAATCATAATACAATTTTGAAAAGTAAAGCGGTTGGTGAGCCGCCGTTTATGCTTGCGATTTCGTGCTTTTTGGCAATTAAAAATGCAGTTGCGGCAGTGCGAAATAACGAATTTGAGCCTGAATTAAAAATTCCTGCGACTAACGAAGAAATTTTAAGGTCTATTGAAAAGTTAAAAAAATTGTAAAAATATTTTTTGAGAGTCAGATTTTTGAAAAATTTGACTCTTTTTTTTGAGAAAAATTTTATTTTTAACAAAAAAATTGTACATTTTTTTTTCTAAAAAGTAGACTTTTGAAAAAATAAAAACCTGTCAACCATAAAGGTTAACAGATTTTTAAATTCCTTACGCTGAAAAACTAAGGCAGCAACGATGTGAAAGGTCTATTCGTCTTCGTCATCATCGTATTGCTTTCTTGGGCGTTTTGGTTTAGCGTTTCGGTAGTTGTTGTTATTCGAACCACTGCGACTTCGATTATCATTGTTTTGATATCTCTTGCGTGGTTCACGGCGAGAATTATCGTCGCGTTCTTCTCTTGCGTTTGCTTCGCTCACGCGCAGAGTGCGTCCTCCGATTTCAGAACCGTTAACAGCCTCGATGGCAGCTTCCGCCTCATCGTTATTTTCCATCTCAACAAAGCCGTAGCCTTTCGATTTGCCACTGTCTTTGAAACGAATTACTTTGGCAGAAACTACTGCACCAAAGCTTTCGAACACTTGAGCCAACTCGTCTTCGTTCATCGAGTAGGCAATGTTTCCTACATAAATAATCATAAAAAAACCTGAAATAAATTCACCGCAATATTACAACATATTTTTGAAAAAAAAAACTTTTTCGCAAAAAAAATCACTTTTTTTTAATTTTTTTTTTATTTTCTCGAAAAAGTTCGTTTTTTCGCAAAAAAATAGTACTTTTGCAAAGTTTTTTTTGAAAATATGGAATATAATTTTTCTAAAATCGAAACAGATTGGCAACATTTTTGGGAAAAAAACAAGACTTTTGAGGTAAATGTTGATGAAAAACGCCCAAAATTTTACGTCTTAGATATGTTTCCGTATCCTTCGGGTGCAGGACTTCACGTAGGTCATCCGCTTGGTTATGTTGCTTCTGATATTTATTCGAGGTTTCAACGTTTAAAAGGGTTTAATGTTTTGCATCCGATGGGTTTTGATGCGTTTGGTTTGCCCGCAGAGCAATACGCAATTCAGACAGGACAGCATCCCGCAGTAACAACTGAAAAAAACATTCAACGTTACAAGGAGCAATTACGAAAACTTGGTTTTGCTTATGATTGGAATCGGGAATTTCGTACTTGCGACCCAAGTTATTACAAATGGACTCAATGGGCATTTCTCGAAATGTTCAACTATTTTTTCAATAACAAAACACAAAAAGCAGAAAAAATTGAGATTTTAATTTCTGAATTTGAAAAAAATGGAAATCTCAATGTTGATGCCGCTTGTAACGCAAATACTCTGATATTTTCTGCGAAGGAATGGACTGATTTTTCTGAAAATGAGAAGCAAAAAATTCTTTTGAATTACAGAATTGCGTATCGAAGCGTTACGATGGTAAATTGGTGTTCTGCTTTGGGAACGGTGCTTGCAAATGACGAGGTAAAAGATGGTGTTTCGGTGCGAGGAGGTTTTCCTGTGGAGCAAAAACCGATGGAACAGTGGTTGTTGAGAGTTTCTGCGTATGCAGAACGTTTGTTAAACGGGTTGGAAAGTTTAAGTTGGTCGGAATCTCTCAAAGAAATGCAGCGAAATTGGATTGGACGTTCTGAAGGTGCAGAAGTTTTTTTCGAGATAAAAAATTTTGACGAGAAATTATTAATTTTTACAACTCGTCCTGACACAATATTTGGTGCAACATTCATTGTTCTTGCCCCTGAGAGCGATTGGGTTCGGAAGATTACTCCGAAAGAGAATGTTTCTGATGTTGAAAATTATATTTTTGAGACGAAAAAACGCACTGAGCGAGAACGTTTAGCCGAGACAAAAACGGTTTCGGGGATTTTTACAGGTGCTTTTGCGATAAATCCGTTTACAAAACAGGAAATTCCGATTTGGGTTAGCGATTATGTGCTTGCAGGTTACGGCACAGGGGCAATCATGGCTGTTCCTGCACACGACAGCCGCGATTATCTTTTTGCGAAACATTTTAATTTGCCCATCATCGAAGTAGTTTCGGGTGGCGATATTTCGCAGGAAAGTTATGATGCAAAAGAGGGAATTTTAGTCAATTCAGGAATAATAAACGGTCTTGGGGTAAAAGATGCGATAAAAAAAATTATTTCTGTCATTGATTCGGAGAAATTGGGAAAAAGAAAAGTGAATTTTCGTATTCGCGATGCAATATTTAGTCGTCAACGTTATTGGGGCGAGCCTTTTCCGATTTTTTACAAAGAAAATTTACCTTTTCCTCTCGATATTTCTGACCTTCCGCTTTTACTTCCTGAAATTGATGCGTATTTGCCGACAGAAAAAGGCGAACCTCCTTTGGCAAGAGCAAAAAATTGGCAAACAAAAGATGGTTTTCCCCTCGAATTGAGTACAATGCCTGGATTCGCAGGTTCATCGGCGTATTATTTGAGATATATGGATGCAGATAACAATGAAAATTTAGTTTCAAAAGAAGCGAATGATTATTGGCAAGATGTCGATTTGTATATTGGTGGAACGGAACACGCAGTCGGACACCTTATATATAGTCGTTTTTGGAATAAATTTTTGTTCGATTTGGGTTTTGTCTGCAAAGAAGAGCCGTTTAAGAAGTTAATTAATCAAGGAATGATTCAGGGACGGTCAAATTTTGTTTACAGAATCAAAGAAAATACAGAGAAACCTGTGTTCGTTTCTTATCATTTAACGAAGAATTATAATGTTACCCCAATCCATATCGATGTAAATATTGTGAGAAATGATATTTTAGATTTGGAAAAATTTAAAAAATCAAGACCCGAATACGAAAACGCTGAGTTTATTCTCGAAGATGGAAAATATGTTTGTGGTTTTGCTGTTGAGAAAATGTCGAAATCGATGTTTAACGTTGTAAATCCTGACGATATTGTTGCGGAATATGGTGCTGATACGTTTAGACTTTACGAAATGTTTCTCGGTCCCTTGGAGCAAGCAAAGCCTTGGGATACAAACGGCATCGAAGGTGTTCATCGATTTTTGAAAAAGTTTTGGAGATTATTTTTCAACGAAAAAAGCGAATTTTTCCTTTCTGACGAAAAACCTTCGAGTGAAGAGTTAAAAATTTTGCACAAAACTATCAAAAAAGCCGCCGAGGACATCGAAAATTTCTCATTTAACACTTCGGTGAGTGCGTTTATGATTTGCGTGAACGAATTGACTTCTCTGAAATGTAACAAAAAAGAGATTTTAGAATCTTTGACAATTATTCTTGCACCTTTTGCACCGCATATTTGCGAGGAATTATGGCATTTGTCGGGACACTCAATGTCGATTTTTGAGGCAAAATTTCCTGATTTTGAAGCGAAATATTTAATTGAATTGAATATTTCGTATCCTGTTGCGTTTAACGGCAAAACTCGTTTCACTCTCGAAGTTCCAGCAAGTTTTAACGAAAAACAAGTCGAAGAGGAAGTGTTAAACTCGTCATTATCAACGAAATGGCTCGAAGGCAAAACGCCGAAAAAAGTCATTGTTGTTGCAAAGCGAATGGTGAATATTGTTTTGTAAATTTTTAAACCTGTCAGGAATTTTTCACTACCTGACAGGTTTTTAGAAAAATTTTTATCTAAAAATGAAAAAAATTTTGATTTTAATAATATTTTTTTTCTCTTGCTGCGAGACAAATTTGCCGACCGTTTCGGGAAATCAAAACGAGATAGAAATTATTATTCCAGAAAATTGCGATTCGGTGAAAAATTTTTTGCGAGAAATTTTTTCTGCTCCCGCACACGATTTATCTCCTTTTGAGCCGATTTTTGATGTGATTTTTTTGTCTCCGCAACAATTTCGGACGCAAAAAAAACTACACAGAAATATTTTTATTTTGCAACTCGATTCGACGAGAAATATTTTGTTTGAAAAACAGGAAAATATTTGGGCTTCGCCGCAAATTGTGCTTCGTCTAACATTTTCGAAAGACTCTTTTGCGTTGAATTTTTTGAAAAGTTATGCGGAAAAGATTGTTGAAATTTTTCAAGAGTCAGAATTTAAACGTTTGAACAAAGTTTTTCAACAAATTGAGGACAAAAATGCGTCTGAGTTTTTGTTAAAAAAATTTCATTTCATTTCTTTGATTCCTAAAAAATATCAAAAAACCAAAGATTCGTTAAATTTTATTTGGTTTTTAAACGAGAATTCTGAAAAAAATATGGGTTTTTTTATATATTCTCTGAATTTTCTGCAACTTTCTGAAAAAACTTTCGTATATAGGCGTGATTCTGTTTTGAAGAGGAATGTTTTTGGAAATTTGCCGCATTCTTTTATGAAAACAGAGACTCGTTTTCCATTATATTTTAGTGAAAAAAAGTTAAAAAATAAAAAAATTTATATAGTGAAGGGTTTGTGGAAAATTGAGAATGATTTTATGGGTGGCGTGTTTGTTAGTTATCTCTTATCTTGCGGGAAATCAAATAGTTATGTGGTTTTAGATGGTTATGTTTATGCTCCGAATCAGAAGAAGCGAAGTTTGTTGCAGGAAGTGGAATCGTTGTTTTATTTTATTTCTGTAAATAGCGAATAAATAAGGGTTTAAAGGTTTAGAGAAAATATGAAAGTAAATTATCTCTGTACGAAAAGCGTTTATCTCTGTACAAACGTCTTTTAAATATCATTAAACGTTTTATGTAATAAGATTCGTGCAAAGTGTTAAAAAAGTTTTTTATATATGATAAAAAGTATTTATCTTTGCATATCAAAAAACACAAGATAAGTGTTATTGAAAAAGTTTTAAGTGTTAAAAAATTAAAAAAACAGTTTTTCATTCTTTTTGTTTAATCTAAACTTGAAGTTGAACGTCTCTAACAAATTCCCTACTCTATGAAAAAAACGTCCTTTATCGTAGCCGCTTTAATAGCGTTGCAAATTTGCATTAATGCAGTCGTTTCGTTTGCTGCTCCTGCGAATCCTATGCCAGTGAGATTTACGCAACCGAACGGAAGTGTTGTTACTCTTTCCTTACGTGGTGATGAGTTCCTTCATTGGGCTGTTACCATTGATGGCTATACGTTGTTGCAAAATCGCAATAACGGTTGGGAATATGCTATTTCCAAAGAAGGCAAATTACATTTATCAGGTGTTTTGGCAACCGATCCTGCAGGTCGTAATTTTACTGAAAAAAGTTTCTTGACAAAAGTTCAAAAAGGTTTGTTCTTTAGTCAATCTCAAGTTTCTGAAATTAAAGAACAATGTTCTATTAAACCAACTTATGGCACAGACAAAGCAGGTGCGTTTCCAACATTGGGTAATGTAAAATTGTTGATGATTTTAGCAAATTTCAGCAATACGACAACAACTTATACTCAGTCGCAATTTGATAACTATATGAACCAAGCAAATTACAATGGTACAGGTAGTTTCAAAGATTTCTATTATGAAAATTCTTACGGTCAATTATCAGTTGCTACTACGGTTTCTGTATGGGTAAAAGTTCCCGGAACGCATGACTCTTATGGTCCAGATTCAGAATGGGGCAGATTCGCTTATGAAGCTTGTGTTGCAGCTAATGCAAGTGTAGATTTTTCACAATTTGCAGTTAGCGGTACCGTTCCTGGTGTTGCAATTATTCACCAAGGTCCTGGTCAAGAAGGAACAAGTAGCACAAAAGACATTTGGTCGCACAGTTGGGATTTAGCAAGTGCAGGTTATACCGCAGCACAACGTACTTTTGACGGTGTTGTTGTTAGTTCTTACACTGTTCAACCAGAAAAATCAGGTACAGGAATGGCAACCATCGGAGTAATGTGCCACGAATTCGGTCACAATCTCGGCGCTCCTGACTATTATGACACAAATTATTCTACAGGCGGTCAATATCCTGGTACAGGTGATTGGGATGTTATGTGTGGCGGTTCTTACAATGGTACTCCTGGCGGTGCAAAACCAGCACACCACAATGTTTACACAAAATCAGTTATTTACAATTGGTTGACTCCAACAACATTGAGCAGTGCAACTTCAATAACCAACATGCCTAATTTTGCACAAAATGCTGTTGTTTACAAATATACAACAACAACTTCTAACGAATATTTCTTATTAGAAAATCGTCAACAAGTTGGTTTTGATGCAGGTATTCCTGGACATGGTTTAGTAATTTATCACGTTGATGGTTCGTATATCACAGCACATATGAATGCAAATGATATTAACGCAACTTCTCATCAAGGTTTACACCCAGAAGCAGCAGGTGGTACAATTGACGCAACATCTTGCCCATTCCCAGGCACAGGAAACAAGACTTCTTTCACCGATGCAACAACTCCAAATTCTAAATCTTGGGCTAACGCAGCAACCAACAAACCTATCACAAGCATCACCGAGACAAGCGGATTAATTTCGTTTGCATTTATGGGCGGCGCTCCAACAGGTCCCGTTGCAACAACAAACGCAGCTTCAAGCATTACAACAACAGGAGCAACCCTCAATGGTGCGGTTAATCCTAACGGAGTAACAGGTACAGTAACTTTCGAATATGGAACAACAACTTCTTATGGAAATACCGTAAACGCAACTCCAAATTCAGTTTCTGGAACAACTTCGACTAACGTTTCGGCAGCACTCACAGGTTTAGCATCAAGCATAACTTACAACTACCGCGTGAAATTAGTTACAGGTACTACAACAACCTACGGAGCAAATCAAACTTTCACTACAACAATGAATTGCGGAACAGTTACTACTTTCCCATTCAACGAAGGTTTCGCAAACACAACTTTACCAAACTGCTGGAGCAACGTTAACAACGGTGGAACAGCCGGTCAAGTATGGCAATTCGGAACAGTTAGCGGCGGCTTAACAGGTACAGGCAATTACGCATTCCTCAACAGCGACGCTTACGGAAGCGGAAACAGTCAAAATGCAGACCTTATCACTACAACATTAAACCTCAGCACTGCTTCAACAGTTACTCTTGCGTTCAAACATTATTTCAAATCTTACACTGGTTCGAGTGCAAAAGTTTCTTACAGCATCAACAACGGTTCAACTTGGACTGACATTACAAGTTTCACAGCAACAACAGCTAATCCCGCTACTTTCAGTCAAGCAATTGCTGCAGTTGCAGGACAATCTCAAGTTAAATTCAAATTTAACTATACAGGTTCTTACGGATATTATTGGTGTGTTGAAGATGTAAGCGTTACAACAACTACAGGCGGAACAGGAAGCGCTCCAACCGCAACAACAGGAAGTGCAAGCAATGTTGTCTCTACAACTGCTACATTAAATGGAACAGTTAACGCTAACAACGCTTCTACAACCGTTACATTCGAATATGGAACAACAACTTCTTATGGAAGTACAGCAAGTGCTGGAACAGTTACAGGTACAACAGCAACCGCAGTTACCGCTAACCTCACAGGTTTAACCGCAAACACAACTTATAACTTCCGAGTTAAAGCAGTAAATTCTTACGGAACAACCTACGGAACAAACAGAACATTCACAACAACAGGCGGAACAGTTACATATTGCACATCTCAAGGTGGAAATGTTACTTACGAATGGATTGATTTAGTAAAATTGGGAACATTGAACAATGTTACTGCTACAAAACCAGCATCTGGATACAGCAACTTTACTACTTTGACTGCTCCAAATATTGCTAAAGGTTCGTCACAAACCATCTATTTCAGCGCAGGTTTCAAGAGTTCAGTTTATACCGAATACTTCAAAATCTACATTGATTACAACAAAGACGGCGACTTCACAGACGCAGGAGAAACTATCGCAAGCGGAGCCACAACAACAGCAAATCAATACTTTGCAACATTCACTGTTCCAACAACAGCAACCGTAGGAACAACCCGAATGAGAGTTGTGATGAGCGACAACAGTGCAACCACATCTTGCGGATCTTACAGCTACGGCGAAACCGAAGACTATACCGTCAATATTACCGCAACAAAAGAAAATACTGAAGTATCAGAAGCTGCTGAAACACTCGGCGACAACAACGTTGAGTTTATCACTCTCTATCCAAACCCAACTTCAGAACTCGTAAACGTTGCAGTTAACGGCGAAATCAAAAATGCAACCGTTCAAATCGTAAGTGTGGATGGCAAAGAAGTAAAAGTAATGAATTTCTCTGGTAAATTAACAGAAATTTCTGTATCTGAACTTCCTTCTGGCGTTTATATGATGATAATTGACAATGGCGAAAAACAATTTACAAAACGTTTTATCAAAAACTAATTTTTCGTAATTGTCTCTCTAAAAAAGTGGTCTCAAAAAGACCACTTTTTTTTGAAAAAAATTTTGTTATTTCGATAAATTTTTATACTTTTGAAAAAAATTTTTTTACCCATTATGAAAAATAAAATCTTTTTTATTTTGATTATTTCAGTGTTTATTTTTGGAAAATGTCAAAATCCTACCGAAAAATCTTCGACAGAAAACATCGACTCAGCTGTTTTGAAAGAAAAAATGCGACAAGATTTGTCAAAAGTCAAGAAAGTTTTTTACTCCTTGCCCTCGCCGCACGAGGTTTCTGCCATTCTCATCGAGCAATCTAACACAAAATACAACGCAGAATTGTTAAACCCAACTAAAAATTACGCAAATTATTCTTCAAATAAAAGCATCGCACTCAATTTGGGTATTTATACGACAGATTTGAGCTACGCAAATTTATTTGGGCAGAATCAGATGGTTGTAAATTGCTTGGCAACGTCAAAGAAATTGGCAGAAAATCTTGGAATTTTAAATTCTATCGCCGATTCTACGATTAATAAACTCAAGGAAAAAACAAACGACAAGGAAGCGGTCATCAACATTATCTCTGAATCGTTTATGAATTCTGATGCGTACTTGAAAGAAAATCGCCGTCCTGAGATTGCAGCAATGATAGTTATCGGTGGTTGGCTCGAAGCGTTGTATATTTCGACTCAACTGACTGAAAAAAATACAACTAAAAATCCTGTCTTAGTGAATAAAATTATTGACCAAAGTATCAATTTCCCAATTATTACAGGATTATTGAACGAATACAAAGAAAATTCTGATATTTTAACTATTGCTGCCGATATGAAATCGCTTGAAGCAATATTTCTCAAAGTTCAAAATTTGCAAAATGAAAAAAAACTTGACAAAACTGCTTTCAAAGAACTTTGTGATAAAATTGAATTTATCAGAAATTCTTATGTGAAATAAATTTTTACTCAAAAAAAAACGTATGTTTAACGTAACTTTAAAAAATTATCGCGGTTTTGAATGCGAGGAATTTGATTTTTCGAAAATCAATATTCTCATCGGGGAAAATTCTTCGGGCAAAAGTTCTATGTTCAAATTTTTTCTTGCCCTCAAGCAAAGTTTTATTACTCCCAATAATCGAGAACTGAATTTCACCTTCTCAGGTGCAGAAACCGATTTGGGAACGTACAAAGATGCTGTCAGAAATCACCAAAATCATCAACGTTTGGGGTTTAATTTCAAATTTGGAAACGAATATTTCGAGTATTTTTTCAAAACCGTTGCCTTCGCAGTGAAGCAAAAATCGAAAGAAGAAGACGAAAAACTGCAACATAACATCGAAAACTTGCGAGACAACATTAAAAAAACCTTGAGAATCAATTTTGACAAACCTGTTGTTTTGGAAATTGAGATGAACGAGAATTTAGACAAACACGAAAATGTCGAAATCAAAATTTCCTACGAAGGAATTGGTGAACTTCAAATTATTTCGCAAAATTCCACCGAAACCGATGCTGAAGGAATCTATTTGATAGGGAAAAATCCGCAATGTCAAATAAAATTTGTTGACAAAAATGGGAAAAATCACGTTTTTGAAAACATCGATTATGAAAAGCAAGCATTTCTGAGTGTTGTTGCTTTGGAATCGTTGCGAAAAAGTCCGAAAGTAAGTGAAAAAGTTTTTTGGCAAATTGCTTTTCTCCTCGAAGTGGAAACGTTTTTGCAAATGCAAATTGCGAATATCGAGTATATCAATTCCATTCTCACCGAACCCGACCGTCTTTATGTGAAACAAGATAGTAAAAATTTACATCAAGCAAATACTATTGAGTTAACTATTGAGTTTTTGTCAAAAGCAACCGAAGATTTTCTCAAAGAATTTGTCGAAATACTCAAAGAATTTGGTTTAGTGCAAAATATCCATATTAAACAACACCCAATGGGGCTAACAAAAGAATTGTGTGTTACTATTGATGGTCTCGAAAGCAACATCAAAGATGTCGGATATGGAGTAACATTGCAGTTGCCGATAATTGCACAGGCAATGATCTCGGAGCATTACAAAATTGCAAAAGGTACAGAGTTGATTAAACGCGGAAAAACTTTGTTCATCGAACAGCCAGAGGTGCATTTACACCCCAAATTGCAGGCAAATTTCATCGAAACGTTGTTGAAAATTGGTCGAAATAATGTTTATTTCATCGAAACGCACAGCGAACATATTGTTCGAAAATTGCAAGTGATGGTTAAAGAAGGAAAATTAACTGCCGAGGATGTAGCAATTTATTATATGCAACGAAAAGATGGCAAAATGGTTGCCACCAAACACTTTATTGATGCCGAATCGGGAAGACTCAAACCTGTTTTTCCTGAAGGTTTTTATGATGTTTCGTATGATTTAGCGTTTCAATTACTCGAATAATTATGGAGACAATTATTTTTTTGTACAAAGATATTTTTCAGCAATTTTTCAAAGGCAGAAAAAATAATCCCAATTTTTATGATTGTGTGAAAAATATTTTTTTCAATTTTGAACAGAAAATTTTGTTTTCAAGTAATTTAACAAAATATTTGCGGGCAGAAATTGAACGGGAAAATCTTGATTTGTTCAATCAATTGATTAAACAATTTACTTTTGAAGAGGATAAATTTAAAATGGAAAAATCTTCGAAAGATTCGCAAAATTTTGATGAGGAATTTAATTTTTTGCATCAAAATTGTAAATTGAAAGTTATTTTTTCACTTTTTTTCGAGAAAAATGAAAAATCGTGCATAAAAAATGAAGCGATTTACACAAATATCGCAAAACCGAACTTCGATTTTCTTATTTTTGAGTTGGCACGAACGGGCAAAGTTTCTTTTTCGTATAATGATTTTCAAAAAGATGCGGAAGTAAAAACTTTTTTCGATAATTTATATCGAATTCCCCAAAATATTTCAGAAATTTACATTTGGGACAGACATTGCAACTTGGAGCATCCATTTTTCGATTCTTTGAAAACAGTTTTTGTTCATTATCACACAAATAAAACCAATTCTCCGAAGGAGAAAAATATTTTTCAGAAAAAAAGAGATTTGGCTGAAATATTTAACAAATTTAAGTTAAAAGTTGCTGAAGAAAGTGGGCAAACTCATCAACGTTGGATGGTTTTTGAAAATATTTTTGTCGGTGTTGATAATGATTTTCAATATTTAAAGACTCAATATCACAATTGGAATATTGTTGTTGAGTGTAATCCGCAAAAAGTTGCTAAATTATTGAAAGATGCGGAAGAAGATTATGAACTTTTAAGATAAAATTATGAAAACAGTTTTTTTTAGTTTAATGTTTTGCTTTTTGGGAATATTTTTTTCCAATGCACAGCAAGAATGTCAAAGATTTGTCCGCAAAGACGCACTTGCTCAGTTAGATACCTCGAAATATATTCACGATGGTTATCTCAATGTCATAAAATTGTCTGAAGGCGAGAATGTTGACTTATATAAATCGTTTTTCAAGGGCAAAAAATATCGCATTGTTGTTTTGGCAGAAGAACCACTTGTGGCTGTGAATTTCAAAATTATTGATGCAAACAAAAAAGTCATTTTCAATAATGAAAAAAATAATGTTCACACATGGGAATATTCTCCCGAAGAGAATGTGAATTTAATGATTTCTGTAAGGATTCCAATTTCAAGTTCGCAAAATCCCGTGAGCGGCTGCGTGGCAATATTGGTTGGTTATAAAAAATAAACAAAAAAACCTCTCAACTTTGTTTTGAGAGGTTTTTCAGAAATTTACGATTTAACTTCTGTCGTAAACGGTTCAACGCTGACGAAAGATTTGTCATCTTTGCCCTTAGAGAATTGTACTACTCCATTAATAAGTGCGAAGAGTGTGTGGTCTTTTCCCATTCCTACGTTTCCGTTCATTTTTGCGTAAAATCTTGTTCCTCGTTGACGGAGAATAATGCTTCCTGCTTTTGCGGCTTGTCCACCGAAAATCTTTATTCCCAAACGCTGACTGTGTGAATCGCGACCATTACGAGAACTCCCGGCTCCTTTCTTGTGTGCCATTTTTGATTCGTGTTTAGAGAGTTAGAAAATAATTTCTTGAACCAAAATTTGACTATAATATTGACGATGGTTGTTCCATTTTTGATAACCTTTTCGTTTTTTCTTCTTAAAAACAGGAACTTTCTCGCCTTTAAAATGGGTCAAAACTTGGGCGGTAACTTTTGAACCTGCGACCTTAGGTGTACCAACATTTATATTTGTGCCGTCATCGGTGAGTAAGATGTTGTCAAACTCGACTTGGTCGCCTTCTGCTTGAGGCAAACGATGAACGTTTATTCGACGTCCCTTCGTTACTTTGAATTGTTGCCCCGCAATTTCTACTATTGCGTACATAAAATTTTTATTTCCTTGATAAAATTTTTCAGCCCGCAAAGATAAATATTTTTTTTTATTTTACAAAATTTTTTCGCAATTTTTTTTATTTTTTAAAAATTCGCAAGTACCAAGCAAGATGATTCTGTTTGATACAAGGATAAATATAAGGTTTTGCTCCAAAACTTGCGTAAAATCGGGCAATTCCTTCGACTTTTGAACCTTCAAAATCTAAGGTTAAATTTTTCTCAGTGTTATGTTGCAGAAAAGTATCTATCAAAAGAAACATCGCACAACTTTTTTTCCCAAATTCGTTAGAAACAGCGTTCAAATAAATGACTCGGTTGTGCGACTGAATAAAAAAAGCCGAAGCACAAAGTTGATGTCCCTCGCCGCCATAAATTCCATAGATTTCGCCGAAACGATGTTGCAACGAAAAAGTCATTAACCTGCGAAGCATCGAAAAATGATGTTCTTTTAACAATTTTCGCCGACGGTCATCAGAATTTCTCAACAATTCCAACGCATCATTCGGTGCAACCCCTTTAACTATTTCCAATTCGCTTTGAAGTGCTTTTTTTATATTTCGTATAGTATTTGTACTAAAATATTGATTCAAAACATAATACGAAGGTGATAAATCAAGTTCATAAGTTATTCCTTCAGAAACTTTAAACTGCGAATGATTTACTAAATTATATTTATTGAGTTGAATTTCAATGAGTTTGTATTTCTCTGGAATGGCATCTAAAAAATTGTTGATAATTTCGTTGTTTAATTTTGTGGCAGAAAAAATTCCTGTTTGTTGACAAAAAGGCGGCTGTGCGAGATACGGAATATTATATTTTTGTTTTTGCGTTAACGGCATTACTCGCTCGTAATCGCCCTCAACGAGTGCTTCCCAACCTTCAGAAACGGTGTCTAAATACCAAGAATAACCGTAAACGATTCCATTAAACGCAGAAGAAATACATTTATCCCATTTTAACAAATTTATTTCGCTGCGAGTCAGATGCACAATTTTGTTCATAACAGCATTTTTTTATTTTATCGCAAAAGTAAACTAAATTTTTCAAAAAACAAGATTTATTTGAAAAAAAATTTTGAGAAAAAGTTGTTTTCAAAAAAAAAAATTTTACTTTTGCGTTATTAATTTTGAAAAAAAAAATATGGAAAAAATTTTATTGTACATTTTTCTCGGCGTTGCTTTGTTGACGCTAATTCATTCGGTGCAACGATATTTCTCTACGCAAAATGTTAAATTTCAAAATCCTGCTATCTCAGATATTGCCAGCATTATTGCGTCGGGAGGGAATATTTTATTAAACGTTTCTTATCGTATTCCGTTGATTTTCATTGTGTTATTAGGTGTTTTATTGTTTTTTAACGGCAATTTTTCTTCAATAACAAACGGTTACATTTTGATTCCGTTTCTTGTCGGAGCAATTTTATCAGGAATTGGAGTGTATGTCGGAATGAAATGGGCAAGCAAATTTAACGAGAGAACTGCATTAGCCGCACAAAAAAATAAAGAAGAAGGTGCAAAAATCGCTTTTGCTGGAAGTACAGCAATTAGTTTTGGAATGTTTGCCTTCGGAATATTAGGTCTAACATTGCTGATTTTGTTTTTCAATTTCGCAAAAACTGAATGGCAAAGCAACGACTTAATCAACATTTTATTAGGTTATGCGTTAGGAATTTCTGCTGTTTCGCTTTTTGTGAAAGCAGGCGGCAGTATTTTGCACAAAGGTTTAGGTCTCGGAAAAAATTTAGCCCAAAAAGATGAGGAAATTCTGAGACACAACCCTCTGAATCCGAGTATTACCGCAAACAAAACCGCTGAAAAACTCGCAGGAAGCGGTGGAAAAGCAATGGACGGAATGGAAAATATCGGCATAATTTTATTGACCGCAATGCTTCTCGGAACAACATTCTCGTCAGCCGATGCGTTTAAATCTAATCCGTTGATTCCTATCATGTTACCGCTAACTCTTGCCGTTTCAGGTTTATTTATCGCAATGTTGGTTCTTTATCTTATTCCTAAGATAACGAAAATTCAAGTTGTTTTTTATACTTCAATAACTCGTTATATTGCGTTGATTCTCTTTGCTTTAACTTCGTTTGTTGTTGTTCAGTTGATTTTACCCAAAGATTGGGAAGTTTTTGTGGGAACACTTAATTCGGGTGTTTCATACGTTTATCATTCGCTTGGAATTTTTTGGTGCGTTTTAATTGGAATTGTAGTTTCGTTTCTTTTGCCCGAATATGTAAATTATATCAATTCAGAAAAGCAATTTTATGTGAAGGAAACGGTCGAAGAGTCGAAAAAAGGTGCCATTTTTGGGTTTTTACAAAATCTCGGAATGGGAATGGAATCGGTGTTTTTGCCTGTTTTCACGATTATTATCGCACTTGGTTTAGGTTTTTATTTTGCGGGAAATTATGGAATCGCAATGACTGGCACAGGAATGTTGATGGCAACCGCTTTGCAATTGTCTATTGACATTTTTACGCCGATTGTTAGCAACGCAACCACAATTGTTAAAACTGCTTCCGCTTCGATGGACGTGCAGCACAACGCAGAAATGTTGGACGATTTGGCAAATACAAACGTAACTTTTGGAAAAGCATACTCAAATCTCTTGAGTGCGGCGGGTTTAATTGCTTTGTTTACAACATTTGTCGAATTTTCAGGTTTAACGGAGTCGAAATTTGATTGGTCCGAGCCTGCCATTTGGGGAAGTTTAATTGTCGGGGCAATGTTGCCGTTTTTGTTCACTTCGTACTCGATTTCAATAATGACAAAAGTCGCAAGACAAATTGTTGCTGAGGTTCACAGACAATTTAATTCTGTTCCTTCGTTAAATGAGGCTTTTCAAATATTAAGAATTCATCATTCTAACAATAAACCTTACTCTGTGGAAGAAGAAGCAATGTTGATGAACGCTCGTTTTGATGTGAATTATCACGAGGGAATGAAAGTTTCTGCACGAAAAACGTTATACGAGATTTTATTTCCCATCGGAATTGCTCTCGGAGTGATGTTATTTTTTGCTTTTCGAGGCAGTATTTTCACACTTGCGAGTTTTCTTTTGGGTGTTGTTGTCTCAACGTTGTTGTTAAGTTTTTATTTTTTACAAACTTCGGCAACTTGGCAGACGACAAAACAATTATATGACAACGATGCGGTAACATTTGAGGAGGGTTCAGACGAGAAAATTTCGGAAATTCACAGAACTGTTCAGACAGGCGAGGTTGTTATGAACACTTTTCGCGAGGCAACGGTTACTGCGTTGAGTAGTTTCGCAAAATTTATCGGGATAATTGCGTTGATAATTTTGCCGCGTGTGGTTTCTCATTGTTGTTCAGCCGAAAAACACGATGCAATAAAATCGAATTGTTTAAAAACAGAGAATTTGAAATAAATTTTCTTGAGAAAGAAGAAGTTTAGAAAAAAACGATGTCATTTTTTTAATGTCATCGTTTTTTTATGAAATTTTAACGTCTTTTATCTTTGTCTTTTACGTCAGGATTATCTTGTTGGTTGTCATTTTTCGGAGCATCTTTAGAATCTTTTCCAAATTCTTCTGCGTCAATTTGAAGTGTTGTTGACAGAACTCGAAACTCTGTACGGCGATTTAACTGATGAGCAGTTTCTTTTTGTTCTTCTTTGGCAAGTTTATTGATAAATTCTTCTGTCAAAACATCGCCTTCTTTGAGAAACGAATATTTTTCGGCAGTTTTTTTGCTAACTGTGCTTGGTTTATTTTCTCCATAGCCCTTTGCAACTAAACGTTTCGCTGCAATTTGTTTTTTTATCAAATAATTTACTACAGATTCAGCGCGTCCTTGCGAAAGTTTTTCGTTACTTTCGCTGCTGCCGCGGCAGTCTGTGTGCGCACCTAACTCAATAGTAATATTTGGGTTGTCGTTTAAAATTTGTATTAACTCATCGAGTGCAACCATTGATTCGGGGCGAAGGTCTTTTTTTCCTAAATCGTACAAAATATTTGGGATTTCGATTGGATGTTCTGTTGGTTTCATATAAATTTTTACCTCCAGATTTTTATTTTCGCTTAGTCCCATCGTTGTTTCTGTTGCTTTTCCTCGCAAAAACTTATCTCTTGTTGTTATGACGGTATAATCGGTGTTTGCTGCGAGATTAAAGAGAAATGTTCCGTCTGGTTTAGTTTGTTGTTTTAACTTACTTCCGTCACTTCCGATCAGTTCGACTGTTGCCCCGACAATGACGACTTCGTTGTCCTCGTTGATGACCGTTCCTTTGAGAGCAAAAACAAATGGCGGGAGTAGAAATGCGTAAATATCGTCTCCTCCGATTCCTCCGTTTCTTGAGGATGTGAAATACCCTTCTTCTTTGTTTCTGTCAAAGACAATTCCAAAATCGTCACCTGCGGAGTTGATGGGATATTTTAGATTTTCGATTTCCCATTTTCCATTTTTGAAAACTGCTTTGAAAATGTCGAGTCCGCCCATTCCGAGATGTCCGTCTGATGCAAAGTAAAGTTCTCCGTTTTCTCGCAGATAAGGGAATTTTTCGTCTCCTTTTGTGTTAATTTCTGGTCCCAAATTGATTGGTTGTCCCCAAGCGGCGGATTTGCTTGCTCTTTTGACCATCCAAATGTCTGTTCCTCCGATTCCTCCTTCGATGTCTGATGTGAAATAGAGCGTTAGTTCATCTTTCGAGATTGATGGATGAACAGCAGACTTTGAGCTGTCTTTCAGCAGTTGAATATATTGAGGTTGTCCCCAAAGATTTCCTTCTCTTTGCGATAGGAATATTTGTCCGCCGAGGTTTTGTCCTTTCTCAAGTTTCCAAGAGGAATAATACATCGTATTTCCGTCAGAGGTAACGGAGCAAACTCCTTCGTCGAAAGTTGTGTTGACTGCCCCTTGAATTGGAACAGGTGTACTCCATTCTCCTTTTTTGTCGAGTCTTGTGTGAAAAATGTCGGTGAAATGTTGTGCTGCTCGTGGATTTTGCTTACTTCCTTTGATTCCTTCTCGCATCGAAGAGAAATAAATATCTCTTTTGTTTCCAACATAAACGGGGCAGAAATCGCTATATTTAGAATTAAACTGCTTCATTGGCGAGATTTGATAGCGTGTTGGTGAGTTCATCCATTTCAATGCTGTTTCGCAAGCAGTTACTCCGTCATTGCCTCTTGAGTCGTCTGGAACGAGAGCAACGTATGCTTGATATTGTTCCTTTGCTTCGGCATATTTCTCGTTTTTTCTCAAAACATCGCCGTAATACAACAAGGAAAGAGGATTGGAATGTTTAAAACGCACTGCGTTTTTATACCATTTTTCCGCTTGTACAGGGTTGTTCATCTTGCGATAACATTCACCTAATTTGAATGCAACCTCGGCTTTGTCTTTTTTATCGCTCATTTTGCCGTACTTTTTTTTATACAAATCTGCGGCTTTGGCATATTGTTCGCATTCGAACAGTTTGTCGGCTTTGGTTGTTTTTTTCGAACTTTCACACGAAAAATTTAGAACAGACGCAAGACAAACTACAAAAATAAATAATTTTAACAGTTTCATAACCATTCAATTTACAAAATGCGGAATTTTTTCAATTTTTTCATACAAAATATATTCCAATGAATAGACAAATATATGTAAAATTTCGTTGCTTTACAAAAAAATTTATGTTTTTTTAACATTTTTTTATCTCTTTGAAAATCAAAGAATTACACTCGAAAACTTTCGAATGTAATTCTAAGAATATTTTTATTCAGAAATCCCGTCATTTAACGATTTAAACCCTTTTCCCAAAATTTCGTTTGCGTCCATAACGGTAACGAAGGCTTGCGAATCTATTTCTCGAATATGGTCTTTCAACAACTCTACTTCTCGACGCGTTAAAACGGTGAAAATCATAGATTTAGAAGCATCGTTGTACATTCCTTTTCCTGTGAAAATTGTTCCACCGCGACCAAGCTCGGTTAAAATTCTCTCGCGAATTTCGGAATATTTGTCCGAAATAATGAAAACCGATTTTTCATAACTCATTCCTTGCAAAACCGTATCAATAACTTTTCCTGTTATATAGATAGTTATCAACGAACACAACGGAATTTTCCAATCTTGAAACGCAACTAAACTCACCAGTACAATTGCAGAATCTACATAAACCAACAATTCGCCGAGCGGCAAACGCGTATATTTTGCGATAATCATTGCGATAATGTCGGAGCCGCCTGACGTTGCACGCGAGCGAAACAATAAACCGAGTCCGATTCCGAGTAAAACGCCGCCGAAGATGGCAGATAACAATGGGTCGCCTGAGGCTAAGGGTTGGTTGCCCCAAATATAACTCAAAAAATCGGTGAATATAGCTGTCGAGACAAAACCAACTACGGTTTTTATCCCAAATCTTGGGCCCAAGACTTTTACTCCGATAATTGCAAGCGGAATATCCATACATAACGCAGTTGTCCCGATGGGAAACCCAAAAAGATGGTGCAAAACAATTGCAATTCCATAAACTCCGCCGGGGGCAAGTTTATGCGGCGAGACAAAAAACACAAAACTAATTGCCATGATAAAAGTTCCTATCAAAATGTAGGAATAGGCAATAAACCAACGTTTAGTAAATAATTTTTCTTGAGAAACAAAAGCCATTTTTTACAAAATTTTAATGCGAAAAATTTTTTTACAAAAGTAAAAAAAATTTAATTTTTATATATAAATTTTCGTTAATTTTGCCGCAAAATTAATTTAATTTTTGTGTGTATGAGAAAAACAATGTTTTTTGTGATAAGTTTTCTTTTCTTTTTCGATGTTTTTGGGCAAAAAGATACTGTGGGAAGCCCCAAACCCAAATTAGAAACAGAAAAATCATCGCGCGACAGAAAAGTTTTAGAATTAAATAAAACTTTAGAATTTTGGAAAGTTGAACTTGTAGATTCAAATACTTTGAGATTTGTTGATGATGAAAAACCTCAAAAATCAAAGAAAAAAACGAATGACGCTCCGATAACGAAACCGCCTTCAAGTATTTATCGCATTCGCATTGATTCTACAACGCGAATTGATGCAAATTTTTTGTTTAGAATTTATGAGTATTGGATTCCGCTTGAGAGTATTCCTAGGATTCGTTTGAAAGAAATTGCAGATAGTTTGTTAGCCGCAGAAGAACCTTTGAAAGATTTGATTAATAAAAAGAAATTTTTAAGAGGAAGTGCTTTTGCAGAATTTCTCAAACTTGAGACTGAAACGCAAATTATTGTCGGCGAAATGTTGAAAGTGGTTCGCAAAATCACAAAATTTAAAACGAACAGAGTGCGAATCTTGGTGCGCGGCGGTGCAGACGGCGAGATTGGTTATTGGGACAAATTACTTCATTCTTCGTATTTGTACACAAATTTTGCTATTTTTCCTGCGTCATGTCTTCAAACAACTCCAAATTGCGGCACATATATAGCGTTTCCGAATCCTTTTTTGGTTGGTGCAAAGTATATAAACGACAAATTGCCGAATTTGCGGGGAAATTTTATTTGTCAAGAGATAATTATGCCGTTAATTGATGATAAATCGAAGGAAAAAATTTCTGTACACGTTTTAGGAAATGTACCTTTTTCTATTACGGGTAGACCTGGTATGCGTCTTGCTGAGATTTTTATACAAATTTATGAAAATTAACGAAAAAAAATCTCTTTTCGAGAATATTTCTCAAAAAGAAGTCGAATTTCTGAAAACTTGATAAAAACCTGACAGGTGCAAGCATCAGTCAGGTTTAAAAAAGAAAAAATTATTTTTTCAAAGATTTTTTTGTTTTTTCAAAGATTTTTTTTTATTTTTGCAAAAAATTTTTTTATGAAAAAGTATATTTTGCCAACAATT
>DYQK01000166.1 GCA_020719385.1 Rikenella microfusus | reverse complement strand
ATATTGTGCATAACTTTGCTGCGCGGCTAAGGCAAAAAACGCTGCCATTAGCACTAAAATAAATTTCCGTTTCATTGCTTAAAATAAAATGAAATTAGTAATTAAACAAAAATTTTAAAATCAAAAAAAATTACGAATTTAGGTGAAAACTTAGATTAAAAAAATTTACAAATTTAGGTGAAACATAAAAAATTTTTTACAAAAAAATAAAAACTAAACTTTTGAAAGTACTATTTTTTATAAGTTTTCTATGAAAAAAACCAAATAAAATTACAAGGGCTTCAATTTGTTTAATTTTTCAAAAATTTGTTTTGTAAAATTGTGTGCAAAGATAAAAACATTTTTTGATATTTTATTTACTTTTTTTCAAAAAAAATATTTAATTCCTCACTTTTTTTCTTAATACTTTGATTATCAACATATTAAGAAAAAACAATTTTAAATTCATTTAATACTTTTTTAACAAATAACCCTTTTCGACGACAGACAAAAATCGAAAAAGGTTGCATTTGTTATAAAATCTTCATAAAATTTCCGCAATTTCCAAGAAATGTCCCATTTTCTCTTTTTTTGTTTTCATATAAAAATGGTTATGCTCGTTGATAATTGCCTGAAGTGGAATATTTTCAACCACCGTCAGTCCGTACCCCTCAAGTCCGATTCGTTTTATCGGATTATTGGTTATTAACTTCATTTTAGTAACATTTAACTCTCGCAAAATCGAAGCCCCGATTCCATAATCTCGCTCATCGGGGGAAAAACCAAGTTCAATGTTTGCCTCAACCGTGTCGCGTCCTTCTTCCTGCAATTTGTATGCCTTAATTTTATTGAAAAGTCCGATTCCGCGTCCTTCTTGATTCATATAAATAAAAACACCTTTTCCCGCTTCTTCTATCATTTTTAACGCTTTCTGCAATTGTTGACCGCAGTCGCAACGCAGAGACCCAAAAATATCTCCTGTAACACACGAGGAATGCACTCGCACCAAAATTGTCTCGTCTCTTTCCCAAGTTCCCTTGATAATGGCGAGATGCTCCGCTCCGTTTGACTTTTGTATAAACGGAATTAACTCGAAATTCCCGTACAAAGTGGGCAATTTCACTCGAACACCCTTCTCGACAATACTCTCATATTGAAGTCTGTACGCAATTAAGTCTTTGATAGTGATGATTTTTAACGAAAATTGTTTAGCAATTTCGCAAAGTTGCGGTAATCTTGCCATTGTTCCGTCATCGTTCATAATCTCGACTAACGCTCCGCCGGGTTTTAAATTTGCCATTTTTGTCAAATCGACAGCCGCCTCGGTGTGTCCCGCGCGACGCAATACGCCGCGATTCTTTGCTTTTAACGGAAAAATATGTCCAGGACGACCTAAATCTGATGGCTGCGTTTTCTCATCAACAAGAGATTTGATGGTTTTTGCTCTGTCGCTTGCCGAGATTCCTGTTGTGCAACCTTCACCGATTAAGTCTACCGAAACGGTAAACGCCGTTTGATGAAAAGACGTATTTTGTCCGACCATCATTTCGAGCTCCAAGTCCTCGCAACGTTCCTCCGAGAGCGGCACACACAGAAGTCCGCGACCATATTTTATCAAAAAATTTACCTTTTCAGGAGAAATTAACTCGGCAGAAGTGATAAAATCACCTTCGTTCTCGCGGTCTTCGTCATCAACAACAATGATAACTTCTCCATCTCGGATGGCTTCGATTGCCTCTTCAATAGAATTTAAACGTATTTCAGAATGTTCATTCATACAATTTTAATCAAAAGAACCTTTAAACTTTGCTTTAAATTCGGGGAAAGTAGTTGTTTTATACGCATTTCCCCCAAAAAAATGTATAAAAACCTCAAAATCTTTTGTAGTGAAAAAAACTTGGTCGAGATTAATTATTTTTCCTGTTTCGTTAAAAATCAAAAGTGCAGGAAAATTCATCTTCCCGTTCAAAAGTGCGATAGGAAGCTGATGAAAACCATGCGTTTTCCCCTCATTAAAAAATTTTCTGTCAAAAACGTTTATTGTGTCCGTACTCAAGGCATACAAAGTTACGCAATAAAAATTTTCGTTGAGATAAGCGGCAATTTTGGGATTCGCATAAGTTGCAACATTCATAACCGAACAGCCCATTTTCCAATGAACATTGAGGTCGAGAAATATTTTTTTCGGTGCAGTTTTTTGCAACTCAAGCGCCTCGGGCAAAGTCTTCCACTTCACCAAAACTCGCGTCATAACTTGCTTTCTGCCAAGCGGAAAAGCACGAAAATAATTTTTCTCAAATTCCTCATAAGTTGTGGAATTGTAAATCTCCTCGTTTTGAAAAATTAAATGCGGGAAAATTTGATCTCTGTCTTTGTAACCTGCAACAACCGTGCCTTCCGTTTTTTTATTGAAACAAATAATTGCGGGAAAATGCGGTTTCTCGCCCAAAAGTTGAGTCACTAACGGATGAATTGCTTTTTTTGTAGCACTCAGTTGTGAATATTTCTTGCCGTCAAGAAAAGTTAGCGTTTCTTTTGTGTAGACATCAATTTTCACGGGATAAAAGAGAACATTGATGTAATCGGCAACTTCTTTGTTGGAAAAAGTCGTTTCGAACATCATTTTACACGAGTCATTTTCCTGCTGATAAACGAAAATAAAAACAGGTTTCTGATTTTTCTCGAAACTCGATTTTACCTCTTCGAAAGTTAACCATTTTATAAGTCCTTGATTTTCTTGTGAATACAAAAAAGAAAACGAAATCAAAAAAACAAACCCAAAACTGATTAATTTTTTATTTTTCATAATAATTTTTCGAAAAAACTTTGCACAAAGATAAGAAAAAATTTTAAATTCACAAAATTCCACTCTAAAAAATAAATTCTGTCAAAATTTATAAAAGATAAAAATTTTTTTGTAAATTGCAGCGTTAAAAATTTACTCAAAAATGAAAAAATTTGTTATTATTTTGTTGCTGTTTCTTGCAAATTTTATAAGTTTTTCGCAAAACTGGGCAGATACTTGGAATGGAATGCTTTATCGCCCTTCTGGCGGCGGCGGAATGCGAGTGGCTGTTATTGAAAATCTCACTAAAAGAGACACTGTCGGAAGTGTATTTCTGTACGAAAAATTCACCTCAGGCAAAATTTTTCTCACCACAAACGAAATCATCGAAAATTATCCCTTAAATTATGACCTCGAAGGACAAGCAATGGAGATAAAAACCGAATCAGAAATAAAAGTTCTCGAAGTAAACAGAATTCTTATTTTTGTTTGCAAAAATCCTGCGACTCTGCAAAATGATACGTTTATAAACGGAACAATTTTTAGACAACCATCAGGAATGTATCGCGTTTTGACATCAGGAAATGTTAATTTGTTGGAATCTGTGAGAATAAAAATTATCCGAGCAAATTACAATGTTGCAATGGATGTCGGAAATAAAAATGACGAAAAAGTGAAAGAAGAAAAATTATTCGTCCTCGCAAACGGCAAATTTGCCGAATTAGAAAAAAATAAACACATTTTCCCCCACTTCGGCGATAAAAAAACGCAAGTCGAAGAATTTACTGATAAAAATAAGTTAAAAGTTCGAAAGTTGAACGATTTGATAAAAATAATTAATTTTTATAACCAACTCAAATAATTTATTTTACTTCCTCGTCATTTTGATATTTCACGATAAAAGTTTGAGATAAATTATTCTCGGTTTTAAATTTTTGTGCCTCTTCGTAAGAAGTGAAATTTCCAATTGTATATTTATACCAGCCATTTGACTTAATAATGTTAATTGGTTGGTTCACATTTTGCAATTTGCTAACCGTTGTCTCCGTTACGGGCAAGCGAGAAGCAGCAATTTGTATGCGAAAAACGATTTGCGTAGAATCAGAACTGAAGTAAGTGTTGCTTTTGACTCGTTTTTTTATCAACGTAGAATCTGCAAAATCTAATTTTACGTCAGAAAGTTTTCTCGCAAATTTTTTTGTCGAATCAGAATGTTCATTTTTCGCAGAAACCGTTGATATTTGCGGACTAACATTAGAAATAACCGAATCTTTTGTGATAACGGTTTGAATATTTCTCACTCTCGAACCTTCTTTGTACGCAACAACAAACGCACCTTGAACCTTGATATTGCGTTTAAACTCTGCCGCCTCGGCGTAAGTTTTAAATTGACCGATAGAATATTTGTACCAACCCTCGTCAAGTTCGCTGCTAAATCTTTCGCCATCCTTAAGTTGATAAATCGTTTTCAGAAAAGTAGATGTCAACTCCATACGCGAGGCGGCAATTTGTACGGTGAAAAGCAACGAAGGCGGTGCAGAATTGGTTTTCACAGGAACATTTTGCTGCGAATTGTCAATAACAATAAACGTATTCAGTGGTTCGCCTGTTTGTGGGTCAAATTTTGTCGGGGCAATAGCGGCAACGGTGTCTTCTGTAAAACCGTCATCTTGCGTTTGAGTGTTTTTAGGAGGATTTTGTGCAGACACTTGCGGCGAATCATCTTTTTTAGGTGGATCCCAATAAAATGTTATCCCTCTTTTCAAAAGAAAAATTGCCGAATTTTCAACGTTTCGCGAAATCAAAGCGGCATTATGTCGTTGCAAAAGATCGGAAACTTGAAGCACACTTTTTCGTCTTTGATTTGCCTCTTTAAATTTTTTTACTGCCTGAGTGAGAAGTGTTGTCGCATTATTGCGATTTCCTGTTTTTATCAATTCACCCAATTTTTTCGAGAGAACAGAGAAAATAAAAAAATTGGCTTCTTCGTAAAGTGCGTCTGCTTGCACCTGAATTTTTAAACCCTCATTTTCGAGTTGGTCGGCTTCTTTGTTTAACTTTTTTTTCTCTTTTCTCTTTGACGCTTTGCTTGCTGCCTCGCGTTTTTGCTCGGATTCGCGAAGTTTTTTATTTCCCTCAAGGACTAACTCATCGGCTTTTGCTTCTTTGTCCTCAGATTTTGTAATTTCATCAATTTGTTCCGAAGAAAGATGAGTTTTTATTTTTCCCATCGAAATCGTATCTCCTTGATTATACGCATTTTGTGAAAAAATAAAAAATATCAAAACGAAAAAAAAACTTGTTTTCATAAAAAGTTTTTATTTAAAGTTTAACGAATGTTTTAATCCCGAATATTTCACCAAATCTGTACGAAAAGACCCAACAAAAAAATCCATTTCGATTCGCACAGGAATATGATTTTGGTCGTTAGAAATCCAAATATCGAGTGCGTCTTCGTCCTCGAAAGTGCCTGTTTCAACAATTGGTTTAAATTTTAAACACTCAATTTTGCCGAAATTGGGAATTTTTATTGTCTCGTAACCTTTGAAACGCACTACTAAGGTCCATTGTTTGTCCTGAAAAAACGTCTCGATTCGGATAACATTTCCTTCTTTTAACCCCTCAAAAACCGTGCAACGAGCATAATAAAATGCCGAGATAACATCAAAAGTGTTCTTTTTGATAGTTTTTTTCTCGTTCAAATTGTTTGTTACCGTTAATTTCTCGTGGTCAAAAAAATCTTCGGTATATTTTTTATAAGTTGCACCTTCCGAAACATTCCGAATCGCTTTGACGGGCAAACAAGTTTCCGTATCGAAATAACTTTCGTAAACATCGTAAACTTTAAAAATTTTGTCAGCAAGCCCGACAGTTTTGCCGACAGTTTTGCAGTGAAAAACTTTTTTGTTGTTCAAAGTTGTCTCTTCTAACTCAAGAGACGCAGTTCCGCCGGGGAAAAAACCGTATGCCATAACGTAATCCAACTTTTCTCCCGCCTGAAACGGGAGATTTTTCGTTGTTTGAGATTTTAAAAAATGTGCAGACAAGAAAAATATCGCTGCAAAAATAAAACGTTTCATTTTTTACTGAGTTTTACTTTGTTTTTTCATTGTTTTGCAAAGGATTTTGAGAATTATTTTTTCGTCTACTCCGAGAACGAGTACGTTTTTTCGGAGGAACACTCGTATTTTCGTTTTGAGACGAAGTTTTATTCTCATTTTTCTCAACAGGTTTTTGCGAATTTTGAGGGAAAATGGATTTTTGATTTCGATTTTTCGAAAAATGTTGATGCTGAGAATTATTTTTCTTAAAATTTTGTTGAATTTTCTGATTCTCGACAACTTTTTTCTTGTTTTGCGAAACATTTTTCTGATTCTCGACAACTTTTTTCTCGTTTTGCGAAACATTTTTCTGATTCTCGACAACTTTTTTCTCGTTTTGAGAGACATTTTTCTGAT
>DYQK01000268.1 GCA_020719385.1 Rikenella microfusus | reverse complement strand
TGCTTGAAAATCACGTTTTTCAGTTTGATTTTCTGAACGATTCTTTCGATAAATTACCGAAAAAATTGCAGGAAATTATTAATGATTCAGAGAAACGGAAAAAGTTAGTAATTTACATTAATCCGCCTTATGCCGAGGCAACAACCACGAGAACTACAACTGGAACAGGTAAAAATAAAGCAGGAGTTGCTACGAATAATAAAATAAACGAATATTTTAATTCGAAAATTGGCAATGCTTCCAATGAAATTTTTGCTTTATTTTTGGCAAAAATTTACGAAACTATTCCTGACGCAAAACTTGCACATTTTTCCACGCTGAAAATAATACAAGGAATCAATTTTTCTAAATTTAGAGATTTTTTTCTTGCAAAATTTTGTAATGGTTTTATTATATGTTCCAATACTTTCGACAATGTAAAAGGTAAATTTCCTATTGGTTTCTCGATTTGGGATTTGAGTAAAAAAGAGAAAATAGAAGAAATTTTTTATGATGTCATTGAGAATGATGGAAATAAAGCAGGAACAAAAAGTTTTTTTGGCAATTTAATCCGAAATATTAACACTTGGATAAAATTTTTTGAAAATAAGAATTCCGAAGGAATTGGTTTTATGGGAATTTGTGGTCCCGATTTTCAAAATAATAGATTTTTACATATTAGCAATTTTAAGGGAATACGACACGTTAATTATTATGTTTTTACAAATAAAAACATAATTCAGTGCTGTATTTATTTTGCAGTTCGACATTGTATTTCTGCCACTTGGCTCAACGACCGCGACCAATTTTTATTTCCCAACGAAAATTGGGAAAACGACACAGAATTTCAAAATGACTGTTTAACGTATACTCTTTTTCACGGGAATAATTTAATTTCATCAAAACACGGTACAAATCACTGGATTCCGTTCACTGAATACGAAGTAGATTCGCGCGAAAAATTCGACAGCAATTTCATTACAGATTTTATTTTAGGAAAAATTAAGGAAAATGGAAATGGTAATTTGTTGGAAAAAGAAAAAATCCGAACAATTCCGTTAGAATTTTCACAAGAAGCAAAAGATGTTTTCGATGCAGGAAGAGAAATTTGGAAATATTATCATTCGCAACTTTACTGTAATGTAAATGCTTCGCTTTATGACATCAAAGAATTTTTTCAAGGCAGAAATCTCAAAGGAAAAATGAAAAACAAAAGTTCTGACGAGAAATATTCTGCGTTTATGAAAAATTTGCGAGAGAAATTACAAATTTTAGAGAATAAAATTGTTCCCAAAGTGTACGAATATGGTTTTCTGAAGGGCTGAAAAAATAGTTTTTGGTGA
>DYQK01000165.1 GCA_020719385.1 Rikenella microfusus | reverse complement strand
CCACCTGCAAATTTATTTTCTGTGCGTTTGCGGTGACGGCGGCAAAAAAGAGAATTATTGCCCATATCATCCATCTCCCACAACTGAAGTTGTGGGTTAAAATGTGAATTTTAGATTTTAATCGTGGGAATAAAAATGTGAATTTTGAGGTTTTCATTTTTGAAAAAGTTTAGTTGCGGCAAAGATAATAAAAAGTTTTCGAAAAAACAAAAAAAGTTAAATTCTCAAATTTTTTCTTTCAAAAAGAAAAATAAAAGTTGGGAAAATAGAGAAAATAATTGTTCGCAAAACAATATTTAACGCAAAATTTTGTATCACAAAAAATTCCATCAGAAAATATAAAATTCCACACAAAAAAACATAAAAACTTATTTTGCGAATATTATAAGGAATGGGGAAATATTTTTGTCCGACAAAATACGAGGTCAACATTATTGAAAAGTAACAAATAAACGTAGCCAGTGCTGCACCGAAATAATTCAGAATCGGAATGAGAAGAATGTTCGCAAAAATTGTAATTATCGCACCCATAATTGAGAAATATGCCCCAAAAGAGGTTTGTTGCGTGAATTTGTACCAAATCGAAAGGTTATAATAAATTCCGAGACACAAATTGGCAATCAACAAAATCGGTACAATTTTTAAACCTTCGTGATATTTCGCAGAGATAAAATATTTGATAATATCGAGATAAGCAATTATTCCGAGAAAAATAATTAAACCTGCCAAGAGAAAATAGGTTGAAACTTTTGCAAAAATCTCTTTTGCGTTGTCTTTTTTTGCCTGCGAAAAGAAAAATGGTTCTGCGGCATAGCGAAAAGTTTGCACAAACAAAGTCATTAAAATCGAGATTTTATAATTTGCTCCATAAATTCCCATCTGAGACAACAAATATTCATTCGGATTCGGGCAATTTTGCGGAATAGTCAAAAAATATTTCAACAAAATTCGGTCTAATGTTTCGTTTATCATTCCCGCCATTCCCGCAACGAGAAGCGGAGCAGCATAAACCAACATTTTGCGAAGCAAAACCCGGTCTATCGGCTTGCGAATATCTCGAAACTCGGGCAACAGCAAAACCAACGTAACGACACTCGCAACAAGATTCGAGATAAAAATATAACCAACACCAATTTCTTTCGAGTAAAAATATTTCACAAAATCGAAATTCTTTTCCAAAAGATACGGACAAAGCAAGAGAAAAAACAAATTTAACGAGATATTTATTCCGATATTTAACAGCCGCAACGCTGCAAAACGTTTTGCGTTATTTTTCTGCCGCAATTGTGCAAATGGAATCGCACTCATTGCGTCAGTTGCCGCTATTACCGCAAACCACAAAATATATTCAGAATGAGAATTATACTGCAAAATATTCGCAAAAAACGGAGAAAATATCCCAATTATTACCGCAAAAATCACAGAACTTATCAATAATGACGCTGTTGCGGCAGAGAAAGTTTTATTTTCATCGTTAGTATTTGCGAAACGAAAATACGCCGTTTCCATTCCGTAAGTGAGAAATACGGACAAAAAACCCGCATACGCATAAAATTCAGTAACAATTCCGTACTCGGCAGGCAGAAATAAACGAGTATAAAGCGGAACTAACAAATAATTCAATAATCTTCCGACAATACTGCTCAAACCATAAATGGCTGTTTGTGAAAATAATTGTTGTAAAGGGTTTCTCATTTTTTCGAAAAAAAATTAATCACAACCACAATTATACCGCACTCCGTCTAACCAATATTTAAAACCTGCAGCGATAGTAAGCGAAAAAGTGTGATTATGATTCAGTGAAAGTGAAAAATCTGAAAATTTCGAAAATTGATAATTATACTCCAATTCGCCGCTGAGCCACGCAATTCGATATTCGAAATTGCCGCTTTCCTCAAAAGCAGTTTCTTTTTGATAATTTTCTAAATCTTTCCACCCAAAACGATAAAACATCGAAAGACCAACTCCGACAAGCAATTTATGTTTTGAACGTTTATCTCCGACCAATAACCTGCGATAATAAACCTGCGTAAAACCTGCCCACTGCGAGGCGGCATCTTTTCCCATTGCTTGATTTATTTTGATAGAATTTTTATTCGGACTTTTGTCATTCGAAAGAATCTCGAAACTCAACATTGCTGTCGGCTCGAAAGTGACCAAACCACTGTCAACAAGCGAATTCACGAGAAGCGGTTTATTGATACTTTTCTCAAAATTCACAGAAACAGTTGATAATTTAAGAGAAAAATTCACTTGCCCCAATAAAAATTGAGGCAAAAAAATGAGAATTAACCCCAAAAATGTTTTCATTTTATATATTTTAAACCCTCTGTTGCTGAAGAATCGTTGGGAGAAATCATCAAAACTTTGTTAAACAACACTTTTGCCTCGCGCATTTTGCCGAGTTGCAAATTACTCCACGCAAACATCAATAAACCGTCATAACTAAACGGATACAAATCCACAACGACCTTAAAATAATCGTAAGATTTCTGATATTCCTTCTTGCCGTAATAAATTGTTCCCAAATAATAATTTGCAGAAGTGTTTTTCGGCGAAATCTCAAGAATTTTGTTATACAAATTGATAACTTGCTCCCATTTTCCCAACGCTGTAGCAGGATTTATCATCCCAAATTTTGCCTCCTCCGAATACGGCATCAAGTCCATCGCTTTTTGATAGTAAGTCATTGATTCTGTGAATCTTCCCAATTTATAATGCAACCAACCAAGCCGCAAATTCATCTCGTAAGATTCCGAATCGAAAACTGATTTGATTTTTTCGATGGATTTTGCGTATTCGCCCTTTGTTTCTAAGGAGTAACTCTCCTCAAAGGCTTTGATAATTTTGCTTTCGTCTTGTGCAAAAACAAATGCGTTTAGAAAAAAAACGCACAAAAACAACAATGATTTTTTTAAAAATTCCATTTTAAACCGATGATAAAAGTTTGATTTTCAAAGAGATAAGAATTTATTTTATATTTTTCAAAAGAAATTAAATTCACTTTTTCTCCTTCTAATTCTTGCCAATTATATCGCAAAGATAAATCAATTTTCGATTTTAACAAAGAAAAATACAACGAAATCCCAAATTTTTGCGTAATTTTATCCACAGAATTATAAATTACAAAACCGTTATTTTCTGTAAAATTTTTTATCTCGCCCAACGAAAAATTTCCTTCGAGCCAAATAAATTTCCAAATTTTTGCGTTAATTTTTTGACTAAAAATAACTCGATTTGTATTTTCTGTCTCGATTCCAAAAGTAAACGAAGTTTTTTGCGGCAAAAAATTCTCTTCAGCCATTTGAAAATTAATTTCAGAAAATAACGTAAGTTTTTGATTTCCAAAAGGATAAAACGAAACATTGGTCCCAATTTGTAATTGTTTTTCCTCATTGAGATTCGAAATTGTCGCAAAAATTTGATGTTTAGTAAATTTAAAATCTTTTGTCAGATGAAAATTAAACGCAAATTCCTTGAGAGAATTTTTTATTTCGAAAAAATAAGGTTTTTTCCAATAAATATCAAAACTTGCGTTAGTCGAATTTACATTGAGATATAAAAAATGCAAAGAAGTACCTAATTGCCAATTTCTTTTCAACGAAAAATCAACATTGAGAAAACCTTGATATTGCTCCACAGAGGCAGAAAAATTATTTTTCTGTTCAAAAACATTGATTTTATTGATAGAATTTAACTTCAAAAATGTTGCTCCGTAAAAAATTTTCCATCGATAAAAAAATTGCTCATCAAAATTTAACGAATGATAAAAACAATTTTCGGTAACATTTTGCTTTGCAAATTGTCCGTAGGGCGAATTTATTTTCTGATTTTTCAATTTGTTAAAATTAAAAGTTGTCGAAAAACCACCTTCATAACTCACCGAATTTAATCGATGTTTTTTTTGCAAATGAGAAATTTTTTTCGACAAAAGTTGTGCATTTGCCGTTTTTCCCGCATACACGTAAGCAAAATACAAATATTCCAACGAATATTCGTCATTAGGATTTTCTTGTAAACTTTTTTCGAACAAAGAAATTGCCTCGGAATAATTTTCCAAATAAAAATTTGCAACAGCTTTTCGAATCGTTAAATAAAAAAAATCAATATTATTTTTCTCTGCTTCTTTGGCTGTTTTAACCAAATTTTTCCAATCTTTGTTTAAAAATTGTTGATAAGTTAAACTGTCAATTTGTTTCCAAGAGAAGTTTTGTGAAAAAATTTTTTGTGAAAAAAAAATGAGAAAAAAAATCAAAAATTTTCGAAAAATCATAAAAAAAGTAAAATTTTTACAAAAAATTAGACTCAAATTTTCCGTAAAAGTTCAGAAAAAAATTAAATTTTCAATTTTGTTGGATAATCAATAGTGTAATGTAAACCTCGACTTTCGCGTCTGCGTTTTGCCATTTTGATAATCAAATAAGCAATATTTATCGCGTTTCGCAACTCGCAAAGTTTATCAGAAATAGTTGAACGTTGATATAATTCCTCTGTTTCTTTGTACAAAAGTTCAAGACGGTTAAAAGCACGATTTAATCGCAAGTTAGACCGAACAATTCCGACATAATACGTCATAATTTGTTGCAATTCGCGAAATTCTTGCGTAATTAAAATTAACTCTTCGGGCAATGTTGTTCCCTCGTCATTCCAGTTGGGAATATTCTCTTTGAACGGAATATTTTTAAAAATCGAAATACATTCTTGCGAGGCGCGATGTGCGAAAACTACCGCTTCGCTTAACGAATTGGACGCCAAACGATTCGCACCGTGCAAACCCGAAGACGCACATTCGCCGCCTGCATACAACTGATGAATCGAAGTTTTGCCGTTCAAATTAATTTTTATTCCGCCGCAGAGATAATGTGCCGCAGGTGCAACAGGAATAAAATTTTTTGTTATCTCAATGTCTAAACTTTGACATTTGTTATAAATATTGGGAAAATGCGATATTAACTCTTTTTCGTTGAGATGCGTTGCGTCAAGATAAACAAATTCGTCGCCGCGTATTTTCATTTCGGTGTCAATAGCACGAGCAACAATGTCTCTTGGTGCGAGACTTCCGCGTTTGTCGTATTTGTGCATAAATTCCTTGCCGTCTGATGTTCGCAAGATTGCCCCGAATCCTCGAAGTGCTTCTGTAATTAAAAATGCGGGTCTTTCTCCCTGATTATATAACGCCGTTGGGTGAAACTGCACAAATTCCATATTTTCAACAATGCCTTTTGCTCGGTAAACCATCGCAATTCCGTCTCCTGTTGCGATGGAAGGGTTAGTCGTATGTTGATAAATATTTCCGATTCCGCCAGTTGCGATAAAAATTGTTTTCGCTAAAACAGTTTCAATAACATTATTTTTCATATTTAAAACATACGCACCATAACACTCTACTTCGGTTTGATGTCTAATAACGGTATAACCTAAATGATGTTGAGTGATAATATCAACGGCATAATGAAAATCAAGAATTTCGATATTTGAGTGTTTTTTTGCTTTTTCGATTAATGCTCTCTGAATTTCAAAACCCGTATTATCTTTGTGATGCAAAATTCTGTGTTCTGTGTGTCCGCCTTCTTTTGCCAAATCATAAAGTCCGTCAGGTTTTTTATCGAAATTTGTTCCCCACTCAATAAGTTCCTGAATCAATTTGGGTGCTTCATTGACCACCATTTTAACAACTTCAGGGTTACAATAGCCGTCTCCGCAGCTCAGGGTGTCAGAAATGTGTTTTTCGAAACTGTCAGGAAAAGATGTTACCGCAGCGATTCCTCCCTGAGCGTAACGCGTGTTTGTTTCATCAACTTTAGTTTTAGTGATAATACAAACTTTCCCAAATTCTGCAACTTTCAAAGCGAATGTTAGTCCAGCGATTCCTGAACCAATAATCAAAAAATCTACTTTTTTTTGCATAATTTCAATTTTTATTTTACCTCTTTGCGAATTTTCTCAATTTCGTCAAGAGATAAACTTGTCATTTGAGCAATAACTTCGTTGGACAAACCCAATTTTATTCCGTTTATTGCCGCAAGTTTTATTCCTTCTTTTTTCCCCTCTTCTTTGCCAAGTTTAATTCCTTGAACAATTCCCTTTTCCTCGCCGATTCTCTCGCCGCGCTTCATTCCCTCACGCATTCCCATATCGTACTCGCCTTTGAGATAACGCTCAAACATCTCTAAATTTTGCTCCTCAGACTCTAAATAATTCAAATCTTCCTTCGTTAAACCTTTGTTATTGATTAAACGAA
>DYQK01000048.1:10998-23269 GCA_020719385.1 Rikenella microfusus | reverse complement strand
GAACACAACGAGATGGATTGTGTGATGGAATTTGCGGAGAAAAAATGGAAAAAAGAAGGATTAATTGAGGGCAAGCAAGAAGAAAAAATTGAAACGGCAAAAAAAATGAAGCAAAAAGGCATTTCTATTGAGACAATTTCTGAATGCACGGGACTTTCTCCCGAAGTTATTGAGAAACTTTAAAAAAAATTATTAATTTTGCAAAAAAAATTCTGTTTATGAAGCGTTATAAACTTCTTTTTCTTATTTTTTTGTGTACGTTCACACAAATTTTTGCTCAAACATCTGAAGTTTTACAAAAATTAAACGACACATTGACTAAAACCTTCGCAAATCTCAATCTCAAAGGTGTTTCAGTGGCAATTTCTTTCCCAAATGAAAATATTTGGACCGCAGCAAGAGGTAATTCTCTCGCAGATACTCCTTTGACTCCCGAAATGATTCTCGGAATCGGAAGTAATACAAAATCTTTCGCCGCAGCAATGACCTTAAAAATGGTCGAAAGTGGAAAATTGAAACTCAACGACTCAATTTATCATTGGGTTAAGAATTTGCCAAATGTTGACAGCACAATTACCGTTGAACAACTGTTAAATCATACAAGCGGAATTTATGATTATACCGATAATCCAAGTTTCATCACGACTTTAATGTACACGACAAGCAAATTTTATTCCGCCGAAGAAGTGATAAAAACGTTTGTGCAGATGCCCTATTTTCCCAAAGGTACTTCGTGGCATTACAGCAATACAAATTATTTGATTATTGGAATAATTTTGCAAAAAATCTCAAAAAAATCGATAAGTTCATTATTTCGCAGCAATTTTTTTGATACTTTACACTTAACTGCGTATTTGGGTTCGGAGGAAACTTCTTTGCTAACATCTGCACACATCTGGAGCGGTACAATGGATGTTACCGCATTGATTTTGAGTACAGCCTCGTTGAGTGCCGCCTGGACGGCAGGAGGAATTCTCGGAACAGCAAAAGATTTGGTTATTTGGAATAAATCTCTTTTTACGGGCAAAGTTTTGTCAAATCCTATGCTTGAGAAAATGAAAAATGTTGTTCCTACAATTTTTTCGAGTGAAAAATATGGTTTAGGAATTGTAAAATCGCAAGTTCTTGTCAATAATCAAGTTATTGAAGTTTGGGGACATCGCGGGAATATTGGTTATCGTTCTTTAATGTTTTATTATCCCGCAGATTCTATTTCTATCGCAATGATTTTTAACGATGGAAATACTTCTGACGAAAAAATGACGAAGCTTTACTCGGCATTATTAGGTGCTTGCAGTAAAACTTTAACAGAAATTACTCAATTTTCGAAACAAGATATTTCTTTGCTTTGTTATCCGAATCCGTTTTGCGAAACATTGAATATCAAGGTTTTAACAGAAAAACCACAAAATATTTCTGTCGAAATTTTTTCGCTTTCAGGACAGAAAATGTCAACTCTTTTCAACGGTTTTTTAATCAGTAACGAGAAAATTTTTGAAATTTCGAATTTAAAATCAGGTTTTTATCTTGTGAAATTAAAAACTGATACAGAAAATAAAGTGTTAAAAGTTTTTTGCAAATAAAAAATTTCGAAAATTTTTAAAAACTTGTCTGATTTTCAAAATTTGACAAGTTTTTTTTCGAAATAAAATCTATTTTCTCAAATAATTCATAAAAAAGTAATATTTTTGCCGCAAAATTTTGCATCGAAAATAAAATTTTTGCGTTTTTGTATAAAAACCAATTCAACATTATGAAAAAATTGTTTTTTCTCGGAATAATTTTATTATTCTCGTCATTTCTTGTTGCTCAAACTACAGAAAAAAAACAAATTCAAGCAGTAAAAATCTCTTCTGCACCCAAAATTGACGGAATTCTCGACGAAGAAATTTGGAATTCAGCCTTCATCGCAACAGATTTTACACAAATTAGACCCAATAACGGCAAACCGGGTTCACAAAAAACCGAAGTACGTTTTTTATACGACAATTTTGCATTGTATGTTGGTTTAAAAGCATTCGATTCCGCTCCCGACAGCATGTTTCGACAACTCACAGAACGAGATAATCTCGGAATAACTGAATATTGCGGCATTTATATCGACCCTTTTAATGACGGATTAAACGCATACGGTTTTTTTCTGTCCATCGCAGGCGTTCAACTCGATATGAAAGCATCAGATAACGGCAACGAAGACTCAAACTGGAGCGCCGTTTGGGAAAGTGCCACCTCTTCGAACAACGAAGGTTGGATTGCTGAATTTAAAATTCCATACTCTGCACTTCGTTTTCCTAACAAAGAAACGCAAGTTTGGGGAATAAATGTGTTTCGAAATATAATGAGAAATCGCGAAAATACCTCTTGGAGTCATTTGCACGAAGACGGAAATAGCAATTTTATGATTTATAACGGCGAATTAAGCGGAATCGAGAATATTACCCCGCCGCTGCGTTTGTCTTTCACGCCGTATCTCTCGACTTACGCCGAACATAATAGCGACAATCAATGGGTTTATTCCGTCAAAGGCGGTTTAGATTTAAAATATGGAATTAACGAAAGTTTCACTCTCGATATGATGGTTATTCCTGATTTCGGTCAAGTCCGTTCTGATGATAAAGTGTTAAATTTGTCGCCTTACGAAACTTATTTCGGCGAACAACGCCCGTTTTTCACCGAAGGAACAGAATTATTCGGCAAAGCAGGCATTTTTTATTCCCGCCGAATCGGAACAACACCAAATCGATATTATGATGTTGAAGACGAATTAAAAAATAATGAGGAAATTAACGAAAATCCTTCGCAAACGCAATTGTTAAACGCAACCAAAATTTCAGGAAAAACTAATGGAAATCTCGGAATCGGTTTTTTAAACGCAATGTCGATGAATACGTATGCAGAAATCAAAGACACAATTACTGATTCGAAACGAAAAATGTTGACGCAACCGTTTACAAATTATAATGTTTTTGTGATGAGTCAAACGTTGAAAAATAATTCGTCAGTTTCGTTGATAAATACCAATGTTTCTCGTTTCAAAGACAAATATTTCGCAAATGTTACTGGCACGGAGTTTAAGTTTAATAATGCCGCACAAACTTACGTTTTTTCGGGAAAAGGTGCAGTAAGTCAAATTTTTGATACGACAACAAACGATTACGGCTTTTATTCCTCATTAATTGCGGGCAAAAGTTCGGGCAAATTTCGATATTCGTTCACCAATTTGATAAAAAACGCACATTATAACCCAAATGATTTAGGTTATTTGGACAGAAATAATGAAATGCGAAATTCTGTGAATTTGCAATACAACATTTCGCAAAAAACTGGCAAAATTTTGCAGTCATATAATTCTGTTTCGTTGATTCGCTCCGACAGACTTACGCCGTTGAAATTTTCTAATTATAAAATTTATTACAATTTCAACACAATGTTTACGAATAAATTTTCCTTCGGCGGCGATATGGACATTTATCCGATAAAAATTACCGATTTTCACGAATCACATTATGAAGACCGAATTTTTGTGCAAAACGGTTTATTTCGACTCGGCACTTGGGTTTCGACAGATTACAGCAAAAAATATGCTTTCGATTTATATCTCGGTTTTTTCACTATTTTTGCAGACGACCACGACGGATTTTGGTACGGAACTTCACAACGATTCCGACCAAACGACAAATTTTTATTCATTTATGATTTGATTCGAGATGTTGAAAATAACAGTTACGGTTATGTTACCGATTATAATGTTGACTCAATCTTTTTTGGAAAAAGAGATATCTCGACAATAACAAACACTTTCACGATAAATTATATTTTTTCGAATAAAACGTTTTTCAGTTTTCGAATGCGACATTATTGGTCCTTAGTGGAATATCAAGAGTATTTTCTCCTCGACAAAGATGGAAATTTGCAAAAAACGAATTCGTACACCGAAAACAGCGACATCAATTACAACGCCTTTACTATTGATATGGGTTATACGTGGCAATTTGCCCCAGGAAGTGAACTTTCGTTAGTGTGGAAAAATTCCATTTATCCCGAAACTGAAATCGAAAGAAATTATTTTCGAAATTTCAGAAATACAATAGAAGCACCGCAAAATAACAGCTTTTCGATAAAACTTTTGTATTACATTGATTTTCAAACACTTCGAAAACGAACTTAATTTTTTGAAAAACAATTTTTATTTTGTTTAAATTTTTTGCGAATTTATAAACTCTTTCGAAAATTTTTTGTATTTTTGTAAAAAAAAAATTAAAAACGAAAAAATGCCTTATTCCGTTTATACTTTGCAATGTGCCGCACAAATGGTCGGAGCAAAACTTTTTTAACGAAAACGAAGGCAAACCCACCGACACGATTTTTGGGTGCGTCACAACAGCCGAAACATGGCGATTTTTGCGTCTGCAAAATTCCGAATTAACTCTTGATTCCGAAAGTTATGGCACCGAGAGTCTCGAAAAAGTTCTCGGCATTTTGCAACAAATTGTCGATTTTTATCAAAAATAAATTAATTTTTTCAAAAAAAAAATTCCACCTCAAAAAGAGATGGAATTTTAATTTTTTATTTCGTTTTTACACCGTATTTTGCCACAAGTTGATTAAACTTTTCCTCAATTTCTTTTTGCAAATCGGTTTTCTTGTTTCGTTGCAAATATTTAAACATTTCACCTAATACTGCAAGATTTCTCTCTTTTGCCTCAGAAACAGTGCCTTGATATTCAACAGGAAGCGAAAGATAATAATTTAACTCGTCCAACATTACGTCAGAAACTTTTTTTATCAAATTTGTACCTTTTTCATCTGCACCTGCTTGAAAATAAACGTCACTCATCAGAATCAAATTGTAATAATTGAAATAACTGTACGGCAGAAATATCGGAAGCGTTGAACTTGCTTTGTCAAGCACTTCGATGGCTTTCTCTTTTTTGTTTTCCAACAGCAAAGCACGCGCAAGTCGCACAAAAGTATTTTTAAAATTCATCAACATTCGTTGATTATTTTCATCTAAATACACTCTTGGGTCAGAAACATTGCCCCATTTAAACTTGTTCATCATATTTTCATAGAGAACATCCGTATTGATGCGTCCTGTTTGTCCGTCTGAAACGCCGCCATAGGTCGGAACAACGCGATACGCAAAACCTTCGAGTTGAAAATATTTCTCTAAACCCATATAATTGCTATTTCCAACCGTTGTTGCAAAATAAATTGGGCGTTCCCAATTATTGGTCGCTAATAAATCAAGAACCATTAATTCGTTTTTGCGAATATATTTTTTCTTAATTTCCCAATTCAAATATTTGTGAAGTTGATTTGCATACTTCGAAGCAACGGTGCCGTTGCCGAGAACTTTTGCCGAATCTACAACAACACTAATTTGGGTCGAAGGAATAATACTTGTTCCGCGATTATCTCTTGCTCTTGGGTCGCCGCTTGCCACAAATTTTATTATCTCGCGAAGGTCGGTATATTCTTTTGTCATATCTACAACGTTCACAATGTCAAGTTTACCTTTTTGATAATGTTGGTTTGTCAAAAAAAATGGCACGGGGTCAGATTTATATGATTTTCTCTTCATTTGGTCAATATACCATTCAGTATTGAGATAACTCAAATTAATTACCCGCACATCTGTGCGAAAACCTTCCACTTCTTGAGCATACCAAAGCGGAAAAGTGTCATTATCGCCGTTTGTAAAAATAATTGCATTAGGAGCGCAAGAATTCAGATAGTTGAACGCAACATCTCTTGCCGTGAAACGATTTGAACGGTCATGGTCGTCCCAATTTTGCATTCCCATCAACATCGGCACACTTGCAAAACACAAAATTATCGAAAACGCCGCAGAAAGAATTTGTTTGGATAAAAATTTATTGAAAAGTTCATAAACTGCGTAAGCCCCAAAACCAATAAACACTGCAAACACATAAAACGAACCTGCGTAGGAATAATCTCGCTCTCTCGGCTGATAAGGTGGTTGATTTACGTACAAAACAATTGCTAAACCTGTGAAGAAAAAGAAAAGCAAAAGCACCCAAAAATAATTTTTCCCCTCTTTACTTGCCCGATAAAGTGCTATCATTCCGATAATTCCGAGAAGCAGCGGCAAAAAATAATAAACATTTTTCCCTTTATTAACTCTTAAACCTTCAGAAAGTTTGTCCTGAGGACCAAGCCGCCATTCATCAATAAACGTTATCCCTGACATCCAATTTCCTTCGGTAACATTGCCGCGTATTTCTCCTGCGTCTTGCATATCATTTTGTCTTCCGACAAAATTCCAAAAGAAATAGCGAAAATACATAAACCAAACTTGATATTTGAGAAAATACGAAATATTTTGTGCGAAAGTGGGTTTTTTTGTTTTATCAGAAAGTCCTGCCCAATCCATATAACCTTTTTCATGGTTTAATTCTGTCTGATGACTATACATTCGTGGAAAAAATGTCATTCCACTTGACTCGTATTTGTACTTCGGTTCTTTGTCAACAACAACATATTTTCCATCTTTTTGGGCATAAATTGTTTTGCCCTCTTCGTAACCAATTATCGGAGTGTTAAAATAAGGACCATAAAGCAAAGGATTATCGCCGTATTGGTCGCGATTGAGATAACCAATTAATGAATACATATTTCCAGGATTATTCTGGTCCATAGGTGGGTCGCAAGCAGAGCGAATCACAATTATCGCAAAAGACGAATAACCAATTAACATCGTAGCAAAGGCAGTTAACACGGTGTTTAAAAGTACTTTTCCCTTTTTGCGAGTATATAATATTCCCCAAATAATTGCGGCGATGAGTGCGAGAAAATAGAAAATTGTACCGAAATTATAAGGTAAACCAAATCCATTTGTGAACATTAACTCGAAACCCCAAGCGAAATAAGGCACTCCTTGAATGACGCCCCAAAGTGTTCCTCCTAAAATAACAACAGATAATATTGAGGTGAGAATAATTCCTTTAGTCGAAGTTTCGTATTTTCTGAAATAATAAATAAAAATTATTGCAGGAATGGCTAACAAGTTCAAAAGGTGAACTCCAATGGATAAACCCATCAAATACGCAATGAGAATGATCCATCTGTTTGCATATTTTTGGTCTGCTTCTTCTTCCCACTTGAGAATTGCCCAAAAAACGATGGCAGTGAAAAATGAGGAAGTTGCGTAAACCTCTCCCTCAACAGCTGAAAACCAAAAAGAATCAGAAAAAGTATACGCCGCACCGCCAATTAAACCGCAACCCATTGTTATCGCTATCTGAGCGAGAGACATCTCGTAAGTTTTGATAAAAATCCGTCTGACAATGTGCGTAATCGTCCAAAAGAGAAATAAAATTGTAAACGCACTTGCCGTTGCAGACATAATATTCACCATTTTTGCCATTTGCGTAACATCACCGAAGGCAAACAAAGAGAAGAAACGACCAACAAGCATAAAAAACGGAGCCCCGGGCGGATGTCCAACTTCAAACTTGACAGCAGTAGAAATAAATTCCCCGCAGTCCCAAAAACTTGTTGTCGGCTCGATAGTTAAAACGTAAACTATCAACGCAAACGCAAACGTCAACCAACCAGACAAGTTATTCACAAAGACATAACGTTTTTTTTCCATATTAAAATTTAGAAAAATAAAAAAATTTTTTCGCTGCAAAAGTACAAATTTTTTTTCAAATTTTTGAAAAGAATACAGAAAAATTTAAAATTTATTTCATTTTTCACAAAAATGAACTCTAAATATTTACTTTTAGAGAAGTCAGAAATGTCGCAAAAAGCACCACACTTACTGAACTCAAAGGCATTAGAATTGCCGCTACAAACGGCGATAAAAAACCTTGAAACGCAATAGAAATTCCTATTACGTTGTAAATCAACGAGATAAGAAAACAAAAATAAACAATTTTTAAACTTTTTTTCGCAGAAATCAGAAAATGCGGCAATTTTTCAAAAGAATCAGAACGCAAAATCCCCGCACACGAAGGAAAAAATCGATACTCAGCCTCAACCAACACAATTCCAACATCGCTACTCAACAACGCACCCGAATCGTTGATTCCATCGCCAAGCATTAAAACTTTTTTCCCATTTTTTTGCAAATTCTCCACATAAATTTTTTTATCCCGCGGCGTTTGATAAAAATGTATTTGAGAAATATTCGGAAAAATAGAATGTAAAAAATGTTTATCTGTCTCATTATCTCCTGTAAGTATATGTAAATCAACATATTGCGATAATTTCGAAATTACATTTTCGATATTTTTGCGAAAAATATTTTCAATAACAAAAAAACCAAGAACTGCGTTGTCAAAAGAAACAAAAACTTTTGTTTGCGAAGAAAAATTTTTCGTTCCCAAAACAAAATTTTCAGAACCAATTTTCACTAAAATATTTTCTGCTTTTGCACAAATTCCTTCTCCAATAACTTCTTGATAATCAACAACTTCCAAATGTTTCGTATCAAAATTTTTCAAAAATTGATAAATATTTTGACTCAAAGGATGCAACGAATTTTTCACCAAAGCAGCGATAATATTTTTTTGAAAATCGTCTAATTCTGTTGAAAAAGAAATTTTTTTCGAAAAAGGTTGCGTTAAAGTGCCTGTTTTGTCAAAAATAATCGTGTCGATTTGCGAAAGTTGTTCAACAACGTCAGAATTGCGGAGAAATAAACCATTTTTCCCAAAAATCCGCATCGTATTTCCAAAAGCAAAAGGCATCGCAAGGAGAAAAGCACACGGACAAGAAACGATTAATATCGAAGTAAAAACATTGATAATCAAAGATTTATCTCTGAAAAACCAAAACAAAATCGAACAAATTGCGATAAGAAAAATTATAATTGTAAAATTTTTTCCAATTTTATCCGACAATTTCGACAAATGAGTTTTCGAAGTTTTTTGCTCGTTCCAAAAACGAATTAAACTGCTATTCTCAAACGTTTCTAAAACCTCAACTTCTATAAAACCGTTGATTTGTCTGCCGCCTGCGAACAATTTCTCGCCCTCTTGCCGCAAAACAGAAAGCGATTCTCCCGAAATAAAACTATAATCAATAGTTGCGACCTTCGAAATTAATCTCGAATCGCAAGGAATTATCTCGAAATTTTTTATCAATAAACGGTCATTTTTCTGAATTTGCGTTATTGGAATCGATATTTCCTCCGAATTTTCGAGTTTCGAAACCGCCAACGGAAAAAAGGATTTAAAATTCTTCTCAAACGAAAGCGACTCATAAGTGCGAGTTTGAATCCACTTCCCGACTAACAAAAAGAAAATCAACCCCGTTAGCGAATCCATATAACCCGTTCCTGTTTGCGAAAAAATTTGCACCGAACTCTCGACAAATATCGCTGCAATCCCTACAGCAATCGGCACTTCCGATGTAAGTCTGCGAAATTGTATATTGCGAAAAACGGCAAACCAATATTCATTAGCACAAAAAATCACTACGGGCAAAGACAAAAAAAAGTTTAAAATTCCAAAAAAAGTCTTAAACGGAAACTCAACCTCCGACATATTCGGCAAATATTCAGGCAGACTCAACATCATAGAATTGCCAAAACAAAAACCCGCAATTCCAATTTTATACAATAAATTTCTCTGAACAGATTTTTTCTCTTTCTTCTCAAGCGAAATCAACGGCTCATAATGAAGCGAAGTTAATAATTCTACAATTTTTCGAGGCGAAGTTTTTGTGTTATCAAATTGCACAGAAATTTCTTTTTTCAAAAAATTTACCTGCGAAGACAAAATTCCATCCTGCAATTTCGACAAATTCTCAAGCAAAAAAACACACGTTTTGCAGTGAATATTGGGCAAATACAACGAAATTATTGAAAAATGGTTTTCAGAAAAATCAAGAATTTGGTTTTGAATCTCAACATTATCAAGATAAGCAAAACGAGAATCGAAACTTTTTTCAACAGAAATATGGTTCAATATTTGATAAACTGCCACGCAACCGCCGCAGCAAAACGGTTTTTCATCGAAAAAAACAGGAAAATTCCCGCAATCTGCTCCGCAATGCACACATTTTTCCAAAATAAAAAAGAATTAAAATTTTTTTCAAAAATAAAAAAAATTTTTGATTTGTGAAAAATTGTTTTCTCAATAATTTTTTATATTTTTGCCCTTTGAAAAAATTAAATTTAACGATTTTACTTTTATGACGAAAAATATCGCAAAAAACAAACTGCCAAGCGATTTTCTTGGTCGTTTAGATTGTCATTTTGAAAAAAACAGAAAAATTTATTCCTATCTCACGCTCGGACTAACATTGATTTTTGGACTTCTGATGTTTGACCTTCGCGTAAGTGTCGGCGGTGACGATTCTGCCTACATTATTCGGGCTTATGATTTTATACATTCGCTAAAATATCCGTCTTTTCAGGGACCGCTCTATCCGATGGTTTTGAGTATTTTTGTCTTGATTTTTGGAATAAAATTATCTGTGTTGAAATTTATTTCGTTGATTTTTCTTTTGATTCACATTTTTTTCTTCGAAAAAACTTTTCGCAAAAAAATTCCTGCTTCCGTGCTTTATCCAGCATTGATTTTGCTTTCGATAAATTCGTTTATTTTGTATTTTGGCAGTCAAACATATTCTGAGGCAATGTTTTTTACGTTGCAAATTATTTTCTCGTTTTATTTTCTGAAATTTTTTGTCTTTGAAACAGAAAATATCGAGAAAAATCTCAAAATTAATTGGAAAAAATATTTGTTAATTGCTTTTCTCTTATTTTTAATGACTATTACGAAAAGCATTGCGTTTGCTTGTCTCGGAGTAATCTTTATTTTTCTCGCCTTAACGAAAAAATGGAAATCTATTGTGTTTATTTTTGCGATGTTTCTCGTTATTTCGCTTTCGTGGGAAGGAATTAAAAATATTATTTGGAGAGATATTAATTTGCAATTTGCACAGCAAGGAAATGTTTTGCTTTACAAACATCCGTATGATTTTTCGCAAGGAAAAGAAGATTTTGTTGGTTATTTGGGACGAATTTATGATAATTCTTTGTTATTTTTATCTCGACATTATATAAATTTCTTTGGGTTGCTTCCTCCAGAAAGCAATTTAACAGAAGAAGGTTACGCAAATACGTCTGTTATTCTGACTCTTTTGGTGCTTTTGATTTTTGTTTGGTCGCTTTTGATGATTTATAAACAAAACAAAACACTACTTTTTGTCGGACTTTACGCAGGAATAATGCTTTTCACAACTTTTGTGAGTATACAAAAATATTGGGACAACAATCGAATTGTGATAATTTACTTTCCCTTCGCTCTTTTGCTTGTTTTGGGAGGTTTTTATTACACTTTCAAAATGATTCTGCAAAAATATAAATTTGTTTATCCCATCATTTTCCTCATTTTTCTGATGGGAACTTTCTTAATTACCTCAAGCCGCATCGGAGTAACAAGAGAAATTGTGAAAGCAAATTTATCGGGAGACGCACTTTACGGTTTTACTCCCGACTGGCGACATTATATAGAGATGTGTCAATGGGCGGCAGAAAATGTGCCTGCCAATGAAGTTATTGCTTGTCGAAAACCCGAAATTGCGTTTATCTATACTTCGCGGCGATTTTATGGAATTTATAATGTTACCTCCGAAAACGCTGATGTTTTACTCGAAAATTTGTATAAAAATAGAGTTACTTACGTCATTGCGGCGAGTTTGCGGCGAGATGAACGGAGCAATACGGGAATGATTATCAACACGGTTCAATATTATCTCTCGCCTATTGCAGAGAAATATCCGAATAAAATTGAATTTGTTCATCAAATCGGGACAGATGAGGACGAACCTGCGGTAATTTACAAAATTTTAGAGTAAAATTTCGTTTAAAAAAACAAATTTTCTCAAAAAAATAAACCAAAAAGACAAATTAAAAAAGTCTTTTTGGTTATTTTGGTTATTTACGAATGTTCAATGCCTTGATAATAGCACGGTAACGTTCGATTTCTCTTTCTTTGAGATAATCAAGGAGTCGTCTGCGTTTTCCAACTAAACGAAGCAATGCTCGTTGTGTGTCAAAATCTTTTTTATTTGAACGCAAATGCACAGAAAGATGGTTGATTCGTGCTGTAAAAAGAGCAATTTGAGATTCGGAATCTCCTGTTGCACTTACTGATTTCCCGTAAGTTTTGAAAATTTCCTGTTTCTTTTCGGGTGTTAAATACATAATTTTGCCGAGTTTTTGTTAACAAATTTAGCGCGGCAAATATAAATGTTTTTTCTCAATTCTCAAATTTTTTTCACGAAAAAA
>DYQK01000048.1:0-10898 GCA_020719385.1 Rikenella microfusus | reverse complement strand
TTCGCAATAATATTCACAAAATTTTGAAAATTGTTAACTTTTTATTTACTTTGCAAAAAAATTGTATCGCAATGTTTTATTATCTTTTTCAATATTTGCATTCGCTTGATTTTTCAGGGGCAGGCGTTTTTCAATACATTTCTTTTCGAACTGCGTTGGCAACTATTACGTCTTTGCTGATTTCAATAGTTTATGGCAAACGTTTGATTCGTATTTTACAAAAAAAACAAATCGGCGAAATTGTTCGCGACCTCGGACTTGAGGGGCAATATCAAAAAAAAGGAACTCCAACGATGGGCGGAATTTTGATTATCGCAGCCATTTTGATTCCAACATTTCTCTTTGCCAAATTGCACAACGTTTATGTTATTTTAATGATTATCACAACGTTATGGTTAGGATTAATAGGTTTTTTAGACGATTATATAAAAGTTTTTAAAAAAGACAAAGAAGGTTTGTCGGGCAGATTTAAAATTTATGGGCAAGCCGGACTGGGTTTAATTGTTGGTTTAACATTGTATTTAAACCCGAATGTTGTTGTTCGAGAGCAAGTTTCTGCAGCACAAATGAAAGAAATAGTTAAAGAAGTTGACCATCCCGACCAGCCCGTAGATATTGTTAGTCGAGATGTAAAATCCACAAAGACAACGATTCCTTTTGTAAAAAACAACGAATTTGATTATTCGTTGTTAATTGGGAAAACTTTGTCGAAAAAATATCCGATTTTAGTGTGGATAGTTTTTATCATTTTGGTGATTTTTATCATTACCGCAGTCTCAAACGGAGCAAACATGACTGACGGACTTGATGGTTTGGCAACAGGCACTTCCGCTATTATCGGGGCAACATTGGGTATTTTCGCTTATGTTTCAGGGAATATGGTTTTTGCGAATTATCTCAATATAATGTATATTCCTTTCACGGGCGAGTTGATGGTTTTTGCAGGTGCATTTCTCGGTGCAACAGTTGGTTTTCTGTGGCATAATTCTTACCCTGCACAAGTTTTTATGGGCGACACGGGCAGTTTAACTATCGGCGGGATTATTGCTGTTTTTGCGATTTTAGTGAGAAAAGAATTGTTAATTCCGATTCTTTGCGGAATCTTTTTGATGGAAAATATTTCAGTTTTGCTGCAAGTGGTATATTTTAAGTACACAAAACGAAGATTCGGAGAGGGAAGACGTTTGTTTAAAATGGCACCGTTGCATCATCATTTTCAAAAATTAGGTGTTCCTGAATCGAAAATTGTGGTGCGTTTTTGGATAATTGGTATGATTTTAGCAATATTGACAATTATTACGTTGAAAATTCGTTAAAATGAATAAACGAGAATTTTTAAAATACGGTTTAATTTGTGCAGGAGCATTAAGTGGAGGAATTTTAAATTTACAATTATTCGGTAGTTCGAAAAAAAATGATTTTGAGAAGGAATCAGAATTTCAAAGCAAAGAAGCATTATTTTACTCGCCCTCAGTGCGTGGCGTGAAGTGTGAACTTTGCCCAAACGGTTGTTCATTGCGAAAAAATGAGAAAGGACTCTGCAAAGTGCGAGTCAACAGAGATGGGAAACTTTACACTCTCGCTTACGGGAATCCATGCAGCGTACATATCGACCCAATAGAGAGGAAACCGTTGTTTCATTTTTTACCTTCGAGTCAATCTTTTTCACTTTCAACGGCAGGCTGCAATTTGAGTTGTCTGAATTGTCAAAATTGGACTACCTCGCAGGTTAGTCCCGAGGAAACACAAAATATTGATTTGTCGCCTGATGAGGTTGTTGCGAAATCTGTTGCAAAAGGTTGTAAATCAATTTCTTACACTTATACCGAGCCAGTTGTTTTTTACGAATATGTTCTTGATATTGCGAGAAAATCTCGCGAGAAAAAGTTAAAAAACGTTTTCATTTCGAATGGTTTTATCAACGAGAAGCCTTTGAAAAACTTAATTCCTTATCTTGATGCGGCAAATATTAATTTAAAATCTTTTAGCAACGAGGTTTATCAAAAATTAAACGGAGGCAGTCTTGAGCCTGTTTTAAATACGTTGAAAATTTTGAAAAGCGAAGGTGTTTGGCTCGAAATTACAAATTTAATTATTCCTACTTGGACAGATAATTTAGAAATGATAAAAAAAATGTGCGAGTGGTTGGTGAAAAATAATTTTCAAGATTCGCCGTTGCACTTTTCTCGATTTTTTCCGATGTATAAATTGACAAATTTACCTTCCACATCGATTTCTGTGCTTGAAAAAGCGAGAGAAATTGCTGAAAAATCAGGAATGCGATATATTTACATCGGAAATGTTCCTGCACATCCGAATCAAAATACGTTTTGCCCCAAATGCAAAGAGATAATTATTGAAAGACGCGGTTTTGTGGTCGTCAATAACTATGTGGAAAATGGGAAATGTAAATTTTGTAAAGAGCAAATATCAGGAATTTGGAATTAATTTTTCAAAAAAAGATATTTTTATAAAAAAAATGTTAACTTTGCAAAAATTTTAACGTTAAAATTTCGTTTATGATGAAAAATTTTGTTTATTTCTTAGTTTTAATTGTTTTTTTCTCCTGTAATATTCAGAAAAGTAGCGGACAATTTGATGTTTTTAAAAAGAAAGGCACTGACGAAGTAATTTTTAAGGTTAGCGAGGAGGCTTCAGAAAAAATTGTCGCAGATATTAAAACCTTGCCGCAAAATACAAAATTTGCAGTGAAGTTTTTTTTCCGAAATCGAGGTGGAAATCAAGAAGTTACGCGTTTGGGGGAATTACTTTCGCAAACTATCAATTTGATTCTCACCAATAAATTAGAAAAATCTTCGTACATAATTTTTCGTCCCGAAGGCATTGACTCTATTTTAGACCGAGAAGGTGCAAAAACATTTTTAGAATCACAAGACGAGAGTCAAAATAATCGTTGGATTCAGTTTTTGATGTCAAAAAAACCTGATTATTTCATTGTCGGCGAATATAATTTAGAATCGAATTATTTAATTCTCAAAAGTATTCGTATTTGTGTAAATCCTTATGGAAATAAAAAAGGAAATGATGCGGCTATTTCTAAACTTTTTAAAATAAAAGTTTCTGAAGAATCCAGAAAAAAGTTAAAAGAATTGGATGAACCAATAAAAGAGGTTATTCCTTTGGAATATCACACTTTTGTTGAGAATTGGAAAAAAGGAAATTCTCAAAATGTTTTCAAACTTGTCGATTATTCCACAAAAAAAGAAGTTGATTTTTTGAAAATTGGCAAATCTTATCAGTTGTCTGTTACTCCGCAAGGCGAGGAATATATTTACGCACTTTTTTACGACCCGAAGGACAAAAAAATGCCTTATTTTACAACCATTTTTCCGTTCAGCAACAAAGAACTGGAGAAAACATTTAATAAACAGGTTTTTTTGCCCGAAGGTGCAAGTTTTGATATGATAGCCGAATCTACGGAGTCGGGCGGTTACGCACATATGTGGGTTATTGCCTCAAGAGTAAGGTTAGTTTTGTCTTTCGAGCAAAAAATTGAGAACGGTTACATTTCCACAAAAGTAACAAAAGAATCTTGCAAAATTTTTTCTAACGAATTGAGCAACAACAAAAAGAATATTAGAATTCAATATAAAAGTGTTCGCATTCATTAAACTTTTTCGTATATGGTTAAAAATCAAGTAGTTACTGAAACGAATTTTCAATTTACAAATTTGAAAAATGTTTACAAAGGAAAAGTTCGAGATGTTTATAACATTGACAACAAGTTCTTAGTTATGGTCGTGACTGACCGCATCTCTGCTTTTGACGTAGTTTTGCCTGTCGGAATTCAACACAAAGGGCAAGTGTTAAATCAAATTGCTTCTCTTTTTTTAGACGAAACAGCCGATATTGTCGCAAATTGGAAAATCGAAACGCCCGATGAAATGGTTACTGTTGGGCATTACGTTGAGCCGTTTAAAATCGAAATGGTGATTCGCAATTATCTCACGGGGCACGCTTGGCGGGAATATAAATCGGGCAAACGAGAAATTTGCGGCGAAAAACTTCCTGACGGAATGCGAGAGAATCAAAAATTTGAGAAACCAATTATTACTCCGACAACAAAAGCCGTTTTGGGACACGACCAAGATATTTCGAAAGAGGAAATCATTGAAAATCAACTTGCTACGAGGCAAGAATACGCAGAACTTGAAAAATTTACGTTTCAACTTTTCGAAAGAGGTACGCAAATTGCCGCTCAGAGAGATTTGATTCTTGTTGATACGAAATATGAATTTGGAAAAAAAGATGGAAAAATCTTTTTAATTGATGAAATTCACACGCCAGACTCTTCGAGATATTTTTATCTCAACGATTATCAGGAAAAATTTGAAAAAAATCAGTCGCCGCGGCAGCTTTCGAAAGAATTTGTGCGAGAATGGTTAATAAATCAAGGATTTCAAGGCAGAGAAGGAGATAAGTTGCCCAATTTTTCGACAGAATTTATCTCGCAAGTTTCGAATCGTTACGTAGAATTGTTTGAAAATATTACGGGTAAAAAATTTCTTAAACCCAACGAAAATCAAGAGATTCTGCAACGAATCGAAAAAAATATCAATGTTTGTTTATCTAAGTTGAAATGAATCAGCGAATAGCAGTTTTTCCAGGCTCCTTTGACCCAATAACGGTGGGACACGAATCTGTAGTGCGAAGGGCGTTGGGAATGTTCGACAAAATTATCATTGGAATCGGACAAAATGCCGAAAAAAAATATCTCTTTCCCATTGAAAAACGAAAAATGTTTATCGAAAAAATTTTCGAAAACGAAAATAAAATCGAAATCTTAGTTTTCAAAGGACTAACAGTCGAGTTTTGCCGCAAAAACCAAATCGCATATATTTTGCGAGGCTTACGTACTTCCGCAGATTTTGAGTTTGAAAGAGCCATCGCACAAATGAATAAAACGCTTTTGCACAATGTGGACACAGTTTTTTTACTCACTTTGCCCGAACATTCTTTTGTCAGTTCGACTATTGTGCGAGAATTGTTGCGTTACAAAGGTGATATTTCGCATTTTGTTCCAAAATCAATACAAAATTTATTGTAAAATCGCAAAAAAAGCGTTGCCATCTCTTCAAAAGAGGGCAACGCTAAACTTTTTTATTCAATTATTTTAAGAAATTCTGTTTCTGAAATGACAGAAATGTCGAGTTGCGTTGCTTTTTCGAGTTTCGAAGCACCCATATTTTCTCCTGCCACAATAAAAGCGGTTTTCGAAGTTACTGATGACGAAACTTTGCCGCCGTTTAATTCAATAATTTGTTCAATTTCCTTGCGGCGTTGCGGTGTACCAAAATTCCCGCTTACGACAACTGATTTTCCCGACAAAGTATTTTTCTTTTCATTTTCGTTTATTTGCGAAATTGAAAATTGTAAACCTTTGTTTTTCAAGCGATTAACTATTTCTACGTTTTTCTCGTCTTTGAAAAAATCGATTAAACTTTTTGCGATAGTTTCACCAATATCGCCGACTTCGCTTAATTTTTCAAAATCAGCAGACATTAAATTGTCAATATTTTTGAAATAATTAACCAATTTTTTTGCGACAGTTTCTCCGATATGACGAATTCCGAGAGCAAACAAAACTCTTTCGAAAGGAACTTTTTTCGATTCCTCAATGCTTTTCACCAAATTTTCCGCCGATTTTCGACCAAAACGTTCTAAATTTTCGAGTTCCTCGACTTTTAATTCGTATAAATCAGCAATGTTTTTGATTAAATTTTTTTGAAACAAAAGTTCAACGGTTGCCTCGCCGCCTGCGATGTTCATCGCTTTGCGACTAATAAAATGTTCAATTTTTGCTTTAATTTGAGGTGGACAAAATGCTTCGTTTGGGCAAAAATGTTTTGCCTCGCCTTCTAAACGTTTCAAAATGGTGCCGCATTCGGGACAAACATCGATATATTGAAACGGAATGGAATCGATATTTCTCTTTGATAAATCTACTCCGACAACTTTTGGGATGATTTCTCCTCCTTTTTCGACAAAAACGGTGTCTCCGATTCGGATGTCAAGAAGGGCAATTTGGTCGGCGTTGTGCAACGAGGCACGTTTTACCATCGTTCCTGCCAACAAAACGGGAGTCAATTCGGCGACAGGCGTTATTGCTCCTGTGCGACCAACTTGAAAAACGACAGAGTTCAATGTTGTTGCGACTCTTTCGGCTTTAAATTTGAACGCCGTAGCCCAACGCGGCGATTTCGAGGTAAAACCTAATTCCTCTTGTTGACTCAAAGAATCGACTTTCACAACAATTCCGTCAATATCGAAGGGCAAATTTTTACGTTCAATATCCCAAAACTTAATAAAATCAAGCACTTCTGACAAATTATTGAGTCTTTTTGAATGTTCAGAGACTTTGAATCCCCAATTTTTTGCTTTTTGTAAATTTTCGAAATGCGAGTTGGTCGGTAAATTTCCCCCCACTAAATAATAAAAATATGCATCTAAACTTCGTTTTGCTGTTTCTGCGGAGTTTAACAATTTCAAAGCACCTGCTGCGGCATTTCGTGGATTTGCCAATTCGGGTTCATTATTTTCTCTTCTTTCCTGATTTAATTTCTCAAAAACTGAATGAGAAATATAAATTTCGCCTCGAATTTCGAATTCTTGCGGAAAATCGTTTCCTCGCAATATCAACGGAATAGATTTTATAGTTTTGACATTTGCGGTAACATCATCGCCGCGGGTGCCGTCGCCGCGGGTTACTGCACGCAAAAGTTTGCCGTTTTCGTAAGTTAAACTGATGGAAAGTCCGTCATATTTTAATTCGCAAACATATTGAAAATCATCGCCAGCACTTTTTTTGATTCTTGAGTCAAACTCGATTAATTCGTCTTCGAGATAAGTATTGCTCAGCGAAAGCATCGGATATTGATGTTCAACTTGCGAAAACTCTTGATTATGGTCGTTTCCGACTCGTTGCGAGGGTGAATTTTCATTGAAAAATTCTGGATTTTCTGTTTCGAGAGAGATTAATTGTTTCAAAAGTTGGTCGTACTCGAAATCAGAAATAGTTGGTTGAGCGAGAACGTAATATTGAAAATTATGTTCCTCAATTTCTTTTCGCAGTGTTTCGATTTTTTGTTTAACTTCAGTTTTGCTCATAAAAATTTAATTTTTTTTGAAAAGACAAAGATAAGAAAAATTTTCGAGAAAAAATCCTGTTTCATAACAGGATTTTTTTTATTTTGTAAGAATTTTATGGAATGTAAACTAATCGGAATCCTGTTCCTGCACCTTTTTTATCGGGTGCGAGTTCTAAACGCGATGCTGAGCGGCAAAATGGTCCATACATTCGAAAACTTCCACCTCGTAAGACTTTAAAACTATCATTTACTGCACCTTTGGGATTTGTTTGTCTTGTATTTTCATAAGTTCCATAACCATCGTTGCACCATTCCCAAACATTTCCGTGCATATCATATAAACCCCAAGCATTTGGAGAAAAACTTTTTACGGGTAATGTTGTTTTTCTATTTTCTCCTTGTCCGCAATTTTGATAAGTTCGATTAGTTCCATCATAATTTGCTTGTGAAGTGCTTAGACAGCCTCCTGTGTTGTAAGGAGTTGTTGTTCCTGCTCTACAAGCATATTCCCATTCAGCTTCTGTTGGCAGGCGAAACATTTTATTGGTTTTTGCCCTTAATTTTTCTATAAAAATTTGGCAGTCATTCCAAGAAACTGTTTCAACAGGTAAAGTGTTTCCTCTGAAATTTGAAGGATTATTTCCCATAACTCGAGTCCATTGTTGTTGTGTTACTTCAGTTTCTGAAATGTAAAAACAATCAATATTAACCGAATGCGAGGGTCTTTCGTGTTTGTTTTCATTGTCTATCCATTCGCCGCTTGGGCTTCCCATTTTGAATGTTCCGCATTTTATTCGGATAAATTTTATTCCAGAAGTCTGATCAATGAAAGTTGGGTTTGTAAATTTTACAGGGTCAACGAAATTAGAACTTCCTTGTGTATAAACTGGAGGCACATTATTTAAGTTTTCTCTCAAAGAAAACACAAAATCTCCCTTACTTAATCGTTCATCTCTTGATTTTCCGTATTGGGGAGTTTGCTGTAAGGAAAGATTACGTTTTATAAATTCCATCTGTAAAAAAGCACCCAGTTCTGAAGCAGTTAAAAAACTATCTCTAATCATATCTGCATTATAAGAAGAGAGTGCTTGCACAAATAAGTCGCAAAAAATACTTTTATCAGGAACGGTTTGATTCGCACTTCCGCTGGTGATAAATTGTCGTACTTGTTGTCCCGTGTAAATAGTGACAGGGAGAGGTTGTATGATTGTTCCTGAAAATAAAGCACCTGAAAAACAAGCATCAAACATAAATAATGCATGTTTTGCTTGAATTTGTGTGGAATAATTTGTAAAATCACGTATCATTTTTGCCTTCATCATAAAATTGGTAGAATCAATTCTTGGATCTGGTGCATCAACAGGTACAATGTAACCTTCATAATCACCATAAGCAAGAGACTTTGAATAACCATGCCCCGCAAAATAGACAATTAAGCGATTATCCACTTCTTGCCCATAATGAGAGATGAAGTACGTTATTGTGTCTTCTAATTGTCGTCTTGTTGGATTTCTGCACACAATTACTTCAAAATGATGTTTAGCAAGAGCCTCTTCTACTCTTTGAATGTCGTTTCTTACTCCTGGCAAGCTATCCCAACCATTGTTGTAATCAGAAATTCCAATAACTAAGGCGAAATTACCTCTATAAGTGAAAGGCAAAGTTACGGAATTACCTTTAACCTCTATAGGAACAAAACCTCTTTTCCCTTTAGTTGTGTCAGGGACAGACTGTGCTTGAGTGTTTGAAAAATTGCAGTTACACTGACTCACAGAATTCTTGTGTATAAAACACAAAAGCAAAATGAAAAGCATTACATTTCTCATATTTTTTGTTTTTTAAAAATTTTTACAAAGAAAATGAATTTTTTTATATAATGACACTTTTTTTTGTAAAAAAACAAAAATATTTATTATTTTTGCAAAGAATTAAAAAAAATGGTTTTATGAAAAAAATGTTGTTGATTTTTGTTTGTTTTTACTTATTTTTGGGGCAAATTTTCTCCCAAAATAAGAGTATAGATTGGGTTCTCGCACCTCAATTTGATATAGTTGATAATTTTTATGGAAATTATGCCTCTGTAAATATTAATGGACGATGGGGATTAATTGATACAGCGGGCAAGGTGGTTATTACTCCTAAATATGAACAGGCAATTCATCAAGATATTGTTGATATTATTCACGCTAAATTTAACAGGAAATGGGGAGTTATTGACAAAACAGGAAAAACAATAATAGATTTTCTGTACGACGATATGTGTTCTTTTAACAAAAATGGTTTGTGTGATGTGAAAATCGGTGAAAAATGGGGTGCAATAGACAAAACGGGCAAAGTTGTCATTGACGTGAAATATGAGGACAAATTGAATGTCTCTTACAGTGAAAATTTTTACATTGCAAAACTGAATGGGAAATTTGGACTTATTGACAGAAATCAAAAAGTCATTATTCCAATAAAATACGAAGAATTGTATTCTGTGGGAGATTCTCTCATTGGAGAATTAGGTGAAGAATCTGAAATTTTCAATGAGAAAGGAAATCTTGTACTAAAAATTCAAGGAGATATATCAAGAGGCTTAACTCAAACTTCATTTTTAATTGAGAAAAATCATAAGCATGGTTTAATAGATAAAAACGGGAAAACGGTTATCCCAATTATTTATGAAAAAATAAATTTTTCTTGCAGAGATTTCTACACAGTTAAAATGAATGACAAATGGGGTATTATTGATAAAACGGGCAAAGAAATTATAAAATGCCAATATGATGATATTGGTGGTTCGGATGATTTCTACATTAAAGTCGCAATGAATGACAGATGGGGTATTATTGATAAAACGGGCAAAGAAATTATAAAATGCCAATACGATGATATAAGTTATTCGAATGACGATTTATATTTCGCAGAAATTGAAGGGAAATGGGGTATTATTGACAAAACAGAAAAAATGATAATTCCTTTTAGATATGAGGAAATAAAAGGTGCGGCGAATTTGTATATTGTGAAGGTAAAAGGGAAATTTGGGATTATTGACAAAAATGGAAAAGAGGTTGTTAAACCACAATATGATTGGATTTCCTATGGAAATGAAACTTTTACGATGGGAATAGAAGGCAAAAGGGAAATTATAGATAAAACAGGAAAATCCGTACTTCCACCAAATTATAAATATATCTCCGAAAATGATGATTACATAATAGTGGAGAATAATGAAAAGCAGGGTGTTATTGATGCAAAAGGGAATGTGATTATTCCTATAAAATATCAGGAGGTGAGTTATTCGTGGGATTCTTCTTTTTATGTAAAACTTAATGGGAAATGGGGAGAAATAGGTTGTAACGGCAAGGAAATAATAAAACCTATGTGCGATGAAGCACCACTCAGACGACAATACGTGTTTTATTTTATACTTGTTGATGGGAAACGGGGAATTTTAAATTATATCGCACCTAAATACGATGCTGTTGAATTCGTTACTGAAAATATTTTCAAAGTAAAACTTAATGGGAAATGGGGTTTAGTTGATAGAAAAGGGAATGTTATTTACGAACCAATATTTGAAGATGTTTTTGAATGGCATAATTATTGTAATTATGCTTATCATAGAGGTTTTTGTGCTGTAAAACTCAATGGGAAATGGGGTTTTATAAAACCTAAAATAAAATAAAAATAAAAAAGTTCAACATAAAAGTTGAACTTTTTTTGTAATAAAAAGAAAAAATTTACTATTTTTTCAAAGTAACCCCAATGATTACTCCAAATTCGCCGCTTTTTTCAAAACGTTTT
>DYQK01000164.1:2408-6334 GCA_020719385.1 Rikenella microfusus | reverse complement strand
ATAATGACATCGTTATTGACGACAATACGGTTTTGCGAAATATTCCTGCGGTTGCGTGGGAATATAAATTGGGAAATCGAAGTGCGTTGGAATGGGTTTTGTCTGAATACAAAGAAAAAAACCTTTCTGACGAGACTTTGTCCGAGCAATTTGACAATTATAAATTTTCAGATTTTAAAGAGAAAGTTGTTGAGTTGTTGAAAAAAATTTGTACCGTTTCTGTAAAAACGATGAAAATTTTAGAGGAAATGAAAAAAATTTAAAAGAAATTTTTATCTTTGCAAAAAAAATTTTTATGAATCCGCCTGTTGACACAAATTTAATTAATAAAATTTTTGAAGCAAAACTTTCGAGTACCGATTTCTTGCGTTTGAGCAATTTTATTTACACCGAATATGGAATAAAAATGCCACCTGCCAAAAAAATTATGTTGCAAAGTCGGTTGCAAAAACGGCTGCGAGAGTTAAACCTGACTTCGTATAAACAATATATCGATTTTGTTTTTAGCAAAGAGGGGCAACACGAAATTATCAATATGATAGATGTTGTCTCGACTAATAAAACTGATTTTTTTCGCGAATCGGCACATTTTGACTATCTTTCGAGTGTTTTTTTACCTGAATTTATGCGGGGCGGAATTCGAAAAACTTTGAAGATTTGGAGCGCAGGCTGCTCCAGCGGCGAAGAACCTTACACGATGGCAATTGTGCTTGCCGAATATATGTTATTGAATCCGTTGTTCGATTTTTTTGTCTACGCAACAGATATTTCGACAAAAGTGCTGCAAAAAGCGGTAACGGCGGTTTATGCCGAAGACAGAGTTGAAATTATTCCGATGAGTTTAAAGAGAAAATATCTCCTTCGAAGCAAAGATAAAACGAAAAAAAGTGTGCGAATTGTTCCGCAACTGCGGCAAAAAGTGATGTTCAATAGAGTGAATTTTATGGACTCAAATTACAGCACGCCCGACAATTTTGACGTTATTTTTTGCAGAAATGTGTTAATTTATTTCGACAGAGAAACACAGGAAAAAGTAATTAATAAATTGTGTAATTATTTGAAAAAAGGTGGATTTTTTTTCTTGGGACATTCTGAGTCAATAACGAATATGAATGTGCCTTTGCAGCAAGTTAAACCAACAATTTTTCGAAGAATTTGAGATTTTTTTTTATTTTAACTACTTGAAAATCAAGAAATTAAAAAATTTTTTGAAAAAAAGTGAATTTTTCTCGAAAAAAATTTGCAGAATTAAAAAATAATATTTACATTTGCACCCGATTTAAAGAATCATTTTCTGGTTAAAAAGTTTAAAAAATTGGTAAGGAGAGATGGGTGAGTGGCTGAAACCAACAGTTTGCTAAACTGTCGTACTGGGCAACTGGTACCGGGGGTTCGAATCCCCCTCTCTCCGCAAAAACAATGAATTTTTTCATTGTTTTTTGCTTTCGCAAATTAAAAAAACAGGATTAGCAAAATTTCACTTTTACCAATCCCACACAAACAGAAAAGTTGTCTATTTTAGATAATCTTCGAGTTTTGTTACAGAAACGATGTGAATCGTTGAACCTCGCCAAATGACAAATTCACTCAATCCAATTTCAGTTTTGGAATTGCCCCAATCATAGGTATAACCCAAACGCGTCCATGGATAACTTTTCCCCATATAATAAGACGCAAAAACGTTGTCTGAATACCATTTTTGATATAACGAATCAGAAAAATTTGTGAAAACAATTTGTGCTGTTTTGTCAGAGATTTCTCTATCTGGAGCAGGGCGAAATAAATCATTCGGATTAACCCAAAATTCAACAATATGCGTATTTTTTGTATTCGCAGGTAAACCCAGCAGTTGTTCAACACGCAATTTCACTTGCGAGGCATCGACATTAAAACTTTTCATTTTATCTTTTAATTCAGGAATTACGGTAACCCACATCTCGCCCCAATTAATTTTTACGTCAGTGTCAATGGGGTAAGAATTGCTGTAATTTCCGTTAAAAAACGAGCAAACAAGAATTTTGTCTTTCGTTTCATTCCAACGAATATAAGAATTATTCGGGGTAATGTCAATTAAATTATTGGAAATTTCATTGGTATCGGCAACCATTGCGTCTGCGACAGCTTCGTTGTAGTTTAAATAGCCGAATTTTTTTGTCTCATTAACTTCCTCTTTTTGGCAGGAAAGAAAGAAAAAAAAGAATCAATAAAAAAGCAACATTTCTCATTTTTATAATTTTTTAGACCGCAAAATTAAAAATTATTTTCCAAATTTACAAAATTTATTTTAATTTTGTGAAAAATTTTTCTTATCTTTGCAAAAAAATAAATTGTTTTATGGGAAAACCTGAAAAAATTATTTTTCAAACTGCCAAATACGATGATTTGGTGCAAGTTGTAAATTTGAAATCGGGAAAGAAAACCGATATTTTCGACGAATGGTTCAATTTTGATTATTCGTTAAGTGAAGAGGAAGTAAATTTTTTTATTTCTCTTATCGAAAAGCATTACAATTTTGTGATGAGTTATGCTGAAGAGGATTTAAAAATGTATTTTATCAGCAATATTCTCAATAGAGTTGATTTTTTGATGGAAAATAAGCGTGGTTTTTTTGATAAACCGTTAAAAACAAAAATCAATAACGTAGAATTTAGCGGAAGAACTGATTTTATGGTTGCTTTTGGAACAGAAGAACCTAAAAAACCTTATTTTTTCATACAGGAATTTAAACGCGAGGGAAAAGCAACGCATCCTAAGAATCAACTTCTTGCAGAAATGCTTGCCGCAATAGAGATAAATAAAATCAGTTTAATGCGTGGTGCATATGTTTTAGGACGTTATTGGCATTTTATGATTCTTGAGAAAATTGCGGAAAATTCGTATCAATATTTTCTCTCAAAAGGTTTTGATTCTCTTGATTTTGACAATTTGAAGCAAATTTTTATTTGTCTGCAAGCAGCAAAGTTAAAATATTGCGAGTAAAAGAGTTTTTTTCGAAAAATTTTTTATCTTTGCAAAAATAAAAATTGTTTTTATATGAATAAAATTGGTGATTCTGAACTCATTATTCATCCTGACGGCAGTATTTTTCACTTACATATTCGCAGACAAGATATTGCTGACACGGTTATATTAGTCGGTGACCCCGACAGAGTCGAGGTGGTGAGTCAATTTTTTGATTCTATTGAGTTTAAAACAAAAAATCGCGAGTTCGTGACGCATACAGGCACATTGAGAAATAAACGAATCTCGGTTATTTCGACAGGAATCGGTACGGATAACATTGATATTGTCGTTAATGAACTTGATGCTGTTGCGAATATTGATTTCGAGACTCGCATTCCGAGGTCTGAACATACAACTTTAAACCTGATTCGTATTGGAACGTCAGGTGCGTTGCAGGAGGATATTCCTGTTGGAACGCCTGTTGCGAGTCGAATGGCGATTGGTTTTGACGGATTATTGAATTTTTACGCACAAAGAAATTCTGTTTCGCATCTTGAGATGGAAAAAGAATTTAAAAACTTTGTTGAGTGGAATTCTCTTTTGCCGAGTCCGTATTTTGTGGAAAGTTCAAAGACGCTTTTCGAGAAAGTTGCGTTTGATATGAAGGAAGGTTTAACTATTTCTGCTCCAGGATTTTATGGTCCACAGGGAAGAGTGTTGCGTTTGCCGATTGTTGACCCAAATATCAACGAAAAAATTCGAAAATTTCGGTTTCAAGAGCAAAAAATTACAAATTACGAGATGGAATGTTCGGCAATTTATGGTTTGTCGAAACTTTTGGGACACAACGCATTGACAATTTGTTGTATTATCGCAAATCGATATCGCAAAGATATGAACACAGATTATAAAAAAACCGTCGAAAACTTAATCAAAACCGTTTTAGACCGATTAGTGAGTTAACATTCTCAAATTGTGCATTG
>DYQK01000164.1:0-2308 GCA_020719385.1 Rikenella microfusus | reverse complement strand
ATTGTGCATTGGACTCAGGATGGGAAAAAAAACCTAACAGATTTTTTAATTTCTGTTAGGTTTTTTTATATTTTACTCTTTATTCCAGAGAATTTTTTTCCCAAAACCGAGATAATTATCGGTCATTTTGATAAACGTAAGTTCAATAACCCACAGAGTAGTGTTCATTAGTCGGGCAAACGGGAAACGTTTCACATAAGTATGTTTTGCTTTTTGGGCAAAATCATCTTGTGGCAAAAATATTTGTCCATTAAACTGAATTCCCTGAATTTTTCCGATAATATGTGTTTCTAAAACAATGCTTCCTGCGACAAGTCTTTGTTTTAACGCATCCTGAATATGCTTTGTTGACTCTTCGGAGGCAAAAACTAAACAATTTTCCTCTTCCATATACGCATAAAAACAATTCGCACAATAAGGTTCGTTGTTGTTTGAGGTAGCAAAAGTTAAAACGTGGTGCTTTTTGATAAATTTTATCACCGAAGATTCAAGCGGTTTCATAAATTACTGCATTTCTTTTGCGTTAAACAAATCTTCTTTTTTAGTCTTTTCGACTTTTTGTTTATTTTTCAACTTTTTTGCGATGGCATTATACGGAGCAACAACAATTTCAAGCGAATCAGAGGTTAAACCCGACACAATTTCAATGTAATTATTGTCTTGAACACCTGTTTTCACTTCAAACATTTCGACAATTCCGTTTTTGTAACAGAAAACAACTTCTTTGAGTTCGTCATTTTTGTCTTTTCGCTTTTTTTGTCCTTGCGAATTATCAAAAGGAGACATATCGGGAGAGTTTCCTGTAGATTTCTCTACTGTACTTTTTTCCTGCATAACGCCCGTGGAGTCAATTCTTGTTGTTACCGCTTGAATCGGCACAGACAAAACATTAAACTTTGTCTCTGTTCGAATATCAACCGTGGCAGACATTCCTGGACGAAACGGGTAAATATTTACCGCATTTTTAGGGATTAAATGTTGATAAGATTCGGGTAAAATCGAAATTTTTACCTGAAAATTGGTTACTTGGTCGGTGCCTAAGGCGCCTGCGGTGGTTGCGGAATTGGCAATTTCGTTCACTAAACCTTTGAATTTTTGCCCTAAATACGCATCAATCTCGATATAAGCGGTATCTTTTAAACTCACTTTCACAATATCATTTTCATTGACATCAACTAACACTTCCATTTTATTGAGATTTGCGATTCTCAATATCTCTGTTCCTGCCATTTGCGATGTGCCGACAACGCGTTCGCCTTTTTCTACGTTTAATTTCGAAATTGTTCCGTTTATGGGTGCATAAATTGTTGTTTTGGTGAGATTTTCTCTTGCTTCTTTGAGTGCCGCTTCGGAACTATTGATGGCAAAAGTTGCTGCATTCACATTTTGCTTTGCCGCTTCGACCTCTGCTTTTGCAACTTCATAATTTGAGGAAATATTGTCGAAATCGGCTTGAGAAATGGTTTGTTGCTCGAACAATTTTTTATTTCGTTGAAAGTTTAACTCTGCCTGTTTAAATTGTGCTTGCACCTGCAAAACGCGTGCCTGTGCATTTGCCAAATTTGAACGCGAGGTATTTAACGAAGCTTCCATTCTCTCTAAGGCAGATTGATAAATATCAGGTTTAATTTTCAAAAGTAAATCTCCCTGCTTTATTTCTTGCCCTTCTTTTACGTTTAATTCAACGATTTCTCCTGATACATCAGGCGAAATTTTAACTTCAGTTTCGGGCTGAATTTTGCCATTAGCGGTGATGGTTTCAACAATAGTGCGTTTTTCAGATTTCTCAACAGCCACTTTGACGAGATAATCTTTGCCCAAAAAACCTGCACTTTTCCCAATAATGACAAAAATTATCAGAACGACAACGGTTATTCCAAAATATTTGAGTAATTTTTTTCCTTTCATTTTTTGAATCTAAAAAATGATAAAATTGATGTTAAAAATATTTATAATTCTTTGCGAATTTTTTCAATTTCGTCGAGAGGTAAACTTGTCATTTGAGCAATAACTTCGTTGGACAAACCAAGTTTTATCCCGTTAATTGCCGCAAGTTTAATTCCCTTTGCAATTCCCTTTTCTTCGCCGAGTTTAATTCCCTCTTCTTTGCCAAGTTTAATTCCCTCTTCTTTGCCACGTTTCATTCCTTGAACAATTCCTTTTTCCTTTCCGATTCTCTCGCCACGTTTCATTCCCTCACGCATTCCCATATCGTACTCGCCTTTGAGGTAACGCTCAAACATCTCTAAATTTTGCTCCTCGGACTCTAAATAATTCAAATCTTCCTTCGTTAAACCTTTGTTATTGA
>DYQK01000267.1 GCA_020719385.1 Rikenella microfusus | reverse complement strand
GAAGTGGAGATGAAAAAGTGAGAAATCTTTACGAAAATATTTTGCTGGCATTCATTGATAAATTTGGTTACGTTGATGATTTTGAAAATTTCTACAAAGCATTTTACAAACTTGCATATCTAATCCGTTGTGATAAAAAACGAATTACAGTAGAAACAATTATGAATAGTTCAGCACGACAAGTTTTCAGAAAAATAAATGATTCTGTAAGCCCGGTTACTTTCAAAAATTATCAGTATAAAACATATCAAATTGATAAAAATAATCTTGTTAAGGGAATTGACGAGATAGCTGAATTTATAACAGGAGAAAAAAATGGAAAATAACGCAAAAAATATTAAAGAGATTTTAGCGAATGACGATTACATAATTCCTCGTTACCAACGCAATTACGCTTGGGGAAAAACTGAAATTTCACAATTAATCAAGGATATTGATGAGTTTTTTCCAAAGGAAAACTACGAAAAAAAATCATACTATCTTGGCTCGTTAGTTTGTTTCAAAAGAGAAGACGGTAGTTTTGAATTGATTGACGGACAACAACGCCACACAACCATTACGCTGATAAATCTTGTTCTAAAAAATTGGCAAAATGTAATTGAAAATGTTGTATCAGTCCCAAATCTCAAATTTGATTCTCGTAAGAAAATACAGAATTACATTGAAAGTTTATACAAAACAGAAAAAACGACTTTTCTAAAACAAGCCAGCGAATTAAATATTTCGGGTACAGGAAGTTTCAAAGATGCTATTGAGATTATTCAAGAAGAACTGCGAGCAAAAGATGTGCAAAATTTTGCAAAGAATTTTTATGAAAATGTTTATTTATTTCGTGTGGAAGTTCCAGAAGACACTGATTTAAACCATTATTTTGAAATAATGAACAATAGAGGTGAACAGTTGGAAAAACACGAAATTGTAAAAGCACTTTTAATGGGGAAAATAGAAAACGATGATGAAGAAGTTGAGAAGCGAGAACATGAAAAATTTGCTGCCATTTGGAATGCTTGTGCAGATATGAACGATTATGTTTTTTTTAATTTTGACACTACGGACAGAAAAAACATTTTTTCAAATGTAGGAGAATTAAATAATTTTGATGGAATTTCTATTAATAAAAATGGTGATAACGGCGATGAATTATCCTTGTCAAAAATTATTACAGAACATAACATTCCAACTGACTTTCCAAAGGAAGAAAAATACATAAAAGACAAATACAAATCTGTAATTGACTTTCCAAACTTTTTATTGCAAGTTTTGAAGATTAAAAACGAAAAAGTTTCACTTGATGATAAAAAACTTTTGGAGCAATTTAGCGTCACTAAACCCGACCCAAAAGAATTTATCTT
>DYQK01000266.1 GCA_020719385.1 Rikenella microfusus | reverse complement strand
TTTTGAAATTGCGAAACTGCAAAATCTGAGATATTTTCAATTTTATTCCCTTCAGAATCGTAGCGAAAAAGCGGAAGACAACGAGTTGGGTCTAACGAAAAAAGTGCAAGATTCGGAATAAATGTCGTTACAAAAACAGAAAAATCTAAACGTTGTCCCTCAATAAAATTAATTACCAAATTGTCAAATTGTGCGTTTTTTCCAAAAATTTTCGGCATTTGATATTGCACTTCGTTCAACTCTTTCGAAAAATACAAATATTTTTTCACAAAAGGACGATACAAACTTTCAATAATATTCGCAGAATCAAAATGCAACGATTTATTTCGAAGAAGTTTATTTTTCAAATCTCTCGTCCATTTAATTTTATACTCAATAAAATTTCCTATTCTTTCTGTTTTATCCGAATCATTCCAACGATTTCTCTCTTTTTCATAAGAATCACAGAAAAATTGTACTTTTTTCTCAAGTTTTTTCTTATCAAAATCAAGAACCCAAGAATCTCTCGCTGTGATTACGCCGAGAGAAGTTAATTGAAAAATCGAATTTTCTGTATTATTTTTCGAACAAACAGAAATTAAACTTTTCCAATTATTTTCGTCAGGCAAATTTACCCAAAAATTTTTCTCATCAGGACAAATATTTACAAATTCCACTTCCTCAAATTTTGTACCTCGCAACCAATCAAGTTTTTCCTCTTTTGTCATTTCAGACGACAAAGCGAAATAATTGATAAAACAATTTTCCTTGAGTTTTTCTCTTCTCACCAAAAACATTATCGCAACACCGACCTGAATATTAAAAATATTTGCAGTTTTGCTGCCTTTTCTGCCATAATTATTTCGAATATTTCCGCCCAAATCAATGATGTAACAATGGGAAAATTCCTCTTGAATACATTTTCGAAAACCATCGAAAGATTTGGCATCAATAAAACTGCGATTCGTTATGAAGGCAATAATGCCGTTTTTATTGATTTTGTCCATCGCCCAACGCCAGAAATATACGTACATATCATACATTTTCGTTTTTTGTGCGTTGCTGTTTTTGACAAACATATTTTTGATTTGTTTTGCAATTTCGGGATAAACTCGATTTTTATTATTCTCGTTTTCATTTTGCTGATTCGCATTATACGGCGGATTTCCGATAATGACCGAGATTTTTTGTTCGTTAATTTTTTCAGTTTTTCCCTCTTCGAGCGTATCTACGAAAGCAAGATTCGAAAATTCTGCGTATTTGTTCATTTTCTGCTTGTAAGTGTACTCAATATTCAAATTTGCGATGTAATACGCAAGAATCGAAACTTCATTCGCAAAAATTTCGTTTTTAAACTTTTGTTCAAGTTGATGTTT
>DYQK01000047.1:1286-23551 GCA_020719385.1 Rikenella microfusus | reverse complement strand
TTTTGTCTTTTTCTCTATAAATTTGTTAAATTTAAAGAATTTGAAAAAATTATTCAAAAATATAAACATTTTCAATTTTTTGTTTTATCTTTGCAAAAAAATAAACTCACAAACATTTTGTGAAAAATTTAACAGATTTTGTTCAAAAATTAAAAAATTTTATGTCAAAGAAAGAAGTTGACAAATGTTCATTTTGCGGTAAAACAAAGCAAGAAGTAAATTTGTTAGTCGCAGGAAATTCTGTTTTTATTTGCGATTCGTGTGTTGAAAAAGCGTATACTATTGTTATTGAAGAGAAAAATGAGCGAAATCCTCAATTTTCTCTTCGAGAAGTTAAATTGTTAAAACCTGCCGAGATAAAACTTTTTCTTGACCAATATGTCATCGGTCAAGAAGAGGCAAAAAAAGTTTTGTCTGTTGCGGTTTATAATCATTATAAACGTTTGACGCAAAAAAATACGGCAAATCCGCAAGATGACGTTGAGATTGAGAAATCGAATATTTTGCTTGTCGGCGAGACAGGAACGGGAAAAACATTGTTAGCCCGCACCATTGCCCGCATGTTGCACGTTCCGTTCACTATTGTTGATGCCACCGTATTGACCGAGGCAGGTTATGTCGGCGAGGACGTTGAAAGTTTATTAACTCGTCTTTTGCAGGCGGCAAATTATGACGTAAAAGCAGCCGAGAGAGGCATCGTTTTTATTGATGAAATCGACAAAATTGCTCGCAAAGGCGATAATCCTTCCATCACGCGTGATGTTTCGGGCGAAGGCGTTCAGCAAGGTTTGTTGAAACTTCTCGAAGGGTCAATAGTGAATGTTCCGCCGCAAGGAGGCAGAAAGCATCCCGAACAAAAGTTAATTCCCATCGATACGACAAATATTTTATTTATTGCTGGAGGTGCTTTCGAAGGAATCGAGAGAAAAATTGCAACTCGTTTAAATACAAAACTTGTTGGTTACAAAGCAATTGACAGCACTAAACAAATTGACAAAGAAAATTTAATTCAATATGTTGCTCCGCAAGATTTGCGTTCCTTCGGTTTAATTCCCGAAATTGTTGGTCGTTTGCCGATTTTAACTTATCTCGAAGCATTGAGTAGCGATGTTTTGCGGAAAATTTTAACCGAACCCAAAAATTCGATTATTAAACAATACGTCAAATTGTTTAAAATGGACGGAGTTGGTTTGTCTTTTGACGAGGAAACGCTTGATTATATTGTTGACAAAGCAGTAGAATTTCGTCTTGGTGCGCGTGGTTTGCGTTCAATTTGCGAGGCAATTATGGTTGACGCAATGTTTGATTCTCCTTCGCAAAATAGTCGATATTTGAAAATCACAAAAGAATACGCAATCTCAAAAATCGAAACAGAAAAACAGCACAGACTGCAAGTTGCGTAATATTTTTCTAAGAGTGAAAAAACATTTTTGCAAAATTGCAGAAATGTTTTATTTTTGTAAAAAATTTAACGAAAAAATATGGAAATAAACAAAATTTATAACGAAAATTGCTTGATAACAATGTCGCAAATGCCCGATAATTTCGTTGATTTAACCATTACTTCGCCTCCTTATGACGATTTAAGAAATTATAATGGTTTTTATTTCGAATTTGAAAAAATTGTCAACGAATTATTTCGAGTAACTAAAAACGGTGGAATTGTTATTTGGGTAGTTGCTGATGCGACAAAAAACGGCAGTGAAACAGGCACTTCGTTCAAACAAGCGTTATTTTTTATGAAAATTGGGTTTAATTTGCACGACACAATGATTTATTACAAAAATAATCCGATGCCGACAGCAGGAAAACGTTATCATCAACATTTTGAATATATGTTTTGTTTTTCGAAAGATTCCCCAAAAACTTTTAATCCGTTGACAGAACATTGTCGTTATAACGGAATGGCAAATATGAAAAATCGAGGTAAAAACGGCGAATTAAACTACAAAAAAATCGAAAGAACAACAGAAAAGAAAGTGGGAAATGTATTTTTTTATTCCATCGGCGGCGGAATTTCGACAAAAGACAATATTGCGTATCAACATCCTGCCATTTTCCCCGAACAACTCGTTATTGACCAAATAAAAACGTGGACTAACGAAAATGATTTAGTTTATGACTGTTTTATGGGCAGCGGCACAACAGCCAAAGCCGCAATTTTATTGAATCGAAAATGGCTTGGTTCAGAAATTTCAACAGAATATGTCGAAATTGCATATCAACGAATTAAACCTTATTTGCAAACTTTAACTTTGAAATAAATGAACAGAAATTTAATTTTGCTTGGTTCACAAACTGCCAAAAGTGGTTTTGCAAACGAAAAAGATATTGTCGAAAAATTGAATAATTGGAAAAACGATTCTGATGCACAAAATTGGTTAATTTCAATGAATTATCAAATTTCAGAAATCGAAAATGTGCTTGCAATTTTAATTTCAGGACATCACAAAGCAGATGTGCAAGTTCAAGTTACTATTTTTTTCAAAAAAACAATTGGAATCGAAAATTTGTCAATAAAACTTGTTACGAATCCAAGTGGTTTTAACCAAATTGATAAGAGAAAAGTTGATAAATATGTCGAAATGTGGAATATTCCTGAAAAAATTGCTACGGCATTAAAACTTTTTACAGGTGAAATTCCTCCTCAAAACCTAAATGTTCGGGACAAACGAAGAATGTTTTTTAACGAAATGGATGACGAAATTCAAAAATCGATTATAAATTTTTTTGAGACAAATAAAATTTTAATCATTAGCGATTTGTTGAAAGGAAATGACGAATTTTCTGCATCTTGGCTGATGGTAATTTGGAAAACGAAAAACGAAAAACCTGAATGGATTATTCGAGATATTAATTATGTTTTAAATTTTTTTGGTGCAGGTAATGTCGAAATATCAAAACAAGGCAGTTTAAAAATTGGGAAAATCACAATGCAGCGAAAAGGCGGCGATGGAGGCAGAGAAACAGCCAAAATGTTGCAGTTTAAAATAAATCCAATTTTACTTTTTGAGAAAAATTAATTTTTAAACAAAAAAATATGTTAACAACGTTGCAAATAAAAAATTTTGGTCCCATCAAAGAGGCAAATATTGAAATTAAACCAATTACAATTTTAATTGGTGAACAAGCCGCTGGCAAAAGTACAATTGCAAAACTTATTGCAATGTTTAATGATGAGGAATTTATTAATTCGAATCAAACAAATTTCGAAAAATCATTAAAAAAATATAATATTCAGAATTATCTGCAACCAAAAACAGAACTAAATTGTGAAAAAACTTTGTTTCCTTCGATTTATATTCCTGCGGAACGTTTTTTAGTCTCGGTTTTGAATAATGCAGCCATCGAATTTATGAATAATAGTTTAACTTTGCCCAAATCGGTAACTCAATTTGGCACATATTATCAAAAAGCACGTCAAGAAATTAATGAAACATCAATAAAATTTTTAAATATTCAATATTTTTACAACAACGGTCAAGATTTGATAAAAAATAAAAATAAAATGTTAAGTTTGTCGGAGTCGGCAAGTGGTTTTCAGTCTGTTGTGCCGTTATTTTTGGTGATAGAATATTTTTCGAAGCAAAATATGGGCAAAACTTTCATTGTCGAAGAGCCCGAATTGAATATTTACCCCAAAATGCAATATGAATTAATAAGTTTTTTGGCAAAATGTGCGAATGAAAATAATCATTTGGTTATAACTACGCACAGTCCTTACGTTTTAACTTCGTTAAATAATTTGCTTTTCGCGGGGCAAATCGAAACTAAAGAGTTCGAAAATGAACTTTCACAAATTATTCCTTCAGAATTTCGTATTCTTCCCGAAAATTTTATTGCGTATCACGTTGCGAAGGGCAAAGTTAAACAGGTTTTTAATCCGAAAACAAAATTAATTAGCGAAACAGAACTTGATATTGCGTCAGAAATTATTAATGCCGATTTTTCGAAATTAATGAATATTTACAAAAAATCGAAATGAAGACAAAAATAAAAAATGCGTTTCCGAATGTTTCTGAAAAATGCTTTATTGTTGTTTCGAAAAAAAAATTTGAAGTTTGAGATACAGAAAACGGCAAATGCGAAGTTGTTGACAATGATAGAGTGTTAAAAATTGTTAATTCTTATAAAAAAAATATAATATTTTTAGCCATTGACCAATGCGTTTTCGATTCTAAAGACAAAAAACGCTGCGATTGTGCTTTATTCGAGGAAAAAAAATTTTATTTTGTCGAAATTAAAAATGTAAAAAAGTTAAAACAACGGGCGAGTCATCGAAAAAACGCAATTAATCAATTAGAATCAACAATCAAAGAGTTTAAAAAACGCATTGATTTCGAACAATTCGCAGTAAAAGTCTTAATTTGTTTTCAAAATATTCCTGTTTGTCCCGCAGCCAGCACGGCAAATCAAGAAAAACAGAAGGAATTTTGGGATAATTATAAAATTGATTTGTTAGAAGGCAACGAGATAAAATTTTAATTTTTGCAAAATTGCAGAAATATTTTATTTTTTCTCAAATTTTTTTTATTTTTGCAAAAAATTTAACTTATTTTTTCGAGATATGAAAAAACGAATTTTTTATTTATTTCTTGGTTTTATCTTGCTTTTTCCTGTTTCTCTGCGAGCAGACGAAGGAATGTGGTTGCCCAATTTGTTGCAGCAAATAATTCTCTCAAAAATGCAAGGAATGGGTTTAAAACTCACGCAAGAGCAAATTTACGATGTCAATAAATCAAGTTTAAAAGACGCCATTGTCGCCCTTGACCATGGTTCTTGTACGGGAGAATTGGTTTCTGCCGATGGTTTAATTTTTACGAATCATCACTGCGGCTACCGCGAGATTCAGTCGCACAGCACCGTTGAACACGATTATCTCTCCAACGGTTTTTGGGCAAAAACACGCGAGGAAGAACTTTCGAATCCTGGGAAAACGGTTTCTTTTTTAGTACGCATCGAAGATGTTACTGAAAAAATTTTTGCCGTCAAGGAACGTTTTAGAGATAATTTCTCGCAACAACTTGCTTTGCAAGTCGCTTTGAAAAATCTTACCGAAGAAGCAACCAAAGACACCCATTATGAAGCCTCTGTCGAGACAATGTTTAACGGGAATCAGTTTTTTTTGTTTGTTTACGAGACATTTAAAGATGTGAGATTAGTCGGCGCTCCGCCGTCGTCAATAGGGAAATTTGGCGGCGATACAGACAATTGGATGTGGCCGCGTCAGACTGGCGATTTCTCGATTTTTCGAGTTTATTGCGGAAAAGATGGCAAACCTGCGGAATATTCAAAAGAGAATGTTCCTTATCACCCAAAACATTCTTTACCTATTTCGTTAAAAGGTGTTAAAAAAGGTGATTTTGCGATGATTCTTGGTTATCCTGGAACGACAAATCGATATTTACCTTCTTGGGGCGTGAAAGAAACGATGGACAACGAAAATACTGTTCGCGTGAAGTTACGCACTATGAAGCAAAATATTATGAAAAAAGATATGGATTCCGACCCAAAGATTCGTATTCAGTATGCTGCGAAGTATTCCGAATCGAGCAATTATTGGAAATATTCCATCGGGCAAAATCAAGGTTTGAAAAATTTAAAAGTTGTTAAGAAAAAAGAAGCACTCGAAAAACAACTCGGCAAATGGATTAAAGCAGATACTTCTCGCAAAAGAATTTATGCAGATGTACTTTCGAATCTCAAAAAATCGTACAAAGAGAAAAAAGATTTCGACAAATATCAACAATATTGGTTCGAAGCGTTTTATTTGGGCAGCGAGGTCGTAAAACAGGCATTTGCGTTGCGACAACTCGCCGCACAAATGCAGCAAAGCAACGATGAACAAAAAAATAGAGAATTTTGTCAAGGTTTAAAAGAAGAAGGTGAGAAATTTTTCAAAGATTTTAACGCACCGACAGACAAAAAAATTCTTATCGCAATGTTCGAAGTGTTTCAAAAAGATGTTGATAAAAAATTTCACCCGAAAATTTACGAGACAATTAAAAATTCTTACGCAGGAAGTTTCGAAAAATACGCACAAAGTTTATATTCCTCTTCGATTCTTGTTGATAAAGAGAAATATTTTGCGTTTTTAGACAATCCCTCGCTTGAAGTTTTGAGTAAAGATTTAGGTTATCAACTTATGGAATCTGTTTTGGAATCTTATTTTGCAATTCAGGAAAAATTAGAGCCATTTAACAATGAAGTAGAGAAAATGCGTCAACTTTACGTGAAAGGAATTTTGGAAATGCAGAAAGATTTGGCACATTATCCCGATGCAAATTCTACAATGCGACTGACTTACGGCAAAGTTGATGGTTACGTTGCTGATGGAAAAACTTTTGATTATCAAACTGATTTGAAAAGTTTAGTGGTAAAACACAAAGACAAAGATGAGGAATTTGATGTTCCTGCAAAACTTCGCGAGTTATACGAGAAAAAAGATTTCGGTAAATATGGGAAAAACGGCACTTTGCCTGTTTGTTTCATTGCGAATACCGATATCACGGGAGGAAATTCGGGAAGTCCCGTAATAAACGGCAACGGCGAATTAATTGGGGTTGCTTTCGATGGAAATTGGGAAGCGATGAGCGGCGATATTGCGTTTGAACCCGAAATTCAACGCACAATTATTCTCGACATTCGATATTTGTTGTTTGTTATTGATAAATTTGCAGGTGCAGGACATTTGCTCAAGGAGTTAAAATTTGTAGAATAAATTTTTTTTCAAATTCATTTCTGTCAGATTTCTAAAAATCTGACAGAAATTTTTTCTTGGTTTACAAATATTTGTCAAGAGTCTGCGATTCTAAATAATCGCGAAAATCTGTTGACATTTTTTTCGTTACATTGTTGATAATACATTTGTTAAACGGACAAACAGGTTTTTCCAAGGGGCAGTCAGCAATTGCAATTTTCCCCTCAACTGACTCATAAATTTGCAACAAATTCATTTCTTCGGGTTTTTTCTTGAGAGAAAATCCTCCTGACGGACCGCGAACTGAATTTAAAAAATTATCTTTCACCAAACGCTGTAAAACTTTCGCCACATGATGCCGCGAAGTTTGAATTTGTTCAGAAATATTTTCCACATTTAATTTGCCCTCAGAACGGGCAATCAAAACTATCGAATGCAACGCAATAGCAGCGGCTTCAGACAAGGCAATAACTTTCGCCATAAAATTGATTTTTTATGACGCAAAATTAAAGTAAAAAAATGATTTAAACAAATAAATACTTAAATATTTTTTTAAAAACGATTAATAAACCCAAAATGTATTTTTGAATTTCGAAATTCTACAGAATTTTTCGATTCTTTGCCCAAGGCATAATTAATTGTAAAAATTCCTGCTCGCGTCTCGAAGGTTACTCCAGCACCGAAGCTGCACGGAAAATCACTGAAATAGCCCGAAATACTGCGTTTTTCGAGATAAGCCGCATCAAAAAACAGATGAAAATTGGAATTTTTTTCAAATAAATATCGACACTCAATAGAAAAAATTGAATACATTGAAGTTGCGAAATATTCCTCTTCAAAACCTCGCAAAGTCTTCATTCCACCGATTTTCAAAAGTTCATTTTCGAAAAATTTTGGTTTTTGTTGCAATAAAGCAAAATTATTCTCCAATTTCAAAGTCCAATTTTCCATAAATGGTTGATAATAAACCAATTGCACTTGTGTCTGAAACATTGGAATCGAAGTAGAATCCGTTTTTTTATTTGCAATTCCTGCTTCAAAATAAATTTGATAACCCTTTCTCGCATTCCATTTATAATCAAGCACTTCGGAGCAAAAACTCATTCCAAAAATATTCGCAGAAAAATTTTGAAAACTCGCAATGTTTGACTTTTCATTCAACAAAATTGCCGATTTTTTATACTCAAAAAAAACTTCAATATGTTTATTATATTGAAAAAAATATGGAATTCCAACTCGATTTGCGAAAGTTAAAAACGAGGAATCTTGTTTTTGCAGAAAAAAACGATAATTTATCCCAAAACTTGTCTGAAAAAGATACGGATATTTTATTTCTGTGAATAATTTTTGCGAATTATCATTTTTCCCTGCATAATTAATTTGAAAAAATTCTCCTCTCGAAAAAGTATTCCACAAAATCAACGTTGCCTCACCTGTAAAAGTTGCTTTTCTCTCTGCACTTTTTTTCGGCGAAAAACCCAAAATTCCGCTAATTTGATTTGCCTTTCGCACCGCAAGGTACAAATAAATATCGGCTTTTTCATTTCGAAACTCAACCTCGGCAGGTCGCATTTCTCGAAGAAACAACAACTCATTTATTTTTTGCGAAATATCTCGAATTTTTTGCTCGTTATAAATTGTATTTGGTTGAATATCAAGATATTTCTGCAAATAAAAAAGAGAAATTTTCGAATTTCCCTTGATAAAAAAACTATCAAAAAAAATTTTTCGATTAGGTTTGCAAATTAAATCTGCCCGAATTTTATTTTGCTGCAAAACAACATTTTGCAGATGCAACGAGGCAAACGGAAACCCGTTATTTTCATAAAATTGAATAATTTTCTCCTGAATTTCTCTAAATTTTGCATAATCAAAACGTTGTTTTCTGAAATCTTTGAGATTTATATTTTTCAATAATGTAGAATCTAACCCTTTGATAATCAAAGAGTCCCAATAAAAAATTTCACCCGAAAACAAATATGCTGTTGTATTTCCTGCGGTGTCAATTTTTACACTATCAAAATTTGCTGAAGCAAAACCATTTTTTTGTAACTCAAAAATAATATTGGAAAGATGTTTAAAAGTTTGAAAGGAATCATTAAAAATAATTTTTTGAGATTTATTTTTTAAAAATTCTCTTGCTGAACTATCTTGCGGCTGAATTTTTAACTGAAAATTTTGGGCAAAAATGTTAAAATGTACCAAAAGAAAAGTAAAAATAAAAAATTTTCTCATAATTTTATAAGTTTAATTTACTTTTATGAAACAAATTTCGTACCAAAAAATTTTATAAAATTGAGAGAAAACAAAAACTTCAAAACCTGAAATTTCTCAAGATTTTGAAATTTTTAAAAATAAAAACAACACTCTGATTTTGTGACCAATGCACAACATAAAAGAGTCTATGCGAAACTATAAATCAATTTCATAATGGAACTAAACGATAAGTCCATAAGATATATTACCACTGCGATTAACAACGAAGCAACCATAACAATCAAAGCACTATTTTGTAGAGCTTTCCAAGTGGGCCACGTAACTTTGTGCATTAGTTCGTTGTAGCAGTCTTCAATGTAAAGAGCAATTTTTTTCATTGTTTTTTCATTTGCACGGGTGGAGAGACTCGAACTCCCGACACCTAGTTTTGGAGACTAGTGCTCTACCAACTGAACTACACCCGTGTAACCAATTTCTTTCGGTTAATATAAGAACTACAAAAAATTTGCAGCTCTATTTTATTCGTTTTTATTCAACAATTTCAATAACTTGTCCTGCACCAACGGTACGTCCACCTTCGCGAATTGCAAAACGCAAACCTTTGTCCATAGCAACAGGATAAATCAACTCAACTGTGATAGTTACGTTATCGCCTGGCATAACCATTTCGCGACCTTCTGGCAACATTACCTCTCCTGTTACATCAAGAGTACGCAAATAGAATTGCGGTCTGTATTTGTTATGGAACGGAGTATGACGTCCACCTTCTTCTTTTTTCAAAACGTAAACCTCAGCTTTGAATTTTTTGTGAGGAGTAATTGAACCTGGTTTCGCAATAACCATTCCTCGCTTAATGTTATCTTTCTCAATACCTCGAAGCAATAAACCTGCATTATCACCTGCTTCACCTGTATCAAGAAGTTTTCTAAACATTTCAACGCCTGTAACAGTTGATTTCATAACGTCTTCTTGTAAACCAACGATTTCAACACCTTCGCCAACCTTGATAACACCTGTTTCAATTCGTCCTGTTGCAACAGTACCTCTTCCTGTGATAGAAAATACGTCTTCAACGGGCATTAAGAACGGTTTTTCTGTAATACGAGGAGGAATTGGAATATAACTATCAACAGCATCCATCAATTCGTACACTTTTTGTTCCCATTCTGCCTCGCCATTCATTGCTCCAAGAGCAGAACCGCGAATAACAGGAGCATGTTCGCCATCAAATTGATAAAAACTCAATAATTCGCGAATTTCCATCTCAACAAGGTCTAACAATTCAGGATCTTCAACCTTATCAACTTTGTTCATAAACACTAATATTTGGGGAACGTTTACCTGACGTGCCAAAAGTACGTGTTCGCGAGTCTGAGGCATTGGACCATCATCAGCCGCAACAACTAAGATTGCTCCATCCATCTGTGCTGCACCTGTAACCATATTTTTAATATAGTCTGCGTGTCCTGGACAGTCAACGTGTGCGTAGTGACGTTTTGCAGTTGAATATTCAACGTGTGCAGTATTAATTGTGATACCTCGTTCTTTTTCTTCGGGTGCATTGTCGATTTGGTCAAAACTCTTCACTTCGGACAAACCTTTCTTGCTCAAGCACATAGTAATTGCAGAGGTTAAAGTAGTTTTACCGTGGTCAATGTGACCGATTGTTCCTATATTGACATGCGGCTTGGATCTGTCAAATTTTTCTTTAGCCATTGTTTTTAAGAATTAAATAGATATTGGGTGAAATACAAGTTGCACCTGAAAAATAAAGCCAAAGATGGGAATTGAACCCATGACCCCTTCCTTACCAAGGAAGTGCTCTACCCCTGAGCTACTTCGGCAAAAAAAAGAGCGGGAGACGAGGCTTGAACCCGCGACCTACAGCTTGGAAGGCTGTCGCTCTACCAACTGAGCTACTCCCGCATAATTTTTTCAGAATTTCAAAAAACTTTTTTTCACTTTACAAGTGGAGAGAGAAGGAATCGAACCTCCGAAGGCGAAAGCCAATAGATTTACAGTCTACCCCAGTTGACCGCTTTGGTATCTCTCCGAGAATTTTACTTGAAAAAAGTTTTGTGGAGAGAGAAGGAATCGAACCTCCGAAGGCGAAAGCCAATAGATTTACAGTCTACCCCAGTTGACCGCTTTGGTATCTCTCCTACTTTTTTAAAGTAAAAAAGCCGATGGAGGGATTTGAACCCCCGACCAGCTGATTACAAATCAGCTGCTCTACCACTGAGCTACATCGGCAATATATCATTAAGTATTAGAACTTTCTTGTAATTTGTGAACGAGAAATATTCACAACAACTGAGGTTTCGAAATCGGGGGCAAAGATAAAACTAATTTTTGAAACCACCAAATTTTTTCGCAAATTTTTTTATTTTTTAGAACTCAAATTTTGTCTTTTGAAATCGGGGGCAAAGATAAAACTAATTTTTGAAACTACCAAATCTTTTCGCAAAAAAATTCACTTTTTTTTCAAATTTTTTTTATTTTGTTCGTTTACCCTTGATTTTAGTGAGTTGACTCTTGATGGCATCTACCGTTTCGTCAACTGCTTTCTCGAAAGTTTCACATTGTTTCTTGGCAAAAATCGGAGCACCGGGTATTTCTAACCTAATTTCAACAATTTTATTGTCGGAATCTTGAGTATTTTCCAAACGTAAAAATACCTCTGCACTTAGAATATCCTCATGATGTTGAGCCAATTTCTCAATTTTAGTACGCACTAAACTTTCTAAACGCGAATCGGCACTAAAATGAACTGAATTAATTTTAATGTTCATAAAAAATCCTCCTAAAATTTTATACTCAAAAGAGAGTTTTTGTTTATTTTTCCGCAATATCTGGTGAAAAATTTGTTTAAACAAACAAAATTTTCAAGCACAAAAATAGAAATAAAAATTTAATTTGCAAATTATTTCGCATTTTTTTTCAAAAAAAATTAAATTTTTTTCAAAAAAAGAGTTTTTCGCAAAAAAACTTGTCAAATTTCTAAAAAAATTCGACAAGTTTAATTTTTTTCCGAGAGGTTTTACTTTTGATTTTTCTTTTCAGGTAAAGTTTTCTGCAAAACTTCCTCAATAACAGTGCCTTTTAGCAGTTGAGAAAGTACTTCAGCAATGCTTTTTCCTCCCAAAATAGCCAGTGGTGCCATCGATTGAGCCATTTTTTCCGCAAGAGACTTGTCGCCGAAGGCTTGAAGAGCAGCGATAAATTCGGGAGTTACCGCATTCGCTTTCAAAACCATCGATTCTGTCTCGATTTTAATTTTTTCAATTTCTTGATTCAAACGTTTTTGTGCGTACTCAATTTGCATTTCGTTAGCCGCAGTTTCTTGCTGCAACTTGATTTCTGCAATTTGTTGCTCCATTGTTTGTTTGGTTAACTCGCCTTCTAAGGCTTTTTGTTTTTCCAAATTTTCATTTTCGACTCGTGCAAAAGACAACGCTGCAATTTGTTTACGTTTTTTCTTTTTCAACTCGATTTTATTCAGTTCTGTCTCACCGATTTCGAGGTCAATTTTGCGAACATACTCCTCATTTTTGAGAGTAAATTCGTAATTATGTTTGAGATTTTCCAATTCGAGACGCTGCCGAATCTCCTCGTGCTGAGCAAAGACAAGCTGTTGTTCGATTTCTGCATCGTTGATTTGCAAATTCAAAATTTCGACATCATATATATACATTCCGTTTTCCTGAAAACGTCCTTTGTTGCGTTTGCCGCTTTCATCTGGCGTTCCGAGAATGATGTCTCGCAAAATATCGGTTGCTTTCGCATAAAATTCGACAATAGTCAATTTTTGCATCGCACTTCGAAGTACAGAACGCATATGGTCGGTCAAAAATTTCACATAATTTTCAACATTAAACCATTTTTCGGGTTCACCCTCGAAATTCACGCGATAAGAAAGAGTGACGTCAATGGGGCATAAATCTTTTGTCTCAACTCTTACGATGTCAGAAACTTTGTTGTAAAGCACTTTCAAATAACAGGTTTTAATTAATTTCCCGTCAGTCTTCGGTGTTCCTGTAGAAAGTTCCATTGTAGCAAGCGTTTCGTCATACTCTAACAAAAGAGTCTGTGGACCAATAACAACTTTTCTCTGTCCCGATTTGCTGATGACTAAAACTGCGTAACCCGTCCAAATACTGAGCGTTGCTGCACCGAGATATTTCGTGTCTAACGTAATAGTTCGTGCCGCAGTGTAAGATTGATGACGCACAAATTCATCACCTGCAATTTCGAGACTCACTTTCTCGCGAACATTCGTTTGAGTTAATTTTTTCTGCTGTTGCGGCTCAACAATTTCCTCCTTTGTCTTTTTGGCAATATCCTGAAGTTTTGCGTTATATTCCAAAACGTAATTATTCCCAGGATACCACAAAGCAGCTTGATTTTGAGTTAATATTCGTTGAACAATAACGTATTCTCGCGGGTCGGGCAGAAACATACAAGGACCTTTTTTCAACAAAATTTGTCCTGTCAAACGATTCAGATAATAACGCCCCTCGCCGCTTGGAATAGCAACTGCGTTATAGATTTCGTGGTCGCCGTATTTGATTAAAGCATGCTCCTCGCGCGGATAATAAATCATTTGCTCTTTTCCTGTGATGAAAAGTTCTTGACCAACATTATAAGTCTTGTCGCCCTCGGTGTAAGGTGCGATAACTTTCACATAAATGCCGCTTGTGTCGCTCAATTCGATGGCTTTAAACTTTCGTTGACCGCTTTTCTCGAAAAAATATTCTGTCGGTTCGGGAAAAACTACCGCTGGACCTTTGACATATCTTTTATTACCGTTTTCGTCTAAAAGAATACAATATTCCAATCTCTCCAATGTTACCGCCTCGCGAACATACGAATTTTCGTCTTCTCTAACCACTTCGATTCCTGTCGGAGGAATGTAAAACGAAACATCCATTCCCTTGATAATAAACGTTTTACCCAATGAAAGTTCGGGAATCTCCATTTTTGCGGGAACGTTTTTGTCATCCGACTGCGGTTTAATAATCGATTTTGTCCAATTTTTCTTTGCCTCTTCTTCTTCATAAACTCGAACTAAGAGATATTGATTTGAACGCAAACGATGTCCCGTTACAACGCGAACCATTTGTCCGGGCCACAGGGCAAACGCCGCAGGACCGGGAATATTTACTTTGCGACCAATATTCAATTTTGTAAGACTGTTCGAAGTGCCAGTTGTGGGTTGTTGACCATCCTGAGACGGATTTTTTAACGTAACATACCAACCCTCAGGAACAATAGTGAACGCCTTGATAGATTGCTCCATATTGCTGATGACGAATCTTTTCGAAAACTCATCAAAATAAACAGGTTGGTCGGTGTTTGCCATGCTGGTTTTAAACGGACCAACATACGCAATGATATGACCTTTAGTTTGGTCAAGAATATAGGCACACTCATTTGGGGCGAGAACTAAATCTCGCTCGCGAGTTGGTGTAGTCATAATTTCTTCGTTTTGAGAATTAAACTTTGCCATAAAGCATCAATTTTTTAACAAACAAAGATAATAAAATATTTTATATTTTAAACATTTTCTCGAAAAAAAATTTTTTTTGAGAAAAAATCTTTAAATTTGCAACGAAATAAACCTAATTTTTTTATGAAAAAAACATTTTTTTTGATATTTTTAACTTTTTTAACGTTAATTGGTTTTTCGCAAACAAAAAAAAACAACAAAGACAGCATTGAGTGTTTGAAAAAAATCTCTTTGTACAAAGAATTTTTAAAAATTCAAGATTTTCAAAACGCACTTTTGCATTGGAGAAAAGTTTATTTCTCTTGCCCAAAAACTAACAAAAATATCTATATTGACGGAGCAAAAATTTTTCGCTATCTCATTGATAATGAAACAAATACTCAACGAAAAAATAAATTTTTGGATACACTTTTTTCTCTTTATGATAAACGTATTTCTCTCTTCGGCGAGGAAGGTTTTGTCTTGGGAAAAAAGTCTCTTGATGTGGCGAAATATCAAACAGATAGCACTGAAAAAATTTATAAAATGACAGAAAAATCGGTTTCGTTGCAAAAAAATAAAACTGAACCGTTAGTTTTTTTAACTTTTGTTAAATATTCTGTTAATTTTTTTAAAGAAAACAAAATTACAAAACAGAAACTTTTAGAAAATTATTTTTTATCTCTTCAATATCTTGATAATCAATTGAGTACAGAAAATTCTGCGGAGAAAAAAAATAATATTTCGAATGCGAAAATAGAAATAGAGAAATTAATTTTGGAAAATAAAATTTTTAATTGTCAAATTTTAGATACCGTTTTTCGCAAAGATTTTGAGAAATATTCGCAAAATTTAGATTGGTTAAATAAAATTTATCAATACTTCGCTATTTCGTTGTGCAAAGAATCTGAATTTTTGGAATTATTGGTCTTGAAAATCAATGAGTTAGCACCGAGTGCTGCGAATTTTCGTTCGCTTGCCATTTTTTCTTTGCGAAAAAACGAGATAGAAAAGTCCATTTCATTTTACGAGAACGCAATAAAACTTTCCACCGACAGCAGCGAGAGATTCACTCTTTTTTACGAAATCGCTTTGTTGGTTTACGAAAAAACTGAAAATTTGGAGAAATCTCGGAATTTTTGTAAAAATGCTCTTCAAATTGACTCGAAAAATGGGAAAATTTATTTTCTTTTGGGATTAATTTACGCTGCCGCTGCCAAAAATGTTGGAAAAAATGACTTTGAGAGAAAAATGGTTTATTGCCTTGCTGTCGATTATTTTCTCAAAGCAAAAACCCTTGATTCTGCGTTAATTTCAGATGCAGAAAAGCAAATTTCTTTGTATTCACAACACTTTCCGCAAAAAGAAGACGCATTTTTTTACAATTATAAGGAAGGACAAACTTTTCAAATTGAGGGTTGGATTCAAGAAAAAACTACGGTCAAAACGCGAAAATAAAATTTTATGAAACTTTCGGTGATAATTGTCAATTATAATGTGAAGTATTTTTTGGAGCAATGCCTTTATTCTGTGAGGAAAGCAGCGAATTTGTTGCCTTCCGAGATAGAGATTTTTGTCGTTGATAACAATTCTGCCGATGGTTCTTGTGCGATGGTTAAACAAAAATTTGCTGAGGTCTATCTCATTGAAAATAAACAAAATACGGGTTTTTCGAGAGCAAATAATCAAGCGATTCGTTTGGCAAAGGGCAAATATGTTTTGTTATTGAATCCTGATACGGTTGTGCAGGAGGAAACGTTTGTGAAAATTGTAAATTTTATGGATTCTCATTCCGAGGCAGGCGGTTTGGGTGTGAAAATGATTGATGGAAATGGGAATTTTTTGCCCGAATCGAAGCGTTCCTTGCCGACTCCTGCGGTTGCGTTTTATAAAATTTTTGGTTTCTCGAAAATTTTTCCGAAATCGAAAACTTTTGGGAAATATCATTTAACTTATTTGGACAAAGAAAAGACAAACGAAGTTGAAATTTTGTCAGGTGCGTTTATGCTTTTGCGTAAGGAAATGCTTGATAAAATCGGGCTTTTGGACGAAACTTTTTTTATGTACGGCGAAGATATTGACCTTTCTTATCGGATTTTGAAAGCAGGTTACAAAAATTTTTATTTTCCAGAAACGACAATTATTCATTACAAAGGCGAGAGTACGAAGAAAAATAGCGTAAATTATGTTTTAGTTTTTTATGAAGCGATGTTAATTTTTGCGAAAAAACATTTTTCGCAGCAAAATGCAAAGATTTTTTCGTATATCATAAAATTTGCGGTTTATTTTCGGGCTTTTCTTTCGCTTTTGAAGCGTTTTATTGACGCAATATTTTTGCCTTTTTGCGATTCTACGTTTATTTTTTTGGGATATTTTTTTCTTGCTCCGTTTTGGGAATTGTATAAATTTGGGAAAAATGATATTTATCCGACAGAATATTGGAGTATTGTTGTACCTTTTTACATTTTTATTTGGTTAATTTCGTTGTATTTGTCGCGGGGATACGAAAAACCGTTCAAATTTTTTGATATTTTGAAAGGTTTAACATTGGGAACAATAGCGATTTTGTTAATTTATGCGTTGTTGAGTGAGAAATATCGCTATTCGCGGGCATTGATTTTGTTGGGTTTTGCTTATTCTGTGATAATTTTAATGTTTTTTAGGACTTTTTTACATTTTTTAAAGTTTCAAAATTATCAATTTTCGTTTTCGCAAAAAAAACGGTTGTTAATTGTTGGAAATGTTGAACAAAATGAGATTTTAAATTTGTTAAAACAAAGCGAAATTCATTTTGAAGTTGTCGATTTTGTTTCACCTTCGCAAGTTTCTTCGCTTCGCGAAATGGTTAAAATGAATAAAATTGATGAGATAATTTTTTCAGCTGATTCTTTGTCTTCGCAAGAAATTATAGAGAATATGTGGAATTTAGCGGATTGTAAAGTTGCGTATAAAATTATTCCGCCAGAGAATGTTGCGATAATTGGGAGTCATTCGATTTTTGCGGAGGAGCATTTTTACGAGTTAAATATGAATGCGATAAGCAAGCCGCAGAATCGTTTGCGAAAAAGGTTTTTAGATATTTCGGTTTCTTTGTGTTTGTTTTTGTTTTTTCCGATTTTCATTTTTGCAATAATTAACAAAAAGAAATATTTTTTAAATATTTTTAACGTTTTAAGAGGTAAAAATACTTTTGTTGGTTATGTTTCAGTTTCACATTTTAACGAGATTCATTTGCCGAGGTTGAAAAAAGGCGTGTTGACGGTTGCCGATTCTTTGCCGAATATTGACTTTTCGAGTGAGATTTTACAAAAATTAAATATGAATTATGCAAAAAATTATAAACTTCGGAATGATTTATTGATTTTATTTTTAGGTTTTAAACATTTGGGTCGAGAGATTTGAGGAATTTTAGAAAAATATTTTGTAAATTCGAAAAAAGAAATTAATTTTGCAAAAATTTTAAATTTATTAAAAATTATGAGTTATCCTCGTATTGGCAAGAATGTCATTGAAGTTTTAACTACAGGAATGTATGAAGACCCACGAATTATTTTTCGAGAATATGTACAAAACGCTGCTGATTCTATTGATAAAGCTGTGAGAATGAATATTTTGCAAATGCAAAGTGAAAGTTCTATCCATGTTGAAATAATTAAAAATGAACGAAAAATTAGAATTCGAGACAATGGTACAGGTATAGAGTCGCAATATGTTGAATCTTTGTTAGGAAATATTGCTGAATCTGAAAAAATAGAAATACAGAAAAAGGGTTTCGAGGTATTGGACGTCTCGGAGGACTTGCTTGTTGTGAAAAATTAATTTTTGAAACGTCTTATAAAGGTGAAGCGAAAAAAAGTATTTTTATTTGGGATGCGAAAAAATTGAAAGAAATACTTTATAATTCCACAACAAGAAGAGAAGCTGTTGAAGTCATACGTGAAGTAACAGATTTTAAAGTTTTCGAAGAAGATATTAATCGACATTATTTTTATGTAACTTTAGAAAAAGTTACTAATGATGATTTGTTGGATGTCGAAGGCATAAAACTGTATTTATCCACAGTTGCTCCTGTTGCTTATTCTTCAAATTTTAGTTTTAGAAATGAGATATATTCGAAGTTAAAAGAACTTAATTTACCCATAAGTGAATATGAATATAATGTTCATCTAAATAATTTGCCAATATTCAAAAATTATACAGATGAATTATCTGTTATAGATGAGACAACAAAAGAAGAGGATACAAAAAAATCTGATAAAATACAAATGTTGGAATATTTTGAAAAACACGATAATGAAGGAAGTATTTTGTTTTATGGATGGTTTGCGATAAGAGATTCTATGAGTAAAATGGTTCATAATAGTTATAAAGCAATAAGAGGATTTCGTTTGCGAAAACACAATATTCAAATTGGTGACGAAAATAGTTTAGATAAATTTTTTAAACGAGATAGATGGAACGATTATTTTATAGGTGAAATATTTGTTTTTAACAAAGAATTAATTCCAAATGCACGAAGAGATTTTTTTGTTGAAAATGAATATTGCGTTAAGCAATTTCAAAAAGTATTGCGAGAAGTTTTGTATGGTTATAGTAAACTTCCGCAAGATGAAGCTGCAGTTAATTCTTTGATAAATAAATTAAAAAAAGCCAGAATTGCTATTTCTGAATTTGAGCAAAAACAGAAAGAAAATTCATTTGAAGATGAAGAACAAAAAAAATTAGAATATAATGAAATGCAAAAAAAGAAAAAAGAGGTTGAAAAAACAAAGATTGATATTGAAAATAAAATGAAAAAAGCAAAATCTGAAAATTCTCTTCGAAGTTTTGTAATAAAAAATGCCATAGAAAAGAGAAAAGAAGAAATTTCGAAAAAAATCGAAATTGAAAAGACGGTTCATTTGGAAAAAAAAAGTGAAGAGACCAAGAAAGTAATCAACGAAATTTCAAATATTAACGAAAATAAAAAAATTGAAAATGATGTTGTTGAAAATAAGTTATTTAAACTTTCAACAATAGTTGATGTAATTCGCAAATATCCATCACTTTGCGGCGAGGAGTTGATATCTCAAATTAAAAAAACTTTAAAATAATGAATCGTAAAGTTTTATTATTAGAACCCAGTTACAAAAACAAATATCCGCCCATCGGATTAATGAAACTTGCAACTTATCACCGAGATTTAGGTGATAAGGTTACTTTTTTTAAAGGAGATATTAAAAATTTTTCAAAAGATAAACAAAATTTTTATGACAGAATTTGCGTTTCGACACTTTTTACATTTTATTGGAAAAAAACTATCGAAACAATTCAATATGCTCAAAAACTTTTAAACAAAGATGGAGAATTATGGGTTGGCGGAATAACTGCTTCGATACACAAAGAAGAAATTGAAAATATTCTTAACGCAAATTTATTTAGTAAAATTAATATTCACTTTGGTTTACTTGATAAACCAAATATTTTAGATAAAAACGACACAATTATTGACAATTTACCTCTTGACTATTCAATTTTGGAAGAAATTGAGTATAAATATCCTGTTTCTGATGCATATTTTGCTTACACAACAAGAGGCTGTAGCAATAAATGTAAATTTTGTGCTGTTCCAATTATTGAACCGACATTTAAACATTATATTCCGTTAAAAGATAATTTCGAATATATTAAAAATACTTTTGGTGAACCAAAAGATTTAATTTTATTAGATAATAATGTTTTAAATTCTGAAAATTTCGAAAAAATTATTCAGGAAATAAAAGAAATTGGTTTTTATAAAGGTGCAAAATATGTTGAACCGAATTGGTTAGAGATATATTTTAATAATTTGAACAAAAAAAATTGTAATGAAAAATTTTATGTACGAAAAATTGTCGAACACATACATTTATTGTTGAAAAAATTAAAAGAAACCGATTCTACGAAGTTAAATTCTTTTTTGCAAACACATAATTTAGAAAATTCTAATGTAAAAATCGAAAATTTTTCTGAAACAAAAGAGATTTTGTTAAAACTGTTATCTGAATTTCCACAAATTATTGAGTGGTACGCAAAATTTTTAAAAAAACATGGGAAAAATCGATATGTTGATTTTAATCAAGGCATTGATGCCCGTTTACTCGACGAAAAAAAAGCGAAATTATTAAGTGAAATTGCAATTCGTCCCGTGCGTATTGCTTTTGACAACATTAAATTTCGAAAACATTACGAAAAAGCAATTCGGTTATGTGTGAAATTTGGAATTTTAGATTTTTCAAATTATATACTTTACAATTTCACTGACAAACCCGAAGATTTTTATCACCGAATTAAAATAAATACGGATTTGCGAGAAGAATTAGGTTTAAAAATATTTTCTTTTCCAATGAAATATTTAGAAATAGAAGGAAATAAATCTCGAAAAAGAGATAATTATGGAAAATATTGGAATAAAAAATTTATTCGGGCAATTTATTCGATTTTAAATGCCACTTATGGCAAAATCGGGCATCGAAGAGCATTTGTCGAAAAAGCATTTGGTAAAAATCTTGAAGAATTTATCGAATTGTTGTACATGCCAAATGATTATTTGGTGTACCGTTTTTTTTATGAAAAAATTGGTTACACGCAAAAATGGAAACAAGATTTTGAATATTTGAAAAGTTTAGACAAATATACAGAAAAAAAAGTTAAGAAAATCATCGAAAAAATGGAATTTAACAAAATTAGTTTATTTTCTGATGATTCAAAAATTGTTGAATTGTTAGAACATTATACCGTTTTTTTGGCAAATGACATCGAATTGCAAAAAAAATATGACGAATGGAATCAGACAAAAAACACTAATTTTGCAAAAATCAGAAAATCAAATTGTATTCATTAAAAAAATGAAAACGATTTTTTTTCAATAATTTACACAATAATTTTTCTAAAAACTTCGTTTATATTTTGTAAACTATTTTTTACTTTTTAATTTTAAATTCTGTGTTCTATGAAACGTTTAAAAATTTTTTCGTTACTCATTTTGAGTATATTTTTCACTTTATTTTGTGAAAAAGTAAAATCGCAAGTTGTCTATGCGGGTGAAGACCAAGCAATTTGTGCCGATTCGACTTTTATGCAGGCAAATAATCCTTACCCCGCAACAGGTTTTTGGTCTGTTATTGCAGGAGCAGGAATTTTCGAAAATTCAACACTTTACAACACAAAAGTGCGAGGTTTAGGTGTTGGAGCAAATCGTTTTCGATGGTCTGTCAACTCTCTTTTCGATGAGGTAACAATTACAAGCAATTCTGTCGTTACGAGTGCAGGAAATAGTCAAAATATTTGCGACACTTCTGCGATTCTTAACGCAGTAATGCCGTCTTTGGGTGCAACAGGAATTTGGACTTGCAATATTCCTCAAGTCATTATTGAAAATCCGACAAGTTATAACACTCTTGTCAGAAATTTAGCTTTTGGAGAAAATATTTTTACTTGGACTGTTTCGTCTGAAACTTGTTCAAGTTCTGCGGAAATGATAGTTTTAAAAAGTCAAGTTCCTGCCCATGCAGGCAATGACGAAATAACTTGTGATAATTGGACACACTTAGCGGCAAATAATCCTCAAACATTTTCTCCCACAGCAAAAGGAAAATGGACTGTTGATGGAGGAACGGGAATTTTTGAAAATTCTACACTTTTTAATACAAGAGTTTCGAATATCGCTTTTGGGACTAACAATTATCGATGGACGGTCACTAATCAAAATTGCGAATCTACAGATGTCATTACAGTTGTCAATAATCAAATTTTGATTTCTGCAGGTGCAGATAGAGATATTTGTGCAGACTCAACATTTTTGCAAGCAGAAAATCCATATCCTGCAACAGGTTTTTGGAC
>DYQK01000047.1:0-1186 GCA_020719385.1 Rikenella microfusus | reverse complement strand
GGAAAGTTTACCTAACGCAGAATTTATTATTTCTCCGAAACAACAAACTGAACCCAATAAAACTTTCACAATCGAAAACCCAAATCCAACCACTCAATATAATTATTACCTTTGGGACATGGGAGATGGAATTGGGCGTTGGTTAGACTCAACTTTTACAAACATCACCTACACTTACTCGAAACATAACAACGGAAAACCATATTTCGTTACTTTGGAAGTGAGAAATAAAAATTGTAAAAATGTAAAAACTGACTCGTTGTTTTTAATGCCTTATACTTCGGTTTCGAAATTGAGAAATATTGAAAATATTTCGATTTTCCCGAATCCTGTAAAATCTGAATGCCGTATTTCATTTAATTTAACAAAATCGCAATTTGTTGAAATTTCTATCTTCGATGTGCAAGGAAAAATAGTTAAACAATTATTAAACGAAAAACTTGATTCTCGATTTTACGAAATCTTTTGGAACGGCACAAACAACGCAAACACAGAAACGCCCAACGGAATATATTTTGTCAAAATAAAAACTCTCAATTCCGAAGAAATGATAAAAATTTCTTTGATGAGATAAAAATATTTTTCAACTTGTCAGATTCGCAAAAAAATCTGACAAGTTTTATCAAAAATTTAGTTAAAACTAATCGGAATAGTCTTGAAAAATCTTTGACAATGCTATTGCAACACATCATCTATATAAGTCGCTGATTACGAGGTAGATTTTAATCAACTTAATTGCTTGCTTGTCAGTCATTTACTTAATTTTAGAGACTTTACAAAATTGTGTTTATTGTTTTGCTAAATCTTCAATAAATTTTAATTGCTCATTTGCTATTTTCAAACCAATTGCGTCTTTTGTCGCCGCAAACAGAATTTTTGATTCTAATAAAAATGCTTTTGCACCAAGAAAATCTTCTTCTTCAATACAATTTCTCCCAATGAAATAACAAGAATACGCAATTGTTTTTTTATTATCAGGAAATTCCTTTTCATATTTTGCAAGCAAATCTAAACCAATTTCTTGGTGAATTTTGTAAAGAGTAGAAATTATCAACGTAGTTTTTTCTTTGCCCCATTGCAACATCATTTTCTCAAAGTGAAAATAACGGTTTTCAACAAACGAATATAAATTGATAAGTATGTGAACAAAATTAGTTTGTATTAAATTTTGAAAAATGAATAAACA
>DYQK01000265.1 GCA_020719385.1 Rikenella microfusus | reverse complement strand
ATGCCTTTTTCCATGCCTTTTTCCATGCCTTTTTCCATGCCTTTTTCCATGCCTTGCTCAAAGCCTTCATCTATAAAAACCTGTTCAAATCGTTTTACCTTTTCAATAAAATCTTCTTGATTATTAATGTATTCCCAATCTGATGGTTCAAACTTTTCTGTATTGATTCGCTTTATTATTTCTGTAAAAATTTCATCTTTCAGGTATTTATCAAACCAACCTTTCTCATTCAATTTATTGCGGGTTTTATCTGCTAATTCAAACCAATCAAAATATCTACTATACTTTTGATTTTTAACAATATTGGGTTGAAATGCGTAAATCAGTTTATTTTTTTGTAAAAAATCTAATTTCCTTGTCCGGTTATCCATTATTTCCAAACACTTTTCCCGTTCCAACAGAATATCTAAAACGTTTTCCTTTTTCCACAAATTTTTGTTTCGGATAAAATCATTCAAGGTTTCACTTGTCATGGTGTAGGAAACAAAATCTTCCCTGAAATTCAAATTATCATCGGCTAACCAAATTAATGTTATCACCGGAATCAGTTTATCGTAATCTTTTATGTCTCGTTTTTTATTGTGTTCTAAATCAATGCTTTTGTCGGGCATTTTTTCCAATTGTAAAACGGTATTCATCGAGTGATACATGTAAAATCGTTTTACTATATCTGTTTTAAACCATTGTTGCATATCAATAATGATGAAGCTATTATTGATTTTGCAACGAAAGTCAAATTCTACCGCAGTCGAATTATCGGTAATTTTGTGTTTGGTTGGAAGTAGTTCTAATTCGTCAATTTTAATATCGAAAAAATCTTCAAGAAAGCGTTTTGCAATCCGTGTATCGGAAAACACTTTCTTAAAATATCTATCATAATTTAATGGTGCTAAATACATTAACTTTCTTTTTAAGTTATTTTAATGTTGCAAAGTTAATCAACTTTCATCAAGTTTTCAATCATTCTGGGGTCAATTTGTTTATTATCTGTTTTTAGGCAAAACTGATGAAATTTCCTGGCACATCAAAGAATGCGATAAAACGGAGGTTTGTGGTGGGGAGGTAGTTTTACAAACTGTGGGATTGCGAGGGAGTCCAACATTGATTTTGAAAGCATCCACCGGAATTTTCTGCCAAATCCGCAGATTCACATCGGCGACTGCATTCAGTTACAAGTTGTTATCTGCATCACTTTTTTTTGTGTTTTTCAATTCATTGCGAATCTTATCAATTTGTTCATCAGTTAATTTTGTAATCTTTTTAATAATCTCGTTTGATAAACCTTCTATTATGGCACTTTTGACCGTTTCTTTAATGCCTTTTTCCATGCCTTTTTCCATGCCTTTTTCCATGCCTTTTTCCATGCCTT
>DYQK01000264.1 GCA_020719385.1 Rikenella microfusus | reverse complement strand
ATAAAGTTTTTCTGTGAACCTTGTGAAACAAAATGCGGCTCTAATTCCCAAATATTAATGAATTTTGCAATGTCGGATTTTACAAATTTTCTGTCTGACGGATTTTGTTCTTTGAATTTCTTTTGCTGTGCTGGAGTTTGCTTGTTCAGAGTTTCACGATATTGACCATTTGCACGTTCAAAGAACCACAACAACGATTGATTTTTGTTTTCTGGATTTACAACATATTTTTTTCTTGATAGATTTTCAATCTGAACGAAATAAGGATTGTTTGAAGATAAATCCAATTCAGAAACTTTATTTTGACTGTTAGCAAAGCGTGAAATGTTAGGGACTTCAATGTTTTTTTGTTCTTTATCTTTTATAACCGTAAGTTTCATTTGAACAAAAATTTTGCTCAAATCAGCATCTTTAAATTTCTTTTGGGTGTGATACAATGAAGCCGTGGTTTGACCACCATTCACAATTTGAAAATCGTTCAATTTTGTAATGACTAACTGATTATCTATAAACTTGGTTTCAACGCTTTCGGCTGTTGCGGTAATTCCGTTATTATATGGCAGAAACATTTGCGGTTTGTTACGAATGGTATCTCTAATTCCTTTATTGAATTTTCCTGCTTGTCCTAAAAATGCACGAACGTTGCTTTCCAATAATTCATTTGAAAATTCTTTGTATAACTTTGCTAAAATTTCGCCCGGAACAATTGCTAGATAACAATCGTACATTTCATCAATGCTCGGAACTTGTAAGCATTGTAAACCTTTTCCATTTTCTGTGAAATTCTCAAATTCTATTTCAATAGGTTCGTGTACACTGTTAGATTCATTGATTTTAAACAATCGTGCAATATCCCAAGTATGAACAAAAACATCTGCATCAGCAATTTCAATTTTTTCTTTATCGTGGTTTGAAAAACCATTTATCAAAAAATAAACATTGATACGGTCAAAGTCTTTACCTTGTTTTCCAATTATCTCAATTAGATGATATAATTCTTCGTGTGCTTTGTCAATGTAATCAATATGCCGTTTTAATGCAGCATTAATAAAGCGTTTAATCTGATTGAGCGATTTTGTATAATCGTCTTTTGTAATGTTGTAATCGTATTCGTTTTTGTAGAATGTGATAAACAAATCAAGCGTTTCGTAGTATTCCTTTTTGTTTTCGTCTTTTACAAAATCTTTCAAACAAAATCCGTTGATTTTCCAATCTATTCCGCCCTGACTGTTAGGGTGAACATAAGATAATACTCTTGCTCCTTCTGACTTTCCAATTGATTCTAAAACTTCAATAGAATATTCTGTGAATTTGTCCTCAAAACTCGCTCCTTCGCCTTCTGAATAAACATAAGAAGCTACAATAGATTTTA
>DYQK01000163.1 GCA_020719385.1 Rikenella microfusus | reverse complement strand
CAGGAGAAGGATTCTGAAATTGAAGAGGTAAAATCTCTTTTGCAAGAACAGGAATTGAAAATTCAAAAAATAAACTCTGTTTTGCAGGAAAAAGATTCTGAAATTTTGAAAATTGACTCGGTTTTGCAAAACCCAAATTTATCTTTTCAAGAAAAAAAACATCTTTTGCAGAAAAAAAATGAATTGTTGAGTGAAAAAAATCAATTTTTTCAGCAGCTTCTCTTTGAATTGAGTAAAAAGTAATTTTTTTGATAAAAAGTTTAGGGTTTTAATTAATATTTGAATTCTAAACTTTTTATTTTCACAAAATTTTTCATTATGCGATACAAAATTTTCTGTTTCACAATATTTTTTTTCACATTTTTTCAGGAAAGTTTTTCGCAATACGAGTTAGATTGGGTGCGTACCTGGGGAGCAAGAGATTCTAACGATATGAGAACCTTCCTTGACGATGCTCGCTGTATGGTCGAAACCTCTGACGGCGGCATTGTTGTTGCGGGTTCATCAGCAAAATCAAGAGAAAAGTATATTGCTGTTGTTAAATTTTCAAAATATGGTGAATTGTTATGGAATCGCGTTTTTAAAAACGACACAATTTCATCTGCGGAATCAATTCTTGAGACAAAAGACGGTTGTTTACTCGTTGCAGGCTATTGTTGGCGACCTTCCTCTCCTCACGATATGCAAGGTTTTATTGTTAAACTAAATCAAAATGGGAAAACTGTTTGGGAAAAAATGTACGGCGGACAAGCTGACGATGCATTTCGACAAATTATCAAGTTAAAAGAAGGCGGTTTTGCGGTAACAGGTTATAATTACTCGAATCCGTTTAGACAAGCAAATTTTTGGCTCGTTAAATTAAATGAAGATGGAACGATTATTTGGGAAAATACTTATGGCGGAAGCCGCGACGAAATGGCAAATTGTCTCGTGCAAACTTATGACGGTGGTTTCGCAATGGCAGGTTTAAAAAAAGCATGGCAAGATAGCACAAGAATCTTTCTCGTCAGAGTTGATGCCAGCGGACAAGAAATTTCTCAAAACGAACTTTGGCATCACGAATGGGACGTAGGAAGTTCAATGGTCGAAACCACAGACAGCGGAATAGTCATTGTTGGTTACTCTCGAACTGTGGCAATTATCGATTATGACGTTTTTATGATGAAGTTAAACAAAAACGGAAACGAAGTTTGGAGACGAATCTATGGCTGGAGCGACTGGGAAGAGGCAACATCAGTTGTACAAACCTACGATGACGACCTTGCTGTGGCAGGATTTCTCAAAAGTGCAAATGAACAAATTTCGAATTTTTGGGTGGTAAAATTTAACAAATATGGAAAGAAAAAATGGGGAAAAGTCTATGAAACAAAAAGTTTAGACTACGTAAATACCTTAATCGAAACGAAAGACAAAGGTTTAGTCCTTGCGGGGTCGACTTATATTGACGGTTTAAACGGCTGGGATTTTGCGATTCTCAAATTTAGCAACGTAAAAAAATCCGAATTTAATTTCGAAACAACTTTTGACACAAGATACGACTCAATAATGTCTGTTACAAAAGATACGGTTTTGCTTGAACTTTGTGCGAATGGAATTTCTCAACTCGACAGCATGAAAATTTTTATCAATAACTCTCTTTTTTTGGACTCAACAATTGTTTATCGAGATTTGCCTGATACGATTCCTGCTTTGCAAAACGATAGTTCAACTTTCGACAGCGTTTTTTTCTTTTACATCGACAGCACAATTTCCTCGCAAGAACACTTAATCTCGAAATGCGATGTTCCAATCAAAAAATCTTTGCCGCTTTCGAGAGGGAAAAACACAATTATTTTTGAGGCAACGGACAAAAGAGGGCAAAAATTCAGAATTCAAAGAATCATTTTTTACTTACCTGTCAGTGCGTTGCGATGGTGAGGATTATTTTTATCGGAGCAGGAAATCTTGCGACACATTTATCTCGGAATTTGCAAAAATCAGGTTTTTGTATTTATCAAATTCTTAGCCGCACAGAAGATTCTGCAAAAAAACTTGCTCAAGAATTAAATTGTAATTTTTCCACCGATTTTCAGAGAATTTTTCCTGACGCAGATTGTTATTTTATTGCAGTGAACGACTCTTCTATTTCGGAAGTTGTTGAAAATCTTAATTTTACAGACAAATTAATGGTTCATCTGTCGGGAAGTGTTTCGTTAAATGTTTTAACTTCGAAATGTAAAAGAGCAGGCGTTTTTTATCCGTTGCAGACTTTTTCGAAAAATAAAGAGATAAATTTTTGCGAAATACCGATTTTTATAGAATCAAATTCGGAACAAGACGCAGAATTTTTGTTTCAAATGGCAAAAACTTTGTCAGAAAATGTTTATTTTCTCAATTCTGAAAAACGAGAAATGTTGCATTTGTCGGCGATTTTTGTCAATAACTTTGTGAATCATTGTTTTACGATTGCCGAAAACATTTTGTCTTCGCAAAACATTGATTTTCAATTGCTTATTCCGTTAATTTCTGAAACTTTTGAGAAAATTTTAACCAATTCGCCGTCAATATCGCAAACAGGACCTGCAAAACGCAATGATAAAATTATTATTGAAAAACATTTAACTTTTTTAAACAATTTTTCAGAAATATTTGCAGAAGTTTATAAAATTTTATCTCAAAGTATACAAAAATATTACGAAAAAATTTTGTCAGATTTCGAAAAACCTGACAAAATTTGAAAAAAGATGAAATTAAAATTCGTACGTTGCCTGAAAAATAAATTGTCGTCCAAAACCGTGAACTTCATTTGGTTTATAATACGTATTTTTTTCCCAAGTTTGCATCGAAGTATTTAACATATAATGTTCTTTTGTGTTAAAAACATTTCGCACTTTAAGCATCATCGTTAAACCGTAAATTCTAAATTTTCTAAAATCTTGCGAAATCATAAAATTTACCGTAAAAGTTGATGGAACATTATATTCTTTGAAATTTTTTCCTGCCTGCACGGGCGTTGGGTCGCCCAAATTTTGATTCACAGGAGTTAAAACTTTTATTTCTCCATTGAAATACATTTCTGTCGAAATAATTGTTTTAGAATAAAAAGAGTATGAACTTCCTGCTTTTGCGAGAAATGTCGGAGAATCAAGCGGATGATATTCATTGGGCAAATTCGGAGGATTAGTCGGATTTTTTATATAATCTTTCATAAAATCGAGTCCGTTAGTAGCTCGTTCCAAAAAAGCATAATACGTAATGTTGCCCCAAATGTTGAAATTTTTGCTGCGAGCATAAACGGCATTCAACGAAAAACCTGTATTACTCCAGCCGCTTCCTTGTGCGTAACTCAGTAGTAATGGATTCCAATAATACACAATATTTCCTTTTATGCGAAACGCATTGAACGTTAAATTAAAATTTTCAGAAATATTATACGACAGGATTCCTTCGAAATTATCTGTTTTCTCAGATTCTACTTCTCCGTCATATCGCAAAATTTCTTGTGCCGAAACAGCCCGAAACGCTTGCGAATATAAAAATCGAATGTTAAAATCTTTTGTTAAGTGATAATTTAAACAAATTCTCGGCGTAAAATCTTGTGCCTCGCGATTCTTTTTTCCATAAATAACCGTATCAAAACGACCTTGCGAGTTAAGTTTCAAGGTGTAAACAGGAATTTCATCAATCTCGTAATGTGCATCTCGAATATTTTGATAATCATAACGAATTCCTGCGGTAACAATTAATTTATTCGCCCAATTAAACAAAATTTGCGACCAGAAATTTGTTTGCCATCCGTCTGCTTTCATTGTTTGCGACCAAGCAATAACTTCGTTATTTTCATAGAGATACGCTCCGTAATTTTTATTATCGGAACTCGAAAAACTGCTCCCAAACATAAGAGTAAACATTTCACTTTTATACGGACTCGCTTGAATATCGAAAGTCCAACTTTTATCGACATTTGCCCAACGCAGTAAGGCTTCGTTGCCGCGTTTTTTCATCTCTGCAACGGTCATTCTTGGTTTTACATATTTGAGATAAGCATTGAAATTTCCTTTTTCGTTTCGAAAAAAATAAGGAAACGCAACGAAAATGGCGTAATTTTCAATCATATTAATTTTTTTTCCCTCAGGCGTTATCATAGAATCTTTTGCGTTGAAAGAAAATCCACTGCCGCGGCTCTGAATGTTGTAACTAATTTTCGCAGAGAAATCAATATTTTTGAGTTTTTTTGGGTTCCATTCGCAAAATATTGATGAAGTATTCCAATATCTTGTTGCCTTGTCGGGTTCGTTCAATGTCCATATGTGGCGTGGAATCACACTTGTGACGCATCTTCCGTGCAATATTGCCCCGAAGTTGAAGTCGAAAAGTCGCAAATTTGCGGTAAAATTGGGCAATTGATAGCGTTTATTTTCTGTAACCAATTGTTTCGCATCCCAAAAATAATCTGTCTGCAAAATAATATTTTGCGTTCCGTCAGAAGTTTTTGCCCCAATCCATGGAGTAATAGTATTTTTAGTTTCTGAATCGTAAAAACTTTTTCCTGAAAACCAATAAAAATGTGAGTTGAAAAATATTTTTTCAGAAAAACGGTGAGCAAATTGAAGTTGATATTTTTGCGTGAAAGAATTTTCACTAATATCATCGAGAGAGGCAGAGATGTTGAGGAAAGTTTTTTTCTCTTCGGTCAATTTGGGAGTAGTCGTAATAATATTCACTACTCCGATAACGGCTACTGTTCCGTAAAGTGCTGCACCTGGTCCGCGAACGATTTCGATTCGTTCAACATTGGAAATATCGCCGATGGTCGAAGTTTGAAAATCGCCGAAGAAAAAATAATCGTTAATTTTGTGTCCGTTTATCAAATACAAAACTCTTCTCGGATACATACTTGTAAAAAAACCTCGAAAATCAGATTCGTGGTCGTTGCCCAAATAATGCGTATAAACTTCAGGCACGCGAGCGAGTGCTTCTGCGAGATTTCGGTATCCGTAGCGTTTAATATCTTGTTTGGTGATAATTGACATCGAGGCAGGAACATCGAAATATTTGACTTCTGTTTTTGTGATGGTTGTTACTTCGATTTTCATAAGTTCCTCTATGGTTAACTCGAAAATGTCAATTGTGTCGTTTTTTTGTGCAAAATTTTTCTGTGAGAAATACAGAAAAAATATTGTAAAAAAGAGAAATTTGGTTTTCATAACAAAAATGAGGTTTAAATTTGTATCAAAATTAAAAAAAAAATTGATATTTTATATATTTTTTTGTGAAAAATTTTAAAAATATTTATCTTTGCAGCGAAAATTTTTTATGTATGGATATTTCTGTGGTTATTTCTTTGTACAACGAAGAAGAATCGTTGCGAGAATTGTGCAGTTGGATAGAAAAAGTAATGAATGAAAAAGGTTTTACCTACGAGATCATTATGGTTGATGACGGGAGCGTTGACTCGTCTTGGCAAATTATAGAGGATTTGTCGCAACAAAATCCGAATGTTCGCGGTATAAAGTTTCGTCGAAATTATGGGAAATCGGCTGCGTTATTTTGTGGTTTTGAGATGGCAAAAGGGAATGTTGTTGTAACGATGGATGCCGATTTGCAGGATAGTCCTGACGAGATTCCTGAATTGTATCAAATGATAGTTCAGGAGAAATATGATTTGGTTTCGGGTTGGAAGAAAAAACGTTACGACCCGATTTTGTCGAAAAATTTGCCGAGCAAACTTTTCAACGCAACTGCGAGATGGACTTCAGGAATAAAACTTCACGATTTTAACTGTGGTTTGAAAGCCTATCGCAGCGAGGTAATAAAATCTATTGAGGTTTACGGCGAGATGCACCGATATATTCCTGTTCTTGCCAAGAATGCGGGGTTCAAAAAAATCGGCGAGAAACCTGTTGAGCATCAAAAACGAAAATATGGCACCTCAAAATTTGGTATGGAACGTTTTATCAATGGTTTTTTAGACTTAATTTCCATAATGTTCATTACAAAATTCGGAAAAAAACCGATGCACTTTTTCGGATTATTGGGTTCCTTGTCGTTTTTACTTGGTTTTGGAATTTTATTTTATTTGGCAATTGCAAAATTATTTCTCAACGAATACGGAATCTCAAACAGACCGTTGTTTTTCTTAGGTTTTTTGGCGATTATTTTTGGTACACAACTTTTTTTAACGGGTTTTCTTGCTGAACTGATTTCTCGAAATGCGACAGAGCGGAATAAATATCTCATCGACAAACGGATTTAACAAAAAAAAACTTCACAAAAATTTAAAATTTGTGAAGTTTTTTTGTTTTAAGATATGGAAAAATGGGAAAAGTGAGTCATAATAATAAAAAGTGAACTTTTTTTGAAAAAATGAATAATAAAAGAGTGTCTCTACCTTCAATGTTAGCATTAACTTCAATTGGAACTTCTATTTCACGAGTTTGTCATTTTTAAACAGATTTTAACGAAATGCACAAAAAATCCGCTATGTCTTTAGCATAGTCGGATGAACGTGCTGATTTTTTTTCAAAAAATCAAAGAAAAAATTTTGCTTTTCGAAAATATATTGTATTTTTGCAAAGAAATATTTTTCCAAGATGTTACGTGCTTACAAATAT
>DYQK01000162.1 GCA_020719385.1 Rikenella microfusus | reverse complement strand
TTCTTATGAAAAAGACAAAACTTCGATTTCATATTACGAAATGCAGGCTGAATTGTCTGTTTTGAAAAAAATTTGTTGACGATTACAAAACTTCGAGAGATAAAAATTGTTTTACATCGGAATTTTCGTGGAAAAATAAAAAATGTAACCATCGAAAAAACTGCATCAGGCAAATATTTTGCGAGTATTTTCGTTGATAATCAACAAGTTGAACAGAAAAAAGTGGATGACCGTTTCGCAAGAAACCTAAAAAGCATACTATCCGCGAACCAAGAAAAATTCTTGGCACAACGCCAAGGAGCCCCTTTGTCAACAGCAAAGAGGTAATTCAGCAAGGAGATGTTTCGCAATGTATTGCAACGCACCTGTGAGAAAATCTTGCATTACCTCTCTTTGCGAGAACAATTCGCGAAAATATTTATAATTTTCCCATGAATTTAATTTTAGGTAGTGTTTAAATTTGTAAAAATAAACACTACCTCTATTTTTTATTCAAAAGATTTCATTGTTTTTTCGAAAATATTTGCTGCTTCTCGAATTTGTGCTTCGTTGATAACCAACGGCGGTGCAAAACGAATGATATGGTCGTGAGTTGGTTTCGCAAGCATTCCGTTGTCTCGCAAACGCAAACAAACGTCCCAAGCAGTCGAATTTCCTTTCGGTTTAACAACCACTGCGTTCAATAAACCTTTTCCGCGGACAATTTCTACCATTTCTGATTTAATTTTCGAAATTTCACTTCTGAAAATTTCGCCCATTTTTTCTGCGTTGTCGGCAAGATTTTCTGCTTTGAGAACTTCTAACGCAGCGATTCCTACTTTTGCTGCCAATGGATTTCCGCCGAAGGTTGAGCCGTGTTCTCCGGGTTTGATGGTTAACATTACGTCATTGTCGGCAAGAACGCAAGAAATTGGCATTACGCCGCCTGAAAGAGCTTTTCCGAGAATCAAAATATCGGGTTTAACATTTTCGTGGTCGCAGCACAACATTTTTCCTGTTCTTGCTAATCCTGTTTGTACTTCGTCTGCGATGAACAAAACATTTTTCGCTTTACATAAATCGTATGCTTTGCGAATATAACCTTGGTCGGGGACAAATACGCCTGCTTCGCCTTGAATTGGTTCAACAAGGAATCCTGCAACAGTTGGGTCTTGTAATGCGTTTTCTAATGCGGCAATGTCGTTGTAAGGAATTTTGATAAATCCTGGTGTGAAAGGTCCATAATCTTCATACGAGGAAGGGTCTGTTGACATCGAAACGATTGTTGTCGTTCTTCCGTGAAAATTTCCTTCACAGACAACAATTTTTGCTTCGTATCTTGCGATTCCTTTCTTTTTGTATGCCCATTTGCGGCAAAGTTTAATAGCGGTTTCATCAGCTTCGGCTCCTGTGTTCATAGGTAAAACCTTGTCATAACCGAAATATTGAGTGATATATTCTTCGAATTCTCCGAGACAACTGTTGTAAAATGCTCTTGAGGTGAGAGTCATTTTTTGTGCTTGCTCTATCATTGCCGCAACGATTTTTGGGTGACAATGTCCTTGATTAACCGCAGAATACGCCGACAAAAAGTCGTAATAACGTTTTCCTTCAACGTCCCAAACAAAAACACCTTCTCCTCTTTCGAGAACGACAGGCAATGGATGATAATTATGGGCACCGAATTTATCCTCGCGTGCCATGTAATCTTGTGAAGTCATTTGTACCATAAAATTTTCTCAAAAAATTAATTGCATAAAAAATTTTTGCGGGGCAAAATTACAATTTTTTTCGAATAAATAAAAAAAAATTTATACTTTTTAAAAAATTTAGAAGTAACAAAATTAATATATCTTTTCTATAAACTTCACTGAACATTATTTCCCAACATACCATTCATTGAATTTAAAATCAGGTTTATTGAGAATTTTTACCGAGTCGCCCTTCGGTTTAATCACAAATAGCCCTTTTTTCATTGCAAATTCTGCCACTTCTTGCTTCATCAACATTCCTGCCACCGCAGCGAGTAATATTTTCCCTTTCACACAAGACATCGGATGCTTTCTGATTTTCTCAATTTGTTTCAAATGATTCTCAACATCTTTTTGTCGCAACCTATTTTTCACTTCAACTGCCACCGCATAAACGGTGTTGACGACCAATAAATCAATTTCGTATAATTTTGTGCCGTCAGAATCTTCCTTGATGGCACGAGGAAAAATCTCGTCAAGAATAATGCCGCGAGAACGAAATAACGCAATAACGCTTTCTCGGACTTGCGATTCTGCCGATTCACCGATAGTGTCGGTGAGTTCACCGATTTTTTTGTTCAATTCAGCATTTTGCTTGGCAAATTCAAGTTTTATTTGCTCCATAGAAGATTTACTCTCCACACTGCTGGCAGCAATTAAATTTAAAACATCTTGTTTTGTTAAAATGGTTTTCATAAAATAAATTTGAAAATTTTGTTACTTTTTTAGTTGGGACAAATGTACAATTTTTTTTCGAATAAATAAAAAATTTTCGAAAATTTTTTTGAGAAATAAAAAGCATTGCCCTCTTTTTAGAAAGATGACAACGCTCAATTTGCAAATTACGTCAGAGATTAATTGAGAATAAACGGTTTTAACTCGTCTGAAATGTAAGTTAAAAATTCTCCTTTCTCGTTTGTATAAATAAAAATTCCTGACAACTCTTTGCGTTTTTTCAACAACTCTAAACTTTTTTCTAACCCCAAAACCATACACGCCGTTGCGTAAGCATCTGCCGAGAGACAATCTGCCGCAATAATTGTCGCACTTAATAAATTGCTTTTCACAGGAAAACCTGTTTTAGGATTTATTGTGTGAGTGAATTTTTGTCCGTTTTCCTCTTTAAATTTGCGATAATTTCCCGAAGTTGCCGCCGATTTATTTTTCAATTTAAAAACCGTCTGAAGTTCTCGGTTAAATTCTGTTGAATTTTCAACAGGCTTGTCGATTCCGATATTCCAATATTCGTTCACTTCGTTGAAACCGCGAACACGCACTTCGCCTCCTATTTCTACCATATAATCTTTGATGCCTTTGCTTTCGAGAAATTCTGAAACAATATCTACAGACAAACCCTGTGCTATTGCGTTGCAGTCAAGTGTTATGCGAGAATCTTCTTTGAGAAAAGTATGATTTTCAATGCGAACTTTACTCATTCCGACCAATTTTAGCAGAGAATCAATAACTTTGGTCGTATCTTTAACAGGTTTAGGATTTTTTTTGAAACCAAACCCCCAAAAATTCACCAACGGAGAAACAGTAATATCAAAAGCACCTTCAGAATTGTTATTTATCTCGACAGATTTTTCAAACGCAATTTCAAAATAAGAATCCGTTTTCACTAAATTATCATTTTGATTTATCCGCGAAATAATCGAATTTTTGTTGAAAATTGAAAGCGAGGAATCAAATTTTTTCAAAATTGAGTCAATTTGTTTTTTCAAATCCTCATCTTTTACCGCATTATAAGAAATATGAAAACTTGTTCCCTGCGTTATTCCTGCCAACTTGACATAATTTTTCTGTTTTTTGCAGGAAAAAATCAACATTATCGCAAAAGTGAAAAAAAGTAATTTCTTCATTTTTTTATCGAATTAAAGTGAAAGAACCCACTTTGTAATATTTGCCGTTTCGATTTTCGCCTTTCCATTCTTTGCCGCCTGTTGTGCCGTCATCGAATGTTGCTTCTGCCTTCCAAATGTAAACGCCTTGCGGGCAAGGTCTTCCTTGATATGTTCCATCCCAACCCTCAGCGGGAACGCCGTTCTCAAGAACTGCCGATTTCCACAACAATTCGCCCCAAGAAGTAAAAATCTCAATATTATATTCTCGTAACTTCGCCGCAATAGGTCTTAAAACCTTAATTTTCTCATTCCTGCTGTCAGGAATAAACGCATTTGGAATGTACATATTCTCGCAATATTTAAAACTCAAAACCGTATCATATTGATTCTGACAATTATACTTATTTTGAATCAAATGCGTAACTTTAAATTCGCCTTCGACATCGTATCGATGCGTTGGAGAAACATTGCTTGCATCCTTGGGCGAACCGTCTCCGAAGTTCCAATAAAAATCGGTAATATCGGGAGACTGATTATATTTGAAAAATATATTTACAGGCATACAACCATCATAACCGACAGGCTCAAACTTTGCTGTATCTTTTTTTGCGACAGTAATTTTTTTCGAAAAAATACTTTCGCCGCATAGATTTGCTTGTTTCACAGAAACTAAAAATTGTCCGTCTTCAATTTTTAAATGATAAATTGTATCGCACTTATTTCCATCACAAATCGAGGTAAAAGTTGTGTCATTTTTCGATGGCGACAAATCTTTGAACGAAAAAGTTATTGTATCGCTGAAAAAACATTCGTTCATTCCTAAATGAATAGGTGCTGTTCCTCGACTGCTATTTCGAAGAAACGTAAATTCTCCGCCTGAACAAAAATGCGTTAAAGTATCTACATTTAACGAGGGTTTTGGGTCTGTTACCTCGAAACCGTTCACGTAAGGCTTGTCATAAGTGCGAATCGGGGCAATAACCGTTATCGAGGGACCACAAACATTCGTTGCACTAATTGTTATCACAAAACAATCTTTGCAAATAGTATCACTTCCGATAAGTACGTCTTTTCCGCAAGAAGAAGTTATATAAGTATGTGAAACTAAGGTATCTTCTCTTCGATACTTGAGTGCTTTGATAGACAGAAATGTGCTGTCTCCAAATGAGATGCCGACTCCCGCAAAAGGCGGAATATTTAACTTTAAACCTTCTCTTTTGGGTTGACAAGACGGAACAATTTCGGTTCGCTCATACGTAACATTCGGCGGTCCCGTGATAATAAAAACTGTATCAACTCTTTCGCAATGATTAGTCGTATCCTTGGAGAATAATTTTAACGTAAAAGCACTTCCCGGCGGGTAAATGTTGTTTTTTGCTGTCGAAAAATCATCAATTTTAACGAGAGTATCAGTCATTCCCCAATTTATCGCAAACTCATAATTCGGCGGCGGCAATTCTTTTAACGAAATTGCAAGATTCAATTCTTTGTTGGTACAACTTTTTACAAAACCCTCTTCTACGGCAGGATTCGTCAGCAATGTTATTTGAGGACCTTGAAAAATTTTCATTGAAAAAGTGGCAGAATCTTTTATGATGCGTGCAGAATCTTTGCGAAATCGAATCACTTTTACACTATGAATTCCTGACAACGAGAAATATTTAGTAATTCTGAATGTCGGTTTTTGCTTCGATTTCATCAATCCTGTGTCGTTCCAATACCAATAAACCGAGTCAATTTTTGAATTTAGAGAAGTCGTATCTCGAATTTGAAAAGTATAAATTTTTTCAGAACACAAAGTGTCGGAATAAATAAGTGAAAATTTTTGTGAGAAACCAATGTTTACAAAAATTCCCAAAAACAAAAAAGTCAAAATAACAGGATAAATTTTCATTTTTTTCGAATAAATAAATTTATTTTGCCGCAAAGATAAAAAAAATTATTTTATTTTTGAGAACATTTCTGTTAAAATATTTTTTGCACTTTTTTATCTCTCAGATTTGAAATGATTAATTTAAAAATGTGATAAATTTCGCAAACTTATCACATTTCATTTTCACCAACAGGTAAAAATTTCCCTATTTTTTAATAATAACGAGACAATCCGAGATAATGTCGTGAAGTGCTTGCTTTCTGTCTGTCCAGCCTGCCATCATATAACCGATAAACAAAATCATACCTGAAAGAATTTTTCCAAAATGTCTTCCTGAGGCTTGTCCGAAGTTAATTTTATTTCCTTGTGTATCAACAACTTTCAGTCCGACAGCCATTTTGCCGAATGTTGCCTGCATTGATGAACTTTCCATCAGTGCGTAATACAACCAATTCCCAATTATTCCTAAGAAAAACGAGCCAAATCTGCGAAAAATAACTCCTAAGATGCCCAAGACAAAAAACATAATAATTAAATCTATCAGAAAAGCAGCGAAACGCAACCAAAAGCCTGCGTATTCCACGTTAAGATTGCTTTTTGTCTGATGTAGCGGAATATAAATTATTGATTCTTTGGGTTTGGGGTCTTTGGAATCCATATTCGGATTCGATGAGGTAATAATTTTTTTGGGCTGCTCGACAACTTCCTCCTTGAGTAAATGTTTTTTCCACTCAAAAATAGTTTGTCCGATTTGTAAAATATCGGTAAGTTTGAGAATTGTCCGTTCATTAGTCGTCAGTTGTTTGCCGTTGACCGTTGTTGTTGCCCACGTACTAAGGTTTATTACGTAGCAAGTTCCATCATTATCGCGAAAAAGTTTGATATGGTGATAATCAATGTATGCGTCTCGTTGCACAACAACATCGTTATCGTCCCATCTTCCAACAGAAATTTCTATCATAATTTTTTGATTTTTTGCAAAAATACAAATATTTTTAATTTGATAAAATTTTTTCTCAGAAATTTCTCAAAAAAATGTGAAATTCTGTCAGAACTTTTTTTAAAAAATTAATTTGTTGCGGCAAATTTTGTTCATAAAAAATCGAAATTAATTTTGCGATAATACTCTTTCCAACGCTTCGGGATAATCAATATTTGCTAAACTCGCTGGAATAAAATTTTT
>DYQK01000161.1:171-6657 GCA_020719385.1 Rikenella microfusus | reverse complement strand
AATTAAACTTCGAATTGGGTGAAGTGTTCGAGTCAACTGCGTATCAACTGATTAAGCAGGGAAAACTTGAGGGAAAAGAAGAAGGAAAACTTGAGGGAATGCGAGAAATGGTTTTAGAAATGATAAAAAATGGTTTTCAAAACGAGATAATTCAGAAATGTTCGCAATTTTCCCTTGAAGAGATTACTAAACTTCGAGAAAGTATCGTTTAGTGAACATAAATTTGCAGCGAATCAACGAAATTGACATCATCATCGTTTTGTAAAGAATTTTTGTGAGAAAAAATGACACTCTTGAGAGAAAACTATTCTTTCAAGAGTGTTGTCCTTTTTGAAGCGGGAAACGGGTCTCGAACCCGCGACCTTCAGCTTGGGAAGCTGACGCTCTACCGACTGAGCTAATCCCGCAAAAACATTCGAGCCACTCATGGGATTTGAACCCACGACCTGCGGTTTACGAAACCGCTGCTCTACCGCTGAGCTAAAGTGGCTTTTTTTTCACGGCACAAAGGTAAAAATTATTTTCGAAATAACAAATTTTTTTCGAGAAATTTTTTAAAAATTTTCCAACAAAATTTCAAGTGCTTGATTTGCTTGCAGATTCGCAACCACACACACTCGCGGAGACAAGGGCGGCAAAGAATCCGAAATCTCACTTTCAAAATCGCCGCAAATAAATAAACGGTCAAATTGTTGAGTTTTTATTGCATTATTTCTGCCAAAACCCGCCATTCCATTTCCCGAAATAACATATTTTTCGGGCATTTCTGACAAAACAGTTTCGATTAACATTTGTTTTTGGTCAGCCAAATCGAAAGCCTCAATAATTATTTCACAATTTTTAAACAACGAAATAATGGAATCAGGAGAAAGTTTAATAAAATGTGGTTCAATAATTGTTTCTGTAGTGATTTTCTCAATGTTTTCCTGCAACGCAAAAACTTTTTTTTGCCCAATTTGGTTTCGAAAATAATATTGTCTGTTTAAATTGCTTTCAGAAACGACATCAAAATCGGCAATTATCAATTTTCCAATTCCAGTTCGGGCAAGCGAAACTGCACAATTTGACCCTAAACCGCCTACTCCCGCAATTCCTACGCAAAAATGTTTTAGTTTTTCTCGCAAATTTTCAAACATAAACGAAGTTTTAATCTCAAATTTTACAACAAAAATAAATTTTTTTTGTAAAAATAAGTAATTTTTTTAATTTCGCAAAAAACAATATGAAAACATTAACTTTTTTATTCATTTCTTTGCTTTTTTGTAATTTTTGCTTTTCACAAATCGACACAAACAAAGTTTTTAACAATGAAATACGAAAAATTAAACTCGAAAATTCGTTTTTGTGGTTTTACAGTTTCATTTATTACCAGCAAGATAGTTTATTTATCGGCAGATATAACATCGAAAATGGGAAAGTCGATTTTTTTACTCATCAAAATACAAAAATTCCAAAAATGCAAAAGCGAAATGTTGCGGGTTGGACTATCAATGATATTGCCATTGATGAGAAAGGCAATAAATGGTTTACAACTTATAACGGCATTTTGAAGTTTAACAATCAAAATTGGCAAGTTCTACACTTTGATTTGCTTACTGCCATCGGAGTTTTGTGCGATAAAAATGCTGTTTGGTTTGCTACAAATGACAGAATTTTGAAATATGAGGAAGATGTTAAATATTCGCATTATCCTGTGAATGCGTATTTTGAGAAACATTACTTTTTTTATATCACAAAATATGAAAATTCTTTGTATTTTGCAGGAGATAAAAATTGTATTGCTGTTTTTGATGGGAAGAAATGGGAAAATTTGTCGGAAAAGTTAAAATGTCCGTTTAAAATTGTTGAGGAGATTGCTTTTGATAAGAAAAATATTTGGATTCGTGGAGGCAGGGGCGAATCTCCATTGGCAAAATATGACGGCAAGAAATGGGAAATTTTTAATTCTGAAAATTCTGTTTTTAAATGCAGATATATTTCAAAAATTTTCGTTCAAGAAGATGGAATAGTTTGGTTTGCAACATGTGGAGCGGGTTTAATAAAATTTGAAAACGACAGGTGGACGGTTTTCGATTCGACAAATTCTGCACTTCCAGAACCGTGGATTTATGATATTGACAGAGATAAATTCGGAAATTTATGGATAGCAACCATAAAAGGTTTATTTATGTACGATTTTAAAACTTTTAAGAAAATTTTTAACAAAAATTAACGTTATTTGTCTCGAAAAAGTTAAAATTTGAGAGAAAAAATAAGATTTTCAAATAAATTTTAATTTTTGTGAAAATCAAAATCGTTGAAAACAAATTATTGAATAAAAATATTTTTATTAAATAATTTGTTTTTTGCGTTAAATATTTTGTTTAAAAATTTTTTGAGATATTTTTAATTTTTTTTGTTATTTTCAAATTTTTATTATAATTTTGCAAAGTTAATATTTTAAAAGTTTCAAACTTATGGCATATTACAAAGTTATTAATGGCGTAAAGTATGACAGAGAATTACTTGAAGCCGCAGAAGAAGCTGTAAAAGGCAAAGGTGATGGACGAATATCTATTGCAGATGCAAAAAATTTATTCCTAAAAGTTGTTGACGGCGATATTTATACCGACGTTGAGAAGGACACAATGGAATATATTCGCAACAATTTCAAATGGACAGACGAGGCTGATGAATGGTTTCGAACCGAGATTCGAAAATGGTCTGCAACTCTTTCCGCTGAGAAGAAGAAAAAAGCAGAATCGAAGAAGACATTTTTAGTTTGTGACGGCAACGAAGCTGCTTCACATATTGCTTATATGTTCAGCGAAGTCGCTGCCATTTACCCTATTACTCCTTCGTCGAATATGGCAGAGAATGTTGACGAATGGGCTGCCAAAGGTCGCAAAAATATGTTCGGCGAGGAAGTGCGCGTTGTTGAGTTACAATCTGAGGGCGGTGCTTCAGGTGCTGTTCACGGAGCATTGCAAGGCGGTGCTTTGACATCAACATTCACTGCTTCGCAAGGACTTTTGTTGATGATTCCTAATATGTACAAAATCGCAGGCGAGTTGTTGCCCGGCGTTATTCATGTGAGTGCGCGAAGCGTTGCTGCACATGCACTTTCGATTTTCGGTGATCACTCAGATGTTTACGCAACGCGTCAAACAGGTTTCGCACTTTTGGCAACAGGCAGCATTCAGGAAATTATGGATTTAGCAAGCGTTGCTCATCTCTGTGCAATAAAATCTCGTATTCCATTTTTGCATTTTTTCGATGGTTTTCGTTCTTCTCATGAGTTACAAAAAGTTGAGGTGTTGCAAACCGAAGATGTTGCTCCGTTGGTTGATTATGTTGCGTTGCAAAATTTTCGAAATAATGCGTTAAATCCTGAGCATCCTGTTACTCGCGGAACAGCACAAAATCCTGACGTATTTTTTCAATCAAAGGAAGCAGGTCAACCTTATTGGGATGCTGTTCCTGAAGTTGTTGAGAAATATATGGCGGAAATATCGAAATTGACAGGTAGAAATTATCAACTTTTCGATTATTACGGTTCTCCTGATACTGAAAACATTGTTATCGCAATGGGTTCTGTGACTGAAACGTTGAAAGAAACTGTTGATTATCTCATAAAACAAGGTAAAAAAGTCGGTATGATTGCGGTACATTTGTTCCGTCCATTTTCGACTAAACATTTGTTAAAAGTTTTACCCAAAACAGTTAAACGAATCACGGTTTTAGACCGAGCAAAAGAACCTGGAGCAAATGGCGAGCCTTTGTATCTTGATGTTCGCGATATGTTTTATGATTGTGAAAATCGCCCAATGATTATTGCAGGTAGATATGGTTTGTCGTCAAAAGATACAACTCCTGCACATATGTTGGCTGTTTACAACAATTTAGAGATGAAAGAGCCGAAGAATCATTTCACGGTTGGAATCGTTGATGATGTAAATTTCAGTTCTTTACCGCTTTTGCCCGACATCAATGCTTCTGCTGAAGGCACTTTCGAAGGTAAATTCTTCGGTCTTGGTTCAGATGGTACGGTTGGAGCAAATAAAAATTCTATCAAAATTATCGGCGAGACGACAGACAAGTATTGTCAGGGTTATTTCGCTTATGATTCGAAAAAATCAGGAGGAATCACGATTTCTCACCTTCGTTTCGGAGACAAACCGATTCGTTCAACATATTATGTCAATGCTCCAGATTTTGTGGCTTGCCACGTTCCTTCGTATTTGGACAAATATGATATGTTAAAAGGTTTGAAAAAAGGCGGCACATTTCTCTTAAATAGTATTTGGGACGTTGAGGAAACGAAAAATAAACTTCCCAACTCGATGAAAAAATATTTGGCTGAAAACCAAATTAATTTTTACACCATCAACGCAACCCAAATTGCAACAGAGATTGGTTTAGGAAATCGCACAAACTCGATTTTACAAGCGGCATTTTTCAAAATTGCGAATGTTATTCCTTTCGATTTGGCAATGAAACAAATGAAAAAAGCCATCGAAAAAACTTACAACAAAAAAGGCGAGAAAATTGTCGAAATGAATTACAAAGCACTTGACAGAGGAACAGAACTGACCCAAATCGAAGTTCCTGTTGAGTGGAAAGAGTTAGTTCCTGAAACAAAAACTTATTGCGAGTCGATTCCTGACTTTGTTCGCAACGTAGTTTTCCCAATAAATTCTTTGAAAGGCGATGATTTGCCCTCAAGTGCGTTCAAAGGTTACGAAGACGGAACACTTCCCAACGGCACAAGTGCTTTCGAGAAACGCGGAATCGCAACTTTCGTTCCTGAATGGATTCCTGAAAATTGTATTCAGTGCAACCAATGTGCTTATGTTTGTCCTCACGCAGTGATTCGTCCATTTTTATTGAACGAAACCGAGTTGAAAAACGCACCAAAAGATACAAAAACTATTGATGCTTTCGGTAAATCTTTGGCAGGTTATCAATTTAAAATGCAGATCAGTCCGTTAGATTGTACAGGTTGCGGAAATTGCGAAGACGTTTGTCCTGGCAGAAAAGTTGATGGCGTAGCGAAAAAAGCGTTAGAAATGAAGGCGTTAGAGACTCAAAACGCAGAAATTGAACGTTGGAATTATTTCTCGAAAAATGTTTCTTACAAAGAAAACCTTGACGATAAGTTCAAAACGTTTAAAAATAGTCAATTTGCTCAGCCGTTGTTTGAGTTTTCAGGTGCGTGTGCTGGATGCGGCGAAACGCCATATATCAAAGTGATTACGCAACTTTACGGCGACAGAATGATTATCGCTAATGCGACCGGCTGTTCAATGATTTATGGTGCTTCGACTCCTTCGACGCCATATTGCAAAAATGCTGAAGGAAAAGGTCCCGCATGGGGAAATTCTCTCTTTGAAGACAACGCCGAATATGGTTATGGAATACATTTGGCAGTTAACAAAATGCGAGAAAGAATTGCTCTTCGAATGAATGATGCAATGGAAACCAACATTTCTTCAGAAGCAAAAGTTGCGTTCAAAGAATGGCTCGCTGCAAAAGATGACGGTGAGAAATCGAAAGTTGCGTCTGCAAAATTGTTAGTTCTTTTGGAAAAAGAATCTCACCCAATAGCGAAAGAGATTTTAAATTTGAGTCAATACTTAATTAAAAAGTCAATTTGGTTAATTGGTGGAGACGGTTGGGCTTACGACATTGGTTACGGCGGTTTAGACCACGTACTTGCTTCAGGTGAGGATGTCAATATGTTAGTTCTCGACACGGAGGTTTACTCCAACACGGGCGGTCAATCTTCGAAAGCAACACCTTTGGCAGCAACAGCACGATTCGCTGCTGCGGGCAAAAGAGTTCGCAAAAAAGACCTCGGAATGATGGCAATGAGTTACGGTTATGTCTACGTTGCACAAGTGGCAATGGGAGCAAATAACGGTCAATACTTCAGAGCAATTAAAGAAGCTGAGGCTTATCCTGGTCCTTCGTTGATTATTGCGTATGCACCTTGCATCAATCATGGAATCAAAGGAGGAATGGGCAAATCACAAGCACAAGAGGAAGCCGCTGTTGAAGCAGGTTACTGGCAATTGTATCGTTACAATCCTTTGTTAGAGAAGGAAGGTAAAAATCCGTTCATCTTAGATTCGAAAGAACCCGATTGGACGAAGTTTAAAGCATTTCTCAACAGCGAAACTCGTTATACGGCACTTTCATTACAATTTCCTGAAGCCGCTGAGGAATTGTTTAACGCAGCACAAGAAGCCGCAACATGGCGATATAAATCTTATAAACGTTTAGCAGAAGCAAAATTCTAAACGTAATTTTATTTTGCAAAAAAGTTTTTCACTCTAAAAAGTGAAAAACTTTTATTTGAAAAATTTTTCGAAATAAAAAATGTTGATGTTTGTGATTTAGACATCGAAAACTAAATTTCCAAAATCACATTTATGTGAATATATATTTAGTTTATGTGAATATATATTTAGTTTATGTGAATATATATTTAGTTTATGTGAATAT
>DYQK01000161.1:0-71 GCA_020719385.1 Rikenella microfusus | reverse complement strand
ATATTTAGTTTATGTGAATAAGTATGTGAACAAAATTAGTTTGTATTAAATTTTGAAAAATGAATAAACAG
>DYQK01000263.1 GCA_020719385.1 Rikenella microfusus | reverse complement strand
TATTACTCTTTGTGTACGGTATATTGGTAACCATTTTTTTAATGACAGTAAATTTTTTGCAATAATCATTATTCCATTTTCTATTATTTTAGATGCTTTAATTTGTAGTGTTTCTGCAAAATCAATTATCATTTTAGTAGAGAAATCAAAAAAATTTTTTAATCAAAAATAAAATTCACAACAATTTGGTTAAAAATGCGAATTAACAGTTTCGCAATTTTTCAATTCGATTGGTTCATTCTAATTCAGCGTTGTCAGGGTTTAAAACTTGGCAACGTTTTTTTCGTTGGTCCCCGCAATAAATTGCGGGGTTAATAATTTTTAAACGCAAACAGATTTCTTCGAAACCCTGTTAGGTTTATATAAACTTGACAAAAAACCTGTCAGTGTGCTTGCACCTGACAGCGTTTAATAAAATTTTCAGAAAAATTTTGTTTTTTCGCAAAAAAAATCGTACTTTTGTGAAAATTTTAAAAAGAAATTTTATGAGCAAACCTGAAAAAATTATTTTTCAAACAGCAGAATTTGATGATTTGCGGCAAGTTGTAAAGTTAAAATCGGGAGAAAATATCGATATTTTCGACGAATGGTTCAATTTTGATTATTCGTTAAACGAAGAAGAATCAAATTTTTTGATTTCTCTCATCAAAAAGCATCGCAATCTTGTGTTGAGTTATTCAGAAGAAGATTTGAAAATGTATTTTATTAGCAATATTTTGAACAAAGTTGATTTTTTGATGGAAGATAAGCGTGGATATTTTGATAAACCGTTAAAAGCAGTGATTAATGAGGTCGAGTTTAGTGGGAAAACTGATTTTATGCTTGCTTTTGGTATCAAAAAACCCCAAAAACCTTATTTTTTCATTCAGGAATTTAAACAAACAAAACATTCTGTTGATGCCGAAGACCAACTTCTTGCTGAGATGCTTGCTGCAATAGAGTTAAATAAAGTTAATTTAATGCGAGGTGCGTTTATTGTCGGGGCAATTTGGCGTTTTATGATTCTCGAAAAAATCGCAGAAAATTCGTATCAATTTTTTATTTCTGATGCCTGTGATTCGTTAAATTTCAATAGTTTAAAGCAGATTTATATTTGTTTGCAGGCAATAAAATTGAAATATTGCGTTTAAATTCCCCGCAATAAATTGCGGGGTTAATATAAACGCTATCAGGTTTCTGCGAAACTCAGTTAGGTTTATATAAACTTGACAAAAAAATCTGTCAGGGTGCGAAAAGCACCTGACAGGGTTTAAAATAAAAAATTTGGGATTGTTACCTAATAATAGGTTTTGTAATTACGAGGCAAAAATATAACATTTTTTGAGAAAAAACAAATTTTTTATAATTTTTTTTACAAAATCCCGAATTTTGTTATCTTTGCCAAAAAATAAACAACTGATT
>DYQK01000160.1 GCA_020719385.1 Rikenella microfusus | reverse complement strand
AGACCGTTACGCGTACCAAAAAGGTTTATACGTTTTGAAGCAAACAGGAAATCTCATTTCAATAGTCAATGACGAAAAATTTAAACCGAAAGAATGGAAAACAAAGTATTAATTTTTATAAAAATGTAAAATTTAGCGTTGTCAAGTTTTTAAAACTTGACATTTTTTTTCAAAAAATTTTGTTTTTTCGAAAACTTTTTATTATTTTTGCAAATGTTTAACTTTTAAAACTTTTCTGAATTATGAAAACAAAAATATTAATTTTATTTTTCATTTTGTGTTTGTTTAATGTTGCTTTTGCCCAAGAATACGAAGGAGAAAGCACAAAAGTTCGTTATACGCAAGTGAAATATCCTGCTCGTTTGGTTGTTGAGAATTTAAAATTTATTGAACCTTCGGGCAATCGAGCATTAGACGAAGGCGAAACAGGAACTATTGAATTTGATTTAAAAAACAACGGTCGCGGCGATGGTTTTGGTATTTCTGTTTTGTTGACGCCACTTTCGTCAAGTAAAAATTTAGTTTTTACAAGCACAACAAATATTCCGTCTGTTGCTTCGGGCAAAACGCAACATTTGTCGCTTTCTTTTCGTGCCGAATCTGATGTGCAAAGTTTAAAACGAGAATTTCGCATTTCTATTACGGAGCAAAACGGTTTCGATTTAACGCCGTTTATATTTTCTTTCGAAACGCAATCTTTCGTTCCGCCTGCGTTGCGTATGGAAAAAATGGCTGTTGATGACCGTGCTTATCAAGAAGGAATCACTGAAGCCGATGGAAACGGCAATTCGATTATTGAAAAAACCGAAGGCATTGTCGTTACGTGTTACATTCAAAATTTTGGGCAAGGCGATGCAGAAAATGTGAAAGTGAAAATCAAAGTGTTGACTGACGATGCCAATTTGAATTGTCCCGACAGAGATAAAGTTTTCGAATTTTCGAAAATCGAAGCGGGCGATTATAAACCTGTAAAATTTTATTTTCTGACGAATGCCCGCTATTCTCGTTCCGATATTCCGATTTCGTTAGAAATTTCTGAAAAAACAGGGCGTTTTGGGGCAAATATTCCGTTGGCGTTGAAAGTTGGGCAGCAAGTGGAAAATGTTGTTTCTGTGAAAGTTGACAAAATTGATACAAAGAAAAATGTAGAAGTGAAAAAAATCGAAGAAATTGAGGAATTATCAGATGTTGATAAGAATTTTCCCAAAACTTCGCTTGACGGTTCGAATACATTGGCAATAATTATCGGTATTGAACAATATAAAAATGCTCCTTCTGCAAATTTCGCAGACCGCGATGCGAAGACTTTTTATCAATATGCGAAAAATACGTTCAACATTCCTGAATCGAATATTTTTTATTGCATCAACGATGGGGCAACACAAGGTGAATTTAGTAAATTATTCGGTGCCGATGGTTGGATTTCGCGGCGTATTACCGAAAATGTTACTGACGTAATGATTTTTTATTCCGGTCATGGTGCTCCTGACCCAAAAACGCAAAAAGGTTTTATTATTCCTTACGATGGCGACCCCAATTATCCATCAACAAACGTTTCTTTGGATGAAATGTTTAATTCTCTTGCCAATTTGAAAGCAAAAAATGTTACCGTTTTTCTTGATGCGTGTTTTTCAGGAACAGGTAGAGCCAACGATATGCTTGTTTCAGGCACAAAAGCACAGATTCGGATAAATATCGCTGCTTTAACTTCAAAATTAACGGTTTTTTCGTCTTCGTCAGGAACGGAATACAGCAATGCGTATGACAAAGAAAAGCACGGTTTGTTTACTTATTTTTTGTTAAAAGGGTTACAAAATTCTAAACAATTAACTATTCAACAACTTTTTGATTATATTTTGGAAAATTTAAAAAAAGAAACAAAAATTTTAGGAAAAACTCAAACACCAACATTACAAACCAACGAAAAAGAGAGAATTATTTTGAAAAAATAAAAAAAATTGGTAGTGTTGTAAATTAAATGTTTAGTATTATCTTTGCGAATTATTTTTGTATTTTTGTAAAAAATTTTTTCATTAAAATTTGAGAAATTATGAAATCGAAAATGCTTTTTCTGTTGATTTTTGGGTTGTTTTTCTCTGTTTCGCAAGCACAGAGGATTGTCAAAAAAGTTTATCCCGACAAATATTTGGTAGAATTTACGGATAAAAAAAATTCTCCTTATTCGTTGGAACAACCTGAAAAATTTTTATCGCAAAAATCTATTGAGAGACGCAGAAATTATCATTTATCTCTTGACGAAAGCGACTTGCCTGTGAATCCTGAATATCTTGCTGCTCTCAAAAAATTGGGAGTAAAAATTTTAAACGTTTCAAAATGGTTAAATTCCTGCACCGTTCTTTGCAAAGACACAACCGTTTTGCAAAAAATTTATGAGTTGCCCTTTGTGAAAAAACCACATTCTTGGCGAACTAACAAAAAAAATTACGAGAAAATTTACACAGAAATCTCGCGAATACAAATTCCTGTGAAAAAAAATGAAGTTGATTTAGAAAAATTAGAGAAAAAATACGGCGAAGCAGCAAATCAAATTGCACAATTAAACGGACATTTGTTGCACGAAATGGGTTTTCGCGGACGAGGAATAACTATCGCAATCTTAGATGCAGGTTTTTTCAATGTTCACTCGCTGCCTGCTTTTGATAGTTTGTGGAAAAATAAACAAATCTTAGGAACACGAGATTTTGTTGACGGCGATTCCTCCGTTTTTGACGCAAGTACTCACGGAATGGAAGTTCTTTCTACAATTGGAGGAAATATTCCTGGAAAATTAGTCGGAACAGCACCTGATGCGAATTTTTGGTTGTTGCGTTCCGAAGATGCATACACCGAATATATTATTGAGGAACATAATTGGGCTTGTGCAGCAGAATTTGCTGACAGTGTCGGTGCAGACGTTATTAACTCATCGCTTGGTTATTTCGATTTTGATGACGCAACACAAAATTATTCCTACGAAGATATGAACGGAAATACATCAATATCGACTCTCGCAGCTGATTTTGCGGCAAAAAAAGGAATATTAGTCGTAAATAGTGCAGGCAATGACGGCGATTCGGAGCAAAGACACATCGGCGCACCCGCAGACGCAGACAGCATTTTAAGCATCGGCGCAGTTGACAAAAACAACGAATACGTTTATTTTAGCTCACAAGGACCAACATTCGATAAAAGAATTAAACCCAATGTTTCCGCAAAAGGTTTAGATGCAACCGTGCAAGGACGTTGGGGTAACATCAGTTCGAGCAGCGGCACCTCGTTTTCCTCGCCTATTTTGGCAGGAATGGTTGCGTGTTTGTGGCAAGCACACAGAAACGCAACGAATATGCAAGTTATTGAGGCAATAGAAGCAAGTAGTCATCAATTTTCACAACCTGATACATTTTGGGGTTTCGGAATTCCCAATTTTTACAAAGCAGACAAAATTTTAACCGAATATCAGTCGGGAAATACTTTTTTAAAACGAAAACTGCTGTTGTATCCGAATCCTTGCAACGAAGTTCTTTTTGTTGAGTTTTCAGATAACAAACAAGAATATCAACCCTTAGGCATTAATTTAATGATTTACAACGTTTTAGGCGAATTGGTTTACAGCGACAATAAAGCAGTTATGGAATATAATCGTTTAATGGTCAAACAAATTCAGCATTTGCCGAGAGGCGTTTATATTGTTAAACTTTCCGCCGAGGGACACATTTTTCAAGGCAAATTAGTTAAACAATAAAAAGTTTAGTGAAAAATCTGTCAAATTCTAAGAAATTTGACAGATTTTTTGTGAATTTACGAAGTTAAATTTAAAAGACGGTTGATCTCGCGTTGTAATTGGTCGGCTCTTAGCCCTTTTGCGAAGTATGCGTCTGCTTTTATCCACGACCTTTCTCCTTCCGATTCTTCTCCGAAGGAAATACCTGTTTCTGAAGCAACCGCTGTTGCGATAATTATCGGCACTTCGGGATATTTTCGTTTCATTCGATAAGCAAGAATAAAACCACTGTCATCATTTTCCATCATTAAGTCGAAAATCGCCAAATCGGGTTTTGTGTGAGTGAGAATCTCTTCGGCTTCCTTCTGACTTTCAGCAGTTATTACGTTAAAACCAAAACGCTCAACGGTCAATTGCATTTGAAACAAATAATCCATATCGTCGTCGGCAATAAGTATGGTTTTCTTTTTTGCGTCCATAGAAAAATAATTTTTTTATATCAATCTCTGTCAATTTTTGTGCAAAGATATAATTTTTTTTTTGATTTTACGAAAAAAAACATTAATTTTGCAAAGTTTTTATCTCAAATTAATGTTTTATGAAAAAAATTTTGTTAATTTTTCTTTGTTTTCTTTCTTTGCAAACATTTTCGCAGTTAAAAATTGGGCTTCTCAAATATAGCGGCGGCGGAGATTGGTATGCGAATCCTACTTCTTTGCCCAATTTGATAAAATTTTGTAACAAAGAATTGGGAACAAATTTATATTCCGATTACGCAACGGTGGAAACTGGCAGCGTTGAGATTTTTAATTACCCGTTTTTGCACATGACGGGACACGGAAATGTGGTTTTTACTAACGAGGATGTAAAAAATTTGCGAAAATATTTGTTATCGGGAGGTTTTTTGCACATTGACGACAATTATGGAATGGATATTTTTGTTCGCCGAGAGATGAAAAAAGTTTTTCCTGAATTAGAATTTGTGGAAATTCCGTTTTCGCACCCAATTTATCATCAAAAATTCGATTTTCCGAACGGTTTGCCCAAAATTCATGAACACGACAATAAGCCGCCCAAGGGATTTGGTTTAATTTTTCAAGGAAGGCTGCTTTGTTTTTATACTTTTGAGTCAGATTTAGGTGATGGCTGGGAAGATCAAGATGTTCACAGCGATTCTGAAGCAACTCGCACAAAAGCATTGCAAATGGGGGCAAATTTGATTCAATTTGTGTTCAATAACTAAAATTTTCATCAAAAAAATTGTTTTTTGAAAAATTTTTCGTATCTTTGTAAAAATTTAAACCGAAATTTTATGGAAAAACCTGAAAAAATTATTTTTCAAACTGCGATTCTTGATGATTTAGTGAAAATTGTAGATTTAAAACAACTTCATAAACGAGAAATTTTTGAAGAGTGGTTTAACTTTCAATATTTGCTATCAGATGAGGAGGCAAATTATTTGCAAAATTTAATAACAGAGAATTTCGATTTTCTTTCTTTTTGTTCAGAAGAGGATTTGAAAATGGAATTTATCAGTCCAATTATTAAGAAAATCAAATTTCGCACAAAAGATAAACGTGGTTTTTATGATAAACCCTTAAAAGCAAAAATTAACGGTGTAGAATTTAGCGGGAAAACTGATTTTATGTTTGCGATGGGAATTAAAATACCACAAAAACCGTATTTTTTCATTCAAGAATTTAAGCAAACAAAGCATTCTGTTGACACCGAAGACCAACTTCTCGCAGAAATGTTAGTCGCAATAGAATTAAACAAAACAGACATTATGCGAGGTGCATACATTATTGGTCGGCACTGGAATTTTGTGATTTTGCAAAAAATTGCAGAAAATTCGTATCAATATTTTGTTTCAGATTCTTGCGATTCCTTAACTTTTAGAGGTTTAAAACAAATTTTCGTTTGTCTGCAAGCCGTGAAGTTAAAATATTGCGAATAAAAAAACAGTGTCTCCATCTTTTTTCGAAAAAAAGATGGAGACACTGAGTAATTTTTTTAAAAATTAATTGTTATTCCACCATAAACAACGCGGCGTGTTTGCGGATTATATTTCATATCGGCACTGCCTCCATAAGCCTCAATTCCGCCATACAATTTATCGAAAACGTTATTGATTTTCAACAACAACGAAAGATTTTTGATTTTGTAGGTCAACACTAAATCCATTGTATAAAAACCGTCATTCTTTTTAAGTGGATTTTTGTATTCGATTTGGTTCGAAATGTTGCGAACATACCATTCGCTGCTGTAAATATTGTCGATACTGACATAAAAATTGCGAATCGGAGTAAAATTTATGCGAAATTTAGCAAGAATTTGCGGCATACTTCGACAAACATCAATAACATCGCCGCTGACGGGCAAAGTTTCTTCACCCTTGAAATACGAAACATATAAATTTGCGTTCAAATGAATCGGTTTAACAATTTCTCGAAAGTTCAAAATAAAATCTAAACCGTACAAAGTTGAAATTGCATTATTATCATTTACAAATGTACCTGCAAAAGTGTCTCTTAATGTGCAATAAATATTCGAATCAAGTTTAACACCTTGAATGCTTGATATTAAACCTTTAATTTGATTTCGAAAACCAACTACTTCGACAGATATTTGCGGAGTAATAATTCCGCGTATTCCAAACTCATAAGACGTCAATTCTTCAGGTTTGAGATTCGTATTGGGAATACCCCAATAATCGACTCCAACAATTATCCCATTTTCCTCAACAGGAATTGCTACAGAATTGTAAATTTGATATGGCGACGGTGCTTTGAACGCCGTATTAAACGAGCCGCGCAGAGATATTTTATCGGTAACATTGAACAAACCTGCAATTCTCGGATTAAAACTCGAACCATAATTCGAGTGATTATCAAAACGTCCACCTGTAATAAAAGTGAATTTTTCGTTGGAATAAGTAATTTGGGCAAAACCACCAATATTTGTGTAAGTCAAAGGGGTGAATTACCC
>DYQK01000046.1 GCA_020719385.1 Rikenella microfusus | reverse complement strand
AACAATTGCTTGAGTTTTTTCCAACGACATTTTTTTTGAAAAGTTAAATCGAAAATATTATTCCGCCTGAATGATTTTTCCCCGCATTTGTAACGGATTTTAAACAATTTATCTCACCTTGAAGACGCAAAACGCCCAGAAACGCAAAAATTAATGCTTCTTTGAAATCAATAATTTTTTTGTCAGGAATAACAATTTTATTTTTCGAAAAATGTTCTATTCGCTTCATTAAGAAAGAGTTATGCGTTCCGCCGCCTGTAAAAAACATCGTTTTAACAGAATTTTCGAAATTTGTTGAACGAGAAATTTGAAAAGCAATATGCTCATAAATTGTTCGCAAAACATCTAAAATGGAATAATTAAACTTTTGCAAAACAGGAATAAATTGATTTTCTAACCACTCGCGGCTCAAAGATTTCGGAAAAGGTTTAGAGAAATATTCTATTTCATTTAATTTTTGAAACAATTTTTCGCGAAAAATTCCCTGTTTTCCCAAATTTCCATCTTCGTCAAAATCTTGCCCCAATGTTTTTGCGAGATAATTTAAAATAATATTTGCAGGACCAATATCATAAGCAATCCTTTGATTATCAACAGAATACGAAAGATTCGCAAAACCTCCAATGTTGATGCAAAAATCAAATTCGTTGAAAAGCAATTCGTCTCCAATAGGCACAAGCGGCGCACCCTGCCCCTTGAGTGCCACATCGAGAGTTCGAAAATCGCAAATGGTCGCAATGTTAGTCGTTGCCGCGATTTCTGCACCGCTGCCAAGTTGAAAAGTTAATTTTTTATCAGGTTGATGAAAAATTGTATGTCCGTGAGAGGCGATAAAATCGGGTTTTTCGTTGGTTTTTGAAAGAAACAAATTGACTTTTTTGCCGATGAAATTTCCAAATTCATTGTGCAGAAATAAAAAATTTTTTGCAGAAAGTTTGTGTGCGTTTGCGAGTTTATTTTTCCACTGAAAAGAATACGAAAAAGTTTTTGCTTTCAAAATTTTATATTTCCATTTTTGCGAACTTTTTTTAAATTCACAAAACGCAATATCAAGTCCGTCGAGCGAAGTTCCTGACATTATTCCGAGAATTTTATACATAAAAAAATTTTTTCAAAACGAATTCTGTCAGATTCGTTAAAAAATCTGACAGAATTTCGCTGTTAAACGGTTTCTGCAAAAACTTCAAATTGCGGCGGATGTACAATATGTTGTTTAACTTTACACAAATTCGCAACATTGACCAATGCGTCTTTGTATTTTTCGGGAAAACTTGGCGGAACGAGAATTTTAATTCTAATCTTCGAAATCAAATGTGTCGAAGGATTTACTTCCATTTCCTGAACCAATTTGATTCCTTCGGAAGGTAAACCGCGTTGGTCGCAGAAACCTTTGACAAAAATTCCTACACAAGTGCCTATCGAGGCAAGAAATAAATCGAAAGGTGTTGGAGCAGAACCTTCGCCGCCGTTTGTTGGTTGGTCAGTGTGAATTACGTGTCCATTCCAAACAGCGTCAATTTTTTTACCGCCACTTAATAAAATTTCCATTTCCATATTTTGAAATTTTGAGGATTATTTTGCGACAACTCGCAGCGACAAAGGTAATATTTTTATTTTAATTTCATTCTCAAATTTCACAGGTTCGCCGTCAATATGGGCAAAAATTTCTTTTTCATACTTAATTCTAATATTTTTCCCTTGAAAAATTTTCACATAACTCGAATCAGGAATCGATTTATTGAAAAGCCGCATACCCAAAATGGGAGAATAAATCAACGGAAACGGTTGAATAATGCATAATTCAATAATTCCATCGCTAAGATTTGAATTGGGAGAAATACACGCATTAAAACCATATTGCGAAGAATTTGCGATAGTGATGAGAAAGACTTTTTCCCGAAAAATTTTTCCATCAATTTCGATTTCAAATTCTTGCGGCTGATATTTAAACGCTTGATTTATAATGAGTTGCAAATATGGGATAAAACCTCTTTTTCCAAAAGTGGCAAAACGATGAGCAATCTCTGCATCAAAACCAACACCTGCAACGTTCACAAAACTTTTGTCCTGAATTTGTAAAGTATCTATCTCTTTGATATTCAAAGAGTTAATCACTTCGATTGCGTCTTTGGGATTTAACGGAATTTTGAGATGTCTTGCGAAACCATTCCCCGAACCCGCAGGAATAATTGCCAAGGCGGTTTTTGTGTTTATTAGTCCAGCACTCACCTCGTTGACCGAGCCGTCTCCGCCGACAGCGGTAACAATATCGAAGTGCGAAGCGGCTGAGCGGCTTATTTCTGTAGCGTGTTTCGCAAATTTTGTGTACGAAATCTCGTACTCAAAAAGTTGTTTACTTAAAAATAATTCGATATTTCTCTCAACAACTTTCTGCTTCCCGATTCCTGAAATGGGGTTTATGATGAACAAAATTTTTTTCCGAGACATACATTTTTTTATTCAACGGTGAGATAAAATTTTACTTTCTCAAATTCCTCTTCTGTCAATAACTCTTTGATTTTCAAGTCATTGAGATGAGAAAATGAACCATTTTTATTGCGAAAATCTATAATTTTTTTTGCAAGTTTATATTTCAAATAAGGATGTTTTTTCAACTCGTCGAGAGTGCAAAAATTTAAACGGATTTTTTTAATCTTCGTAGAATCGAGAGAAATATTTTTCAAAATTTTTTCGAAAGTTTCAGATTTTAAACCATACACCTCAAGAAGTTGATTTTTCGAGTGAAAACCACCTAACATTTCGCGATATTTCACAATTCTATTTGCCAAAATTGCCCCGATTCCGTTAATTTTTATCAATTCTGTCGTATCAGAAATATTTATATCAACTTGAAAATCAACAACTTCTGTCTTTTTTTCAGGAATTTCTTCCACAACATAAGTTTCTGTATTCTCCTCAACATTCGCAAGCGAAGGGAAATCTGTCGAAGTTTTTTTTGCAATTTTTTCAGGCAACTGCACAAAGGGCAACAACTTTTCAATTTGATACGGCAAAAGCGTATAAATTTTCGAAAAATCCTCTTTATCGCGAATTTTCCCGCCTTTTTCGAGATATTTTCTCAAATTTTTAATCTGTCTTTCGGTGAAACCAAGTTTTTTCAACTCTGATTCTGACGCAATATTGGGGTTAAACGAAAATAATTTTAACGTATCATATCGCAATTTCATCATTTCGGAAAAATCTTTTTTGTGAGAAATAGTCTCTTTTTTGAAGTTTTTTTCAAATTCAGAAATTTCTTTCTCAAAAGCAGAAAAATCCACGTTTTCAGGTTTGTCTAACGCCCTAATTATCAACGGAATAACGATTAAAAGAATCAAAATTATCGCAAGAAGAAACATTCCATTTCGCTCGCGTTTCGAGAGATAAAAAAATTCAATTAACGGATTCATAAAATTTTTTAAACATTTAGAATTTGCAAAAATAGAATTTTTTTTTATTTTTGCAAAAAATTTCTCTCAATTATGAAAATAAATTTTCGAGTCTTAAAAATTCTTTTTTTAACGATATTTTTATTCGTTTCTCCGCAAAAATTTTCTATACAACAAATTGATTTTCAACAAAATAAGAACTTTATTTGTGGTTTTTTGCCGCGCGAAAAAGACAAGGAATTATCGCAAAAATTAGATTCGTATTTTGTGAAATTGTGTAGAGAAAAACTTTTTAACGGCACTTTTCTCGTTGCAAAAAACGGAAAAATTGTGTATGAAAATTTTTTTGGGTATAAAAATTTCAAAAAACGAGATACTTTGACGCAAAATTCGATTTTTCAAATTGCTTCTGCCTCAAAACAATTCACTTCTGTTGCGATAATGATGTTAAAAGAACAGGGAAAATTAAATTTTGACGACAAAATAACCCGATTTTTCCCCGAATTTCCGTACAAAGAAATTACAATTCGACAATTATTAACTCATCGCTCAGGACTTTCGGAATATATGTATTTTTGCGAAACTTTGACAGACAGAAACACACCGATTTCGAATCAAAATTTAGTGAATCTGATGATAAAAGAAAAACCAACTCCTTATTACTCACCGAATTACAAATTTAATTATCGAAATACAAATTACGCTTTGCTTGCGGCTATTGTTGAAAAAATTTCAGGACAAAAATTTTCAGATTTTGTGAAAAAAAATATTTTTGAACCTTTGGAAATGAAAAATTCCTTCGTTTACGAAGCACCTAATCTCCCGAATTTGCCCGACATTACGCAAGGACACACGTTTAGAGGCAGACTTGTTGAACCAATTTATCTCGATGGAATTTCGGGAGACAAAAATATTTATTCCACCGCCGAGGATTTGTTTCGTTGGGACCAAGGACTTTATAACGAAATTTTATTGAAACGCAATACTCTCGAAGAGGCTTTTCAAAATTCGATTATTGAACGAAAAAAAGCGTCAAATTATGGTTTTGGTTTTCGACTAAAGACTCTCGAAAATGGAACAAAAATGGTTTTTCACGGCGGATGGTGGCACGGTTATAATGCGTTATTGATTCGACTTTTGCAAAATAAAGCGACAATAATATTTCTCACAAACCGCGAAAATCTGTCATTTTTAATCACTTACAACGAAGTTCTCGAAATTTTATTTCCTGAATTGAAAAAAACTGACACCGAAATTGACTTACTTGAATGTTTAAATTCTAAAAAATAATTTATGTTAAAAGTTTTTCTTCTCATCGGAATCGGTGGTTTTCTCGGAAGTACAGCCAGATTTGCAACACAAAAATTTATTTCAGCACAATTTCAAAGCACTTTTCCCTACGCAACTTTTTTTATCAACATTTTTGGCTGTTTTTTAATCGGAATTCTTGCCGCTTTAATGGAAAAAACAAAAATTTTACCCACCGAAGTCCACCGATTTTTGTCCGTAGGATTTTGCGGCGGATTCACAACATTCTCAACTTTTGCCCTCGAAAGTGTAAATTTAATGAAAAACGGCAAATTTCTCGAAACCTCTGCGTATGTAACGTTAAGCGTATTTTTAGGCTTTCTTGCAACTTTTCTCGGAATATTTTTGGTAAAAAATTTTTTCAAAGAAATAAATTATTGAAAAAACTTTTTATCTTTGCCCAAAAATCAATTTTTTGAAATATGACAAATAAATTCTTACCGATTCGTAGAATTTGCGGTATTTTTTTGGTTACAATTTTTTCATTTCTCGCAACAAAAGCACAAACCGACTCGTGCAATTCTATTTCTGAACAAATGGTTATGTCTGTTTTGTGGTATCAGAAAGCCGCAGAAATGCGGGCTTGTTATTATCAAGCGTTTAATTTGGCAAAAATGTCTTTGGACAAAAAACTTGCTGAAGTAAAAACGAAAAAGAAAAAAGCTGTCGTGGTCGATGTTGATGAAACGGTGTTGAATAATGTGCCTTTCGAAGCGAAATGTATTGAGACGGGAAAACCTTTTTCGCAAGAAGATTGGAAGAAATGGACAGATTTATCTGCCGCCGAGCCGCTTCCCGGTGCTGTAGAATTTTTGCAATACGCACAAAGTAAAGGTGTCGAAACGTTTTACATAACGAATCGCTTGACAAATGAAACCGAAAGTACGTTGAAAAATTTGCGAAAATACAATTTTCCGAATGTTGATTCTGCACATTTTCTTGCGAAAACAACCGAAAGCAGCAAAACGCTCAGGCGAAGTAAAGTTTCGGAGAATTATGAAATTTTATTGTTAGTCGGTGACAATTTGCTGGATTTTTCGGATATTTTTACGAATCGGGAAAATAATTACGGTTTAGAGAATGTTGATGCGAATAAACAACTTTTTGGTGATATTTTCATCATTTTACCGAATCCGATGTATGGCGATTGGGAAAGGGCGATTTATGGCAAAGAAAAGCTCAATTCTGTTGAAAAAGCCCGCAAACGTAAGACTTCCGTGAAATCAGGTTATTAAAATACGACTTTCCAAATCTCAAAATGTTGGTTTGGAAAGTCATTATAAGTTATTGAAAATCAAGATATTAAACATTTGTTAAGAATTATTAAGAATTTTTTACATAGAGAAATGATTGTAATTCGAAAAAAATGTATACTTTTGTGCCGTTGTTAAATCTAAAATTTGTTATGAAAAAATTATCACAATTATTAGTGTTAGCTGGTGTTGCAGCGTTTATTTCTTGCGGTCCAAGTGCCGAGCAATTGAAAAAACTTCAAGAAATGAAGGATTCTCTTCAAAAAGATTCCATCAAGAAAGTTGAAATGAAAGCAGCTGCTGAAAAAAGAGCGCAAGATTCAATTGCTAACGCAAAAAGAATTGCTGACTCTATTGCGAATGCAAAAAAATCCCCTAAAAATAAAGGTAAAAAGTAATAATTGTCGTTCTTCTCACAATTATAAAAAAAAGGAGTGTTGCGTTTTTACGCACTCCTTTTTTGTTTTTTTCTCAAAAATTTTGCAAATACAGAAAAAAATATTAATTTTGCAGAAAAAAATATAATGTTAAATTTTATTTCAGAAAAAAAACTTTGTGAATTGCGAAAAATTTTAGAAAAACACAAAGTGAAAAGAGCATATTTGTTTGGTTCTATTCTTACAGAACATTTTAACGAAAATAGCGACATTGATTTTCTTATTTCTTTTCAAGATGGTTTAGAACCTTTATATAATGGCGAACTTTGGTGGTCGCTTTATGATGAGTTGCGTTTAATGTTTAATCGAGAAATCGATATTATAACAGAACGAACTTTGAAAAATCCGTATTTTATCAAGGAATTAAACGAAACAAAACAATTAATTTATGGAGAATCAAATTAAAAAATTATTATATGATATTATTTCCTGTATTAATGAAATTTATGATTTTATTGGTACGGAAAAAAAGTATGAATTGTATCATACAAATTCTTTAATGAAATCTGGAGTTGAACGAAAACTTGAAATTATTGGTGAAGCAATGAGTCGTATTTTGAAAATTAAACCTGACATAAAAATTACGAATGCTCGCAGAATTGTTGATGCTCGCAATAAAATTATTCACGGATATGACGAAATTGAAGATGTTAACATTTGGGCTATTGTAATTAATCATTTACCAATTTTGAAAAAAGACATTGAAAATTTATTAAATTAAATTTTAAATTTTTATCCCAAATGAAATTAAATAAATGCTTATGAATTTTCGATATTTTTTTTGTATAATATTTTTTGTTTTTACTTTTTTCACAAGTTTTTCACAAAAAATGACAACTTGGAGTCTCGAAACTTGTATCAAATATGGTCTCGAACACAACATTCAGATGCAGCAGCAGATTTTAGATGTTCAATATTCCGAGAATACGTTGTTTCAGTCGCGTCTGAATTATTTGCCCACCGTTACCGCAGGGGCGAATCACAATTATAATTTTGGGCGTTCCGTAGATGCTTTTACCAACGAATTTTCTGAAACAACCGTGCAGTCAGATAATTTTTACGTCAATGCGTCAATAAATTTGTTCAACGGTTTTCAACAGCAAAACACTATTTCGCAGAATCAACTTTCTCTGATGGCGGCAGTAAAAGATGTCGAAAAGTTAAAAAATGACATTTCTCTCAATATCGCTGCGGCATATTTGCAAGTTTTATACGCACAAGATTTATTGGATGTTGCTAAAAATCAACATCTTATCACTTTGGAGCAAGTCGAGAGGACCAAAAAGTTGGTCGCTGCAGGCACCTTACCGCAAGGCACTTTGCTTGAGATTCAGGCACAAGCTGCTTCTGAAGAGTTGCAAGTTATTACGGCAGAAAATCAGTTTATTGCGTCTCAATTAAATTTGACACAAATGTTAAACTTAGATAGCGTTACAGAAATTTCTCTCGAAAAACCCAATTTGCAAATTCCAACAGATACAATTTTCCCCGATATTTCTCAAACTTTTCAAAACGCACAAAATCTTCCGCAAATAAAAAGTGCAGAATATCGCGTGCAAAGTGCTGAAAAACGTTTATCTATCACAAAAGGAATGCAATATCCGAGAGTTTCGTTGAGTGCTTCTTGGAATACTGGTTTTTCCGATGCGAGAAAAAATTATTCCTACGAAATAAACGGAGTGCAAACTATTGGAATTGTTGAGGGAACGCAGCAAAATGTTATCGCACCCTCGATGAAAATGACGCAAAGCGATTATTCCTTCGCCGACCAGTTTAGCGATAATCAAAATAAAAGTATCTCAATAGGTATTCAAATACCGATTTTCACTAATGGACAAGTGCGAACAAATATCAGCAACGCAAAAATTAATATCGAAAATTATCAGTTGCAATTGCAAATGTCTAAAAATCAACTGTTTAAAGAGGTGCAGCAAGCACATTCAGACGCAATAGCCGCCTTCGCAAAGTACAAAGCCGCAAAAAAAACTACGCAAGCAAACGAAGAAGCGTTTAAATATATTCAGAATAAATTTGATGTTGGTCTCGTTCATTCTCTCGATTACAATACGGCAAAAAATCGACTAACAAAAGTACGAATCGATTTGTTACAAGCACAATATGAGTTAATTTTCAAGAAAAACATTCTCAATTTTTATAATGGAAGTCCGATAAAATTGTAAAAAAATGAAATTTCGATGGTTTTTTGTGATAATTTTTTGTTATTTTCAAGGTTTTTCTCAAAATTTTAAAATAGAGAAAGATTTATCCGACACTTTGCCGACAAAAATAAATTTTTGGGAATTGCGAAAAGACGGCAGTATTTCTCCGCTTGGTTCGCCTGTTGATACTTCGCTTTTTGCCTTTCAGAGATATTTGCCGATGGAAAAAAAATGTTTTTTCTACTCTTTTTTGGGCAATTTCGGGCAACCAATTGTTGCGAATGATTTTTATTTGCAACGAAAACTCGCAGATAAAGAGTTTTTTCTCAAAAATTCTTTTCAAATTTACCTGCAAAATAATGAGAAAGCAAAATTTTTTCACACAAATAAACCTTTTGCAGAAATTTTTTACACCTCAGGAATGCAACAAACTGACGAACAAACGTTAAAAGTTCTTGTTTCGCAAAATATTAAACCTTTTTGGAATGCAGGTTTTCGCTATGAACTGATAGACTCGAAGGGCGAATTTCCAAATCAAGAGACAAAAATGTACGTTTTTTCGTTATTTTCGAGTGTGCAAAAAAATCGATATTCGTTGCACGGCGTTTTTAATTACAATTCTATGCGAAATTTCGAAAATGGCGGAATTCCTGATTCGATTTCGAAGCAAAATGAGTTTATTTCGTCAAAATTTGAAAATATAAAAACAAATTTTCATCAAAAAGACGCAATTTTGCAGCAAGAATATCGTTTTGGTCGGCGGACTAACATTGCAAATGACTCGGTTTCGCCGCAGAAAAAAATTATCGGCGGTTTTTTGGGGCATAAATTAACTTATGAAACTGACGCAAAAATTTATATTGAGGAAAAATTGCCTGCAAAATTTTATCGCAATATTTTTCGGGATAGTTCAAAAACTTATGACAGTTTATATTTTCGAAAATTGCGAAATACGTTGTATTTTCGGACAGAAATTGCGAATTTTGGTTTTTATGTCGGAATTTCGAATGAGTTGAATAAAATTTTTAACGAGAAAGATTCTGTTTCAGAATTGAGTCATTTTTTTTCAAATAATTCGGTTAACATTTTGATTTTCAACCGTTTGTCGAAAAAATTTCAATACGAAGTTGATGCGGAATATTTTTTCAATGGTTTTCGCAAAAATGATATTTTAACTTCTGCGAATCTCAAACGTTTTTTATTTTTTCAAACGGATACGGTTTATTTGTCGTTAAATGTTGATTTTCAACGAGTTGCTCCGCAATATTTTGAGAATAAATTGTTTTCGAATCATTTTTTTTGGGAGAAAAATTTTGAAGCAAAGACAGAAACGGCTGTTCGTTTTTCGTTTGTAAAACCGCATTGGAATTTGGAAATTGGGGCAAGTTCGCAATTTTTACAGAATTATTTTTATTTTGACAAAAATTTTGCCCCGCAACAATGTTCGAAATTAAATGTTTTTTCGATTTTTTTAAATAAAAAATTTTTTTGGAAGCGTTTTTGGATTCAGACAAATTTGATTTATCAAACATTTTCTGAAAAATTATTTAGCGAGATTTACCCCGATTTTGCGGGCTATTTGTCGTTTGGTTATAAAAATTCGTTTTTGAAAAATGTGTTCAATTTGCAACTTGGTTCAGAGATTTCGTATCAAAACGAATTTTTTGCACAGAATTATAATCCTGCGTTGAGTGAATTTTACCCTCAATATTCGGTGAAAATAAAAAATTATCCGATGGCAAATTTGTTTATAAATATGCACATAAAAAGTGCAGTTTTATTTTTTAAGTGGGAAAATGTGGTTTCGTTGTTAAATGAAAATTTATATTTTTCGACTTTTCGCTATCCTGTTCAAAATTTTGTGTTTAAATTTGGAATAATTTGGCGATTTTATAATTAAAAAAATTTTTTTTGAGAAAAATGAAAAATTTTTGTTAAAAAATTTGTTATATAAAAAATAATTTTTACCTTTGGGGCATAAAATTTAGAGTAAACCTTTTTACTTAATTTTTACTAAATTCTATCAAATGGAAGAAAAAGTAAAACAATTCATGGCAGGCGTTATTGCCCGCAATCCCGGCGAAGCCGAATTTCATCAAGCAGTTCAAGAAGTTGCTGAAAAATTGATTCCGTTTATCGAAGCGAATCCGAAGTACAAACAAGCAAAAATTTTGGAACGTCTTGTTGAACCCGAAAGAGTAGTTATGTTCCGTGTTCCATGGATGGACGACCAAAGCGAGATTCAAGTTAATCGTGGTTTTCGCGTACAATTCAACAGTGCAATTGGTCCTTATAAAGGTGGTTTGCGTTTTCATCCGAGTGTTACGTTAAGCATTTTGAAATTTTTAGGTTTTGAACAAATTTTCAAAAACAGTTTAACAACATTACCTATGGGTGGTGGAAAAGGTGGTTCTGATTTCAACCCAAAAGGTAAATCTGACAACGAGATTATGCGTTTCTGCCAAAGTTTTATGACTGAATTATTCCGTCACGTTGGCAACGACACTGACGTTCCCGCAGGAGATATTGGTGTTGGCGGCAAAGAAATTGGTTTTATGTTCGGTCAATACAAACGTTTACGAAACGAATTTACAGGTGTTCTCACAGGTAAAGGCTTCGAATGGGGCGGCAGTTTAATGCGTCCAGAGGCAACAGGTTTTGGTGTTGTTTATTTCGCAAAAGAAATGCTTGCAACAAAGGGCGAATCTTTGAAAGGAAAAACAGTTGCGATTTCAGGTTTTGGAAACGTAGCATGGGGTGCAGCAATCAAAGCAACTCAATTAGGTGCAAAAGTTGTTACACTTTCTGGTCCTGACGGTTATATTTACGACCCCGACGGTGTTTCTGGTGTAAAAATTGACTATATGCTTGAACTCAGATCAAGCAACAAAGACATTGTTGAACCTTATGCACACGAATTCGGCGTAAAATTCTTCGGTGGCAAACGTCCATGGGAAGTAAAATGCGATGTTGCGTTACCTTGTGCAACACAAAATGAACTCGGCGGCGATGACGCTCGCAAATTAGTTGCTAATGGAGTAACTTGCGTTGTGGAAGGTGCAAATATGCCTTGCAACCCTGAGGCAATTGAGATTTTCCAAAAAGCGAAAGTTTTATTCTCTCCTGGCAAAGCTTCTAATGCAGGTGGTGTGGCTACTTCAGGACTCGAAATGTCTCAAAATTCGATTCGTTACAGCTGGACGGCAGAAGAAGTTGACCAAAAACTTCACAAAATTATGTGCGACATTCACTCAGCTTGCGTTAAATACGGCAAAGAAGCTGACGGATATGTTGATTACGTGAAAGGTGCAAATGTTGCTGGTTTCATCAAAGTTGCTGACGCAATGCTTGCTCAAGGACTCGTATAAAACAATTTTTCAATTTTTTTTTCATTTACCACCTTTTTTCGGGGTGGTAAATGTTTTTTTCGCAAAAAAATTATAAAATAAACCTGTCAAGGTTTATAAAAAACATAGACAGGTTTATGAAAAAAAAATATTAACACAATCTTTTGGGACCAGCATTAAAAACTTCCTCACTTACTCCGCCTTCGTAAACTTTGAAATTTGCGATATAACGAGCAGCAAGTGCGTCATATTTCTGCCAATATTCGTTTTTATCTGCCCAAGCAGTTGTTGGGTCAAAAACTTCGTCAGGCACATTGGGGCAAGTTAGCGGCACTTCGAAACCAAATAATTTATCTTTTCGATATTGAACCGCATCAAGTTTTCCTTCCAAAACCGCATTTAACATATTGCGAGTATGTCGAATACTAATTCTTTTTCCGACACCGAACTTTCCTCCGACCCAACCTGTGTTCACTAACCAAACTTTTGCACCTGCTTTTTCGATTTTTTCTCGCAACAATTTGGCATAGAAAAACGGATGATGAACCATAAACGGCGCTCCAAAACACGCACTAAATGTCAATTCGGGTTCTTTGCTCAAACCTAATTCTGTGCCTGCCACCTTCGAGGTGTAACCACTTATAAAATGATACATCGCTTGATTGGTGTTTAATTTCGAGATAGGAGGCAATGTTCCTGTTGCGTCGCAGGTGAGAAATATGATGTTTTTGGGCTGACTTTTCACCATTTTTTCGGGAACAGCATTCGGAATAAATTCCAACGGATAAGAAGCACGAGTGTTTTCGGTGCGTTTGTCGTCGTTTAAATCTGTGTCTCTTGTCAAAAGATCCCAACCAACATTTTCCAAAATTGTTCCGAATCGTTTTGTGCAGGCAAAAATTTCAGGTTCGCTTTCAGCCGATAATCGAATTACTTTCGCATAACATCCTGCTTCGTAGTTGAAAACGCTCTCGTCGCTCCAGCCGTGTTCGTCGTCTCCGATGAGTTTTCGTTTTGGGTCGGCAGAAAGAGTGGTTTTTCCTGTTCCGCTAAGACCGAAGAACAACGCAACATCGCCTTCTTCACCAACATTCGCCGAACAGTGCATTGACATAACATCTTTGAGAGGCATTAAAAAATTCATTAAGGTAAAAATGGTTTTTTTAATCTCTCCCGCATAACCTGTATTCGCAATGACTGCAATTCGTCGAGAAAAATCAATAATAATTCCTGTTTCAGTTAAAGTTCCATCAACACGCGGGTCAAGTTTAAAATATGGAAGAGCAATAAGTGTAAATTCTGGAACAAAATTTTTATACTCCTCCTTTGATTTGGGACAAACAAACATATTGCAAGTAAACAAACTATGCCAAGCTGCTTGAGAAATAACCCGCACAGGCAAACGATATTCCGCATCTGCACCTGCGTAGACATCCTGCACAAACACTTCTTGCCCCTGCAAATACGCTTGAACGCGATACAACAAATTTTCGAAATTTTCTGTCGAAAGAGGACGATTATAATTTCCCCAATTTATTTGTTTCTCGGTAGTAGATTCTCTAACGATGTATTTGTCGTTGGCAGCTCTGGCGGTGAACTTTCCCGTATCAACAACCAATGCACCGCCATTGACAAGATGCCCTTCGCCGCGAAAAATTGCTTCTTCATACAAAGCCGCTTCGGGCAAGTTCCAATAAACCGTATCTAAATGTAATAACCCATGATAAGACAACGACCAATCTGAGATCTCCTCCGTTGCTTGATTTTTTGCAGGAGTGCTGAATTTGAGATATTGTACCATATTTTACCAAGTTTTAATGATTTTTTTATCACCGATGAACAATTCCTTCGGAGAATCAGGTTCTAATGCCCATTTTATTCGGGCAATTCCATCAATAATGTCTTTTGCGGTGCCGCAAAACGAGATTCGCAAAAATCCTTCCATCCCAAAATCTATTCCAGGAACGGTTACTACACGAACTTTATCAATTAAAAATTGAGACAAACGCATCGAATCGGCGTCATATTTGCGAAAATCAACGAAACAATAAAAAGTGCCGTCAGGTTTTACTACTTTTATTCCATCAAAAGTTTTTAATTGAGCCATCAAAATGTCTCGATTATTTTCGAGATTAATTCTCAAACTCTCAACACTCGGTTCAATTCCTGTTAAAGCAGCCGCTGCGGCAACTTGCAACACCACCGAAGGTCCCGAAGTCTGATGACCTTGCAATTTTGCCATGATTTTTATTAATTCTCGATTCGCAACAGCCCAACCGATGCGAAAACCTGTCATTGCGTACTGCTTCGAAACACCGTTTATCAAAATTAATTTTGAATTATCTGTCGCAACATCGGTATAATCGAAACAACTAATCGGGCGTTTGTTATCAAAAATTAAACGATGATAAATGTCATCAATAAACAAATAAATATCGTTTTTCTCGCAATATTGCACCATTTCCGCAATAAAACTTTCTGGATACAAAAGTCCTGTCGGATTATTCGGGCTATTGATGATTATCGCTTTTGTTTTTGGAGTGATTTTTTGTATAATTTCACTCATTGTCGGGAAAAATGAACCATCTGCAGCTCGTACAAACACAGGAACTGCACCGCACATTTGCACCATCGAAGGATAACTCACCCAATATGGCACAAGAATAATTACCTCATCTGACGGATTCAAAAGAGTCTGAATTGCCATCATTAAGGCTTGTTTGGCACCACTTGAAGCGAGAACATTTTGCAAATCAACTTTTCTGCGATAAAAATCGTCTGTATATCTGACGATGGCTTGTTTGAGCTCAGTGATTCCGTCTGCAGGCGTATAACGCACCTCTGCGGAATTAATTTTTGCCGTAGCAGCAAGGATGGCACTCAAGGGAGCTTTGCTTTTGGGTTCGCCGCCACCGAGATGAATCACAGGTTCACCTTGTTTTTGCAAAATGCCTACCGTTTCGTTCAATTTCAACGTTACTGATTCTCCAATAAGTTGAGCAATTTTGCTAATATTCATAAATTTGAATTTAAAAAACGTAAAATTTTCCTCAAAAAAATGAGAGAAAAATATTTTTTTTAATTGGGGGTAAAGTTGAGAAAATATTTGTAAAAAACAAAAAAAAAACAAAAAAAAAAGTTTTTTTATGAAAAATTTAAAAAAAATTTAAAAAAAGTTGAGAAAATATTTACATAAATAAAAAAAATCATTTATATTTGCGGCAAAGAAAAAAATTTCTAAAATTTATAAACTTATGAATATTACTGTTGAAAAATTATTGAAATTGCCTGACGTTCATTTGTTAATTGATGACGTTATTGAAAAATTGAAACTCGAAGAGGAAAAACGAAATCAATTTTATGAAACAATAACCGAGCGAGATAAGGCAGAATTTATTAATGGGAAACCAATTTTTCACTCGCCTGTCAAGGTTGTACACACCGAAGTCGGCGGGAGGTTATTTCATCTGTTGAAACATTATGTCTCGCTTTATAATTTGGGTTTTGTCGGCTACGAAAAGGTTACGTTGCATTTTACTCGCAACAGTTATCAACCTGATTTGTGTTTCTTCACCGCTGACCAACGAGAAAACTTCACCGAAGAACAAATGTTGTACCCAGCGCCTGCTTTTGTTGTCGAAGTTTTGTCGCCGTCAACAGAGAAAACTGACAGAACCATAAAATTTAATGACTACGCAAAGCACGGCGTTTCGGAGTATTGGATTGTTGACCCCAAAAAAAAGTTTGTCGAGCAATATGTTTTGCGAGAAAACAGATACAAACTTGTCGGTAAGTTTTTCAACTCGAAAGAAGAAAAAATTACAAGCGAGGCAGTTGCAGGTTTTTCTGTCGAAGCGGAATGGCTGTTTAAAGAAACTGAATATCAGTCCGTTTTTCAGAAAGAACAAAGTGAACTTTTTACTTTACGCAGAAATGTTCATACTTTCTCCGAACAAATAGAGGAGAAAGATTCACAGATTCAAGAGCAAGAGTCTTTGATTCAGCAAAAAGAGTCTGTAATTCAGCAGCAAGCCGATTTATTGGCAGAAAAAGAACGTTTAATTCAGGAACTTTTGAAAAAGTTAAACCAATAAACAAAAAAATATTCTCTCAAACTTCATTTTTGAGAGAATATTTATAAAAACATTCTCAATTTTATTGTTATGTCAAATCAAAACCCAATATTTTCGTGGTTAAAAAAGAAACCAACTACGCAAACCAACGAAAATTCTAACAAAAATATTCCTGACGAAATATTAAATAAACTCGTTTCGATTTGTAAACGAGAAAATATTCCGCTCTCTAACGACCAACTCGCAGAATTATACGTTTTGCATTCCGATTATCAAGAAATAATTAATCATCTCTTGAAAGCAAAACAACTTCGCATAGATATTAATTTTCAATATTTTAGAGATTTATATCAAAATGGAATTGAAGTTTCGCACTTCTTCGAAGTACAAGCCCTGCTGCAAAATAGCGAAGTTGCCCCAAAGATAGACGAAATGAAAATGCTGGCAGAATCTAAATTGCCACCTGAAAAAATTGCTATCGCTTACAAAATGGGCGATAAAGCAAAGTTGAACATCCCACTGAAAAAACTTGTCGAACTTGCACCCAAATTTGATGTGGAAAAGGCGATGAGATTGCTCGTCACCGCTAAGAATATGGAAACAGAACTTTCTGTCGATGTATTTTTCGATTTATTCCCAAAAACCAACGAAGTGGAAAAGGTGATTTACAATTTTTTACTCTCTAAAAAAGCAAAATTTAATTTTTCTATCAACGACATAACCGAAATTGTAAATCAAAATGTTGATTGTGAACAACTTACGAGACTTTTGTACAAATACAAAAACGCAGGAATTGCTCTCTCCGAAGGTGAAGTTAAAAAATTGACACTCACCAATTCTAATGCGTTGTCAATAATTAACGATTACGCAACTTTCTCGGAAGACGGCTTCTCTCTAAACGATATTCAAGAATTTTATAATCAAAATATCAATATTCGAAAACATATCGATATTTTTAGAAATCTGCGAAATTTAGATAATTCATTAAAAATCAATGAGTTAACGGAATTTTTAAAACTTGAAAATAAACTTGACAATATCATTCGTGCTTTTCAATACTCGCAACAGAACGACTTAAAAATCAATTTGTTAGAACTACGAAAACTCGCCTCCGCAAACGTTGACCTCGACAAGTTAACCAACTCGCTTTTGCGTTTAAAAACGAAAGGAGAATTTTTTACCATCACAGAATTGTCCACAAAAGCAAATCCTGCTGATTTAGAAAAATTTATCAACGGTTTAATTGCTCTCAAAAACGGAGACTCAACAATTTCGCTGAAAGAAATTCTTTCTCATTACAATATTTCTACGAAAGACCTTGAGAAAATGGCGAAAACTATTAAAATGACTTATCAAAATCATATCGGAATCGAAGTGAAAGACATTTTGAAACATCATTTTGAAGGAGGAAATATCGAAAATGTTGTGAACGGTTTGATTTACGCAAAAACTGAACGCATTACTTTGTCGCTGCAAACTGCTTTGGAACTTGATTCGGCAACTTATGATGTCGAAAAAGTCGTTAAAAATGTTATGAACGTGAAAATTGTCGATATTGCTCCAGTAAATGTCGTTACGCAAGATGAAATTCCGCTGATGTTGAAAGTGAAAGCAACCTTAAAACCGAATATTGACAAATATTTGCGTGGGTTAAACGAGGAAATTGCTACTGCAAAAATTAATGAAGCCTTAATTGCCGCTGTTGCGTCTTATGGAAATCGAAATGTCGCACTTGAAAATCTCGATAAAATATCGTTTTTTGCGAAAGAAAAAATTTTTCAGGACAAAAGTTTCAGAGAACAATCTGCCTACGAAATTTTAACTATTTCTATCTTAGATGTTCTGGTCGGAAAAGACCCTTACGCAGAAAATCGAGACAAAGAACATAATATTCGCAAAACTCTTTCAGAATTTGAAAAGAAATTTCTCGAAATGGAATTGCGAATCAAAGAATTAGAAACAAAAATGCGAGAATGGGAAAATTAAAAATTTATTTCGAGAAAAAACTATTTTTCAAAAAAAATTTAAACTCAAAAAACGCATCCCAATGCACCCAATGCTGCGAATTCGCAAAACTCAAAGTGTCAATATTTTTGTAACTTCCAAGTTCCTTTCGCGAATCTAAATTGGCAGAATTTCTACCAAAAACATACAAAAATTTCACTTCTGAAGTTAAAATTTTATTGCGATAAGTTTCAAAATTTTCGTAAATTGTTCTCGCAAAAATTCTTAATTGCGTTGTATCTGAATTTTTTAAATTTCGAGAATAAATTGCCGAATAACCCTTATTTTCACGCTTTTTTTGAATAAAATTTTCCATAGATTGCGACTGAAGATAACGAAAAAAGTTAAAATCTGCCGCACTTATTGAACCCTCGATGATTAAAATTTTTTCAAATTTCAAAGAATTTTCGAGAGTTGCTAACAACAAAATTAAACCGCCCATTGAATGTCCAATGGCAAAATTTTGTGAACATTTTTCCCGCTCAAAAATGAGATTTATTAATTTTAAAACGTCAGAAAAATTTGATTTTACAGACTTATTCTCGCCCATTCCTTGTAAATCGAAATAAACCGTTTTGAGTTTTAAACTATCGAAAAACGAAAATAAATTTTCAAAAGACGAATAAGAATCGCCGAAACCGTGAATCAAAAAACAACATTTCTCGAAATTTGCGTTTCGAATTTTATACAAAAAATCTTGACCGTTAAAATCCAAATGTTTCTCTACAACATTTTGAGAATAACACAGAAAATTAACAAAAATTAACATTAAAAAGAGAATTCGTTTCATTGCTTTTTTATTTTAACAAATTTGTCAGACCTAAAAATCTGACAAATTTTATTTTCCCGTTAAATTTTCGCAAAATGCGAGATACATTCTTGCAAAAGTTGAGTCTTATTTATCGGAACAACACCGACTTTTTCACAAACCATCCCGCCTGCCAAATTTGAAATTTCAGCAATTTCCAACGGAGAAAGATTCGCCGCAAAACAAACTGCCGCCGTTCCAATAACCGTGTCGCCCGCACCTGAAACATCAAGAATATCCCGAATTTTCGCAGGAACATGGGCAAAAGAAGTCTTGTCGCTAATAAAAATGCCCAATTCTGAAAGAGTTATCAAAACAAATTTAACATTTTGACTCCGATGTAACTGCAAAGACGCATAATGTAAACCTTCAAAATCGCCTTTCTCAATATCAAGATTTAAACCCTGAAGCAATTCTTTGAAATTCGGTTTAAAAACGGTAACATTTTTATACAAATTAAAATTCCGCTTCTTCGGGTCAACTAACGTAGGAATATTCATCTCATTTGCTTTGTACACAATTTTTTCAATAACTGACGAAGTAATTACTCCTTTGTCATAATCTTCGAAAACTATTGCGTCAATTTTTTGTGTATTTAACAAATTTAAAACGTGAGAAATAAATCTTTCCTCCAAAGCCTCGTGCAAAGGTGAATCTATTTCGTCATCGACTCGCAACAAATGTTGATGCTGACTAATAACTCGCGTTTTTACGGTGGTTTTTCTTGTCTGCTCGACTAATATTCCCTCGTTTGTGAGATGATTTTTCTGCAACAAATCGAAAAAAATCTCTTTTTTCTCATCTTTTCCGACAACTGCACACAAAATCGGCGTTGCACCGAGTGCTTGAATATTTAACGCAACATTTGCTGCACCTCCGAGACGATTTTCCCGTCTCGTACACATAACAACAGGCACAGGCGCCTCAGGCGAAACGCGGTCAACTCTGCCCCAAAGATAAGCGTCAACCATCACATCACCGATGACAAGAATATTGAAATTTTTAAAATTTTCAAAATGCTGTTTTAATTCAGATTCTGTCATTTAACAAAAATTTTTTTATTTTTTGAATTAATGAAATGCCGTTATAAATAAATCCTGTATAAATTTCCAAAAGTGAAGCACCTGCTTCGATTTTTCCTTTTGCGTCAGTTTCAGAAAATATTCCACCGATTCCGATGATAAAAATTTCTCCTTTCGATTTTTCAGAAATATATTGAATTATCTCCGTTGAACGATTTTTCAAGGGCTTGCCGCTAATGCCGCCTGCACCTAATTTCTCCATTTCATTTTCTGAACATAACAAATTTTCTCTTGAAATTGTTGTATTAGTCGCTGCGATTCCCGATATTTTTGTTTCTAAAACTACCTCAATAATTTCTTCTATTTCCTCGAAACTCAAATCGGGTGCAATTTTGAGAATTATCGGTTTGGGGTTTATTTTTCGAGAATTTAACTCCTGCAAATGCGACAATAATTTTTTCAAAGGTTCTTTCTGCTGAAGTTTCCGCAAATTCGGAGTATTCGGTGAACTCACATTTATCACAAAAAAATCAACATAATTAAACAATTTCTCGAAACAAATTTCATAATCTTTGACAGCGTTTTCGTCTGAAGTAATTTTATTTTTGCCGATATTGCCTCCAATAACGATTTTCGACTTTTTATTTTTTAACTTTTCAACAACAAAATCGACACCTTTGTTGTTAAAACCCATTCGATTTAACAATGCTTTGTCTTTTTTGAGACGAAATAATCGAGGTTTCGGATTTCCTGCTTGCGGCAACGGAGTAACAGTGCCAATTTCGACAAACCCAAAACCGAGATAACCCAACATATCAAAAACCTCAGCGTCTTTGTCCAAGCCTGCGGCAAGCCCGACTCGATTTGGGAACGAAATTCCCTGCCACAAAAACGTTTCGTTGTTGCGGCAAAAAATTTTTTCCAATAATTTGGGTAAAAATGGAATTTTCGAAGCAATTTTTAACATCGAAAAAACTATTTGATGAGCCATTTCGGGAGAAAATAGAAATAAAATTCTCCGAATAAAAAATTCGTACATAAAAATTTTTAAATTAAACTATACTTTCGCAATTTTTTTTGAAAAACAAATTGCGAAAATATCTATTAAGATTTGTGAAAATTTTTAATAAAATTTAACATTTCATCCGCAGCCTTTTCGACAGAAATATTGCGTTTAATTAATTTTTTATTTTGATAAAGCGAAAGTTTATTTTCCGCCATTCCGACCAACCCAATATCGGCGTCAGCCATTTCACCGAGACCGTTTACAACGCAACCCATTATTCCGATTTTCAAATTTTTCAAATGCGAAGTTTTTTGTTTAATTTCCTCCGCAACTCGTTGAATATCAAACAAAGTCCGACCACAAGAAGGGCAAATTATATACTCAACCCTCGACATTCGGCGACGCGAGGCTTGCAAAATCCCAAAAGACAAATCTAAATTTTCTGTAAAATTTTCTAACCAAATGCCGTTTCCTAAATTGTCAATAAAAAAACTTCCTAAAACACTTGAAGCGTTTAATATTGACTTTTCTGAATCTTTTTCTGCGTTTAAATATTTGAAAATCAAAGGAATAGAACATTTTTTTGAGAATTCTTTTTTCACAGAAATATCAAAAATTGGCAAAACGGCAACAACATTTTTTTCATTTTCTAACTCAAAAATTTCTTGCGAAAAATTTTGCAAATAAACGAAATTTTTTTCTTCCGAAATTTTTTGAGAATCTTGAAATTCCTTGAGAGAATGAAAATAGGGAAAATAATTTTTCTGAAAATTAAAAACTTCAGAATCACACAAAAACGAAATATTTTTCCCAAAAATATTTGTATCTACTTGATTTTTACCGAGATAAATAAAATCTGGAATTAAATTTTCGTTTTTTGATTCGTTTAAATTCGCAATAACTATCGGCGTTTCTTTGTTTTCTCTTGTCTCAAAATGTTCGAAAAAATATTTTTCGTTGGAAAAAGTAAATTGTTCAATTAATTTTTTTGCGACAGGAATTTCGTTTTCAGGCGGCTCGGTCAAGGAAACGCGAATTGTATCACCGATTCCTTCGGAAAGCAACGCACCAATTCCGACTGCCGATTTGATGCGTCCATCTTGCTCATTTCCTGCTTCGGTTACTCCCAAATGCAAAGGGTAATTCATTGATTCTCTTTGCATTGCAAAAACCATTTCGCGATACGCATTTATCATTACGACAGGATTACTCGATTTTAACGAAACAACAATTTGATAAAAATTTTCATTTTCAGCAATTCGCAAAAATTCCATCACCGACTCGACCATTCCTTTAGTTGTATCTCCGTAAAGATTCACAATTCGCTCCGAAAGCGAACCGTGATTCGCACCAACTCGCAAACTTGTCCCGTTTTCTTTGCAAATTTTCAACAATTTCACAAATTTCTCCTGCAAAATTTCTAAATTTTTTTCCTGCGAAAGAGAAATATTTTTTTTATCAACAAAATTTCCAGGGTTAATTCGAACTTTCTCAACAATTTTTGCCGCTTCCTCGGCAATCAAAGAATTATAATGAACATCAGCAATCAACGGCGTTTTAAAACCCTTCTCGCGAAGTTTTTTCTTTATAACAGATAAATTTTTCGCCTCAGCAATATTTCTCACTGTCATTCGCACTAAATCTGCACCTGCTTCAATGATTCTAACGCATTGATTTACAGTGCTTTCGGTGTCAAGAGTGTTTGTATTTGTCATTGACTGAATCCGAATCGGAAAATTTCCTCCCAAAAAAACTTCTCCAACAGAAACAATTTTGGTCGGAAAACGAAAAATTTTTGTCATAAAAAATTTCTATGAAATGCGAGTTTTATATTTTGTATTGATTTTTCCCTTTGCTATCGCACCTATTCGTCCTTTGAGAAGTTGTTTTTTAAACGGAGAAAGATGGTCAACAAACAAAATTCCTTCCAAATGGTCATACTCGTGCTGAATAATTCGAGATTGAACTCCAACGAAATATTCGTCGTGAGTCTCGAAATTTTCATCTAAATATTGCATTCTAATTTTATCTTTTCGTTTAACGTCCTCGCGAATAGAAGGTAAACTGAGGCAACCTTCGTTGTAAAATTTCTCTTCGCCGTCAGTTTCAATGATTTTCGCATTGATAAAAATGCGTTTAAAATTTTTTAAATCGGGATTTTTCTCGTCTAATTGTTTGCCATCAACAACAAATAAGCGAATAGAATGATTCACTTGCGGAGCAGCAAGCCCGACACCGTCAGAGTGATACATCGTTTCGAACATATCGGCAATTAATTGCTGCAATCCCTCATAATTTTCGTCAACATCAACAGCAATTTTTCGTAAAACAGGATTTCCAATAACATTTACAGGTAAAATCATAAAATTTTCATTAAAAATCGCTGCAAAATTAATAAAATTTTTTATCTTTGCAAAAAAAAATATTATGAATTTGTTAGCATTGGGAGATAATCTCGAAATTATGAAAGAAATGGCAAGCGAATCTGTTGATTTGATTTATCTCGACCCGCCATTTTTTTCCAACAGAAATTACGAAATTATTTGGGGCGACAAAGGTGAAATTCGTAGTTTTCAAGACCGATGGAGCGGCGGCGTAGACCATTATATTGCGTGGTTAAAAGAGAGAGTTGTTGAAATGCACCGACTTTTGAAACCAACAGGCTCGATATTTCTCCACTGCGATTATCACGCAAATTCTTATATTCGAGTTTACATTCTCGACAAAGTTTTCGGTGAAAATAATTTCAGAAACGAAATTATTTGGCAACGCACTAATAATCCCAAAGGTTCACAGTTTGAAAAGAAAAATTTTGGAATTGCAACCGACTCAATTTATTGGTATACGAAAACAAATAACTATTTCTTCAATGAAACAATTGTAAGATTGCAATTGCGAAATGGAGATATTGCTAAAAAGTATCGTTACTTTGATGAAAAAGACAGATATTATCAAGGACCAATATTGCGAAGTGCTTCTATGGGCGAAAGACCCAATTTGGTTTATGAGTACAAAGGTTTTACTCCTGAAAAATGGGGCTGGAGAATGACAAAAGAAAATTTGGAGGAATTAGACAAAAAAGGAAATTTGGGTTGGACACGAGCAGGAAAACCTTTTCGAAAGTTACGTCCTGAATCAGACAAAGGTAACCCAATTTACAATTTTTGGAATGATATTCCTCGAATTTATTCAGGAAGTCCCGAATCTATTGGTTATCCGACTCAAAAACCTGAAAAATTGCTTGAACGCATTATTTTGTGTGCGTCAAACGAAGGCGATACGATTTTCGACCCATTTGTTGGCGGCGGAACAACCGTTG
>DYQK01000159.1:4629-6729 GCA_020719385.1 Rikenella microfusus | reverse complement strand
CGATTATTGTTTTGTTGACGATTATCTCTGCGTTGGAATTTTTCTTTTCCCTGCTGACGATTTTGATTTTCGTTGTCTACAACGTCTTCTTTTTCGCGTTCTGCACTTCTCTCGCCCATTCCTTCGCGAATTGAACCCGAAATAAGGTCAATAATCAACGAAATGGATTTTGCAGCGTCATCGTTGGCAGGAATAATGAAATCAATATTCGAAGGATCTGAATTTGTGTCAACAATTCCAAAAATTGGAATATGAAGACGTTGTGCTTCTAATATTGCGATTTTTTCTTTCAAAACATCAACAACAAATAATGCGGCAGGGAGACGCGTCATGTCAGCGATACTGCCCAAGTTTTTCTCTAATTTTGCTCGTTGGCGTGAGATTTGTAATTTTTCTCTCTTTGAAAGATTTGCGAATGTTCCATCTACACTCATTTTATCGATGGAAGACATTTTTTTGATGGCTTTTCTGACCGTGGGGAAATTTGTCAACATTCCTCCTGACCATCTTTCGGTAATATACGGCATTCCGAGTGGTTTGATTTTCTCGGCAATAATTTCTTTTGCTTGCTTTTTGGTTGCGACAAATAAAATTTTTCTGCCTGATTTGGCTATTTGTCGAAGGGCAGCAGATGCTTCATCAATTTTTACTGCTGTTTTGTGCAAGTCAATGATGTGGATTCCGTTTTTCTCCATAAAAATATACGGAGCCATTTTAGGATTCCATTTTCTGCGAAGATGTCCGAAGTGAACACCTGCGTCTAATAAATCTTGAAAATTAACTGGCATTTTGTTTTTTTGGTTAAGTTTACCTTCACTGAAATCAATTATTGAGTAGTTTCGAAAAAAATGTGTGCGAAAATCTCAACAATTTGGATACTAAACTTCTTTTTTTTGAAAAAAGAGAGAAAAAACTTCGATTAACGTTTGCTGAATTGGAATCGTTTGCGTGCTTTTGGGTGACCGGGTTTTTTGCGTTCAACCTCTCTTGCGTCTCGCGTGAGAAGTCCGTTTGCTTTAATTACTTTTCGGTCCTCGCCGTTGATGGTTATAACTGCGCGAGCAATTGCCATTTTAACGGCTTGTGCTTGTCCGTTTACGCCTCCGCCATCGACACTGACTTGAATGTCGTATTTTTCGATTGCGTTTACGAGAACAAGTGGTCTTTCGACTTCATATTGAAGCACTTGCGTTGGAAAATAATTTTTGTAATCTTTTCCGTTGATAAGGATATTTCCTTTACCTTCTCGCACAAAGATTCGTGCAACAGCACTTTTTCGACGTCCAATGGTGTTTACCACGTCCATAGAGCAGAATTTTTGGGTTATTTAATCGTATTGAGTTGAATTTCTGTAGGTTGTTGTGCCGAATGTTTGTGTTGGTCGTCGGCATAAACTCTCAAATTGCGGAACATTTCCTTGCCCAAACGGGTTTTGGGTAACATTCCTCGAATACCTTCTTCAACAAGATAAGTTGGTCTGCGTTTAATTAAGTCTTTTGCCTTGACCCAACGTAAACCTCCGGGATATCCTGAATAAAAATCATATTCCTTGTCTGACCATTTCTTTCCAGTCAAACGAATGTGAGCGGCGTTGATGACAACAATGTTGTCGCCGCAGTCAGTATGTGGCGTGTAGCCCACTTTATGTTTGCCTCGCAACATATAAGCAACTTTTGCACAAAGACGACCTAATGTTTGGTTTTTTGCATCAATGATGAACCAATCTTTTTTGACGGTGTTTTTGTTCAAAAAAATCGTTTTATAACTCAGTGCGTCCACTTTTTTTTATTTTTTTATTAAACCGTAGAATGTAAATTTTCGAGCCGCAAAGATATATGTTTTTTCTGAATCTGCAAAATATTTCTCGAAAAAATCATTTTTTTTCAAGAAATAATGAAAAATTTTTATTTCTAATCGAAAAACATTACAAATTTTCAATTTTTGCTTGCAAAAATCCTGCTTGTCGCACAAATTATCTCGACAGAAACGTTTAATTTTTTCTGTAAACCTTTCTCGATTCCTTTCTTAATTCCTCTTATTTCGCAAAATAGTTTTCATTGCCCAATCAAAACGAATCACTTTTGTCATGGAAAATTTTGT
>DYQK01000159.1:0-4529 GCA_020719385.1 Rikenella microfusus | reverse complement strand
ACAAAGATATAAATTTTTTGTTAAAGAAAAATATTTTCTCAAAAATTATTCTAAAATATCATTTATCGAAAAACCCATTTTCAAAATATTCGAGGGTTCTAAAATTTTTTTCAATTTTTCAGATTCTAAAAAATGTAATTTTTCGTTCACTTCGAAAATATTGAGATGTTCATTTTTCATTTCCTTCGCAATTTCAGATGACAAATGATAGCCCAAATAAGGCAACAAAATCGTTGTTATCGCAGCACTTTTATATAATTTTTCTGCTGCAGTTTGTGAAAAAATGGTTATTCCATCGAAAAGATTTTTCTTTAAAGAAGTATTTGCAGCAATTAATAACTTCAAAGACTCAATTAACGCACTGCCCAAAACAGGCAAATACGCATTCAATTCCAAGCAACCTTGCCCCGAAAGTGACGAGATTAAAACATCGTTAGAATAAACTTTGTGAGCAACGCTGATGGCAAATTCCGAAATAACAGGGTTAATTTTTGCAGGCATTATTGAACTTCCGACTTGTCTTTGCGGAATAAAAATTTCCTTCTGATTCACCAAATCTGAAGCAAGAAGTCTCATATCGGAGGAGATTTTCTCTAAATTCACCGCATTCGATTTCAATATTGAGTGTACTTCAACAAATTTATCCAAATTGCAAGTCGCATCAACAAGATTTTCGCTTCGAGTAACGGGCAAATTTGTGATTTTCTGTAAATTTTGCGTTACTTCCATAACAATAAACCGCGGCACCGAAGTTGAAGTTCCAATGGCACTTCCACCCAAATTGACGACTTTTATTCGCTCCAAACATTTCGAAACTCGCCACCAATCTCGCGAAAGTGCTTCATTATAGGTACTAAAAAGTTTTCCATAAGACGAAGGCACAGCCTCCTGCATTTGCGTATAACCAATTCTCAAAAAATTTCGATATTGATTTTCCAATTCCTCGATTCGAAAACGCAATTCGTTGATAGATTTTTCTAAATTTATCAATAAAAACATCGCCGCAACCGTTAAACTGGTCGGAATAACATCATTTGTTGACTGAAAAATATTTGCTGTTTCAATTGGGTCGATAATTTCGTATTCTCCCAAATGTTTTCCCATTTTTTGCAGCGAAACATTCGCAATTATCTCGTTGATATTCAAGTTGATACTTGTTCCTGCTCCTCCTTGCACGGCAGGAATAATAAAATGTTCGAAATATTTTCCTTCAGAAATTTCTTGCGAAGTTTCGATTAAAACTTCAATAACAGAATTTTCTATCCATTTCAAAGGAATATTTTTATTCGGAAATTTCGTTTTAACGGACTTTTTAAATTGCAAATACGTTTCATAAAACGCTTTTTTCGTGATTCCCACTGCTTTATACCACTCGATGGGAAAGTTTGAGTCGTTTAAAAAATTTTCTTTTGCCCGCAGCGAGTGAATTCCGTAAAATGCGTTGTCGGGAATTTCAATTTTCCCCAAAAAATCAGTTTCGATTCTCATTTTTGTAAAAATTTCTTTCGCACAAAAGTAAAAATTTCTTTTTAAATTATTGAGAAAAATGTTTAATTTTGCACAAAAAATTTTTTGAAAAAAAATGAATAAAATTTGGTTGATTACCGAGCGAGAATATCTTACGCGTGTGCGGAAAAAATCGTTTATTGTTATGTCAATTTTGGGTCCCATTTTGATGGCTGTTTTGATGATTGTTCCTGCTTGGCTGAGCGTTATTGGGGATAAAAGTGAAAAATCGATTGCTGTTATTGATGTTTCGAAGGAATTTCAGTCGGTGTTGAGAGATAATGCGTTTTTTAAGTTTCATTATCTTGAAAATCAAGCACTTGCCGATGTTAAACAAAATTTTTCGAAAAGTGGTTATTATGCGGTTTTGCACATTCCTGTGAATCCTGCTGCGGAAAAAGTTCAACTTTATTCGGACAAACAGCCGAATATGGAGGTAAAAATGTACATTTCTAACGCTTTGGAAAAAGAATTGGAACGCAGAAATCTCAAGGCAAAGGGCATTGACGAGGAGGTAATCAAAAATGCAAAAGTAAATTTATCTCTCGAAACGTTTAAGTGGACAGAAGACGGCAAGGAAGAAAAAAGTTCAACATATTTGACGATGGGAATTGGTTTTGTCGCTGCGATTTTGATTTATATGTTCGTTTTTATGTACGGCGTAATGGTGATGCGAGGCGTTATTGAGGAAAAAACGAATCGAATAGTCGAAGTAATCATTTCCTCGGTCAAGCCGCTGGAGTTGATGTTGGGGAAAATCATTGGAATTGCTTTTGTTGCGTTGACGCAATTTCTTTTGTGGATAATTTTAACTTTTGGAATAGTGACGGTGGTTCAGGGAACAATGTTACTGAAATCTTCGCAAATTGTTGAAAATCAACTACAAAATCCGTTAAATGTTTCTCAAAACCCGCAGAAAACAGAAATTTTGACAGAAGTTTTAACCTCGTTAAATAATGTTAATTTTACGTTGATAATTGGAGTGTTTTTGTTTTACTTTTTGGTTGGTTATTTGTTGTATGCGGCTTTGTTTGCGGCTGTTGGTTCAGCGGTGGACAACGAAACGGATACGCAACAATTTATGTTACCGATAACAATTCCGTTAATCTTGGCGTTTGTCTTGGCACAGGTGACGGTTCAATATCCTCACGAGAAAATTGCGTTTTGGCTGTCGATGATTCCGTTTACGTCGCCTGTAACGATGATGATTCGGCTTCCTTTTGGAGTTCCTGCGTGGCAGTTGATTCTTTCGATGACTCTTTTGACGGCAACATTTCTCGGAATAGTGTGGTTTGCTGCAAAAATTTATCGCACGGGAATTTTGATGTACGGCAAAAAAGTAAATTACAAAGAATTGTGGAAATGGTTGCGTTATTGAGAAAGATAAAATTCTGTCGGATTTTTTAGAATCTGACAGAATTTTTAGCAAATTTTCGAAAAAAATTATTTTGTTTTCGATTTTTTCTTGTCTGTGGCAGTTCGATATTTGCAGCAAGCAGGAAGCGAATTGTATGATTCGTCTGTGGCTTTTACCTTTTCGGTGTCGTGACCTGCTTCAGCAAGTGCGTTGTAAAGAACTTCGTCGCAGAAAGTGCTTTTTGTATAAGTTAATTCTAACATTTGAGATTTTTCGTCCCAAGTTGCAGTTTTTACACCTTTCACTTCTAAAGCGGTTTTTTCGATTCGGTCTTTACACATTCCACAACTTCCCATCACTTTGATACTCATTTTACTTACGTTGTCGGAAGTTTTTTTGTCTTTGCACTTTGAGGAGCAATGTTTGCTGCAATTTTGTGCAGCGACATCAACAGAGTTGAAAGCGATAAAAAATATCGCCAAAAAAGCAACAAAAATGGTTTTTTTCATTGATTTTGTGTGTTAATTTTTTTAAATTAATTCTGCACAAAGATAAAAAAAAAAATCAAATATGTATAAACTTTTTCAAAATAATTTTTTTTGCAAAAAAACATTTCCCTCTTTTCAAAAGAGGGAAATGCTAAATAATATTTTTTTAATAATTTGTTTTCCATTCTTTCGGGGTAAAACTTTCTTCATTAATTATTGAAACGAAATTGCCTGTTTGCTTCAAAACGTATAACCCTTTTTTGTACGCATATCGGTCTGCACCGTCTTCGAATGTTATTCCTGCGGCAGCACCTAATAATGTTTTCTCGTTCAAAAGAACGTGTTTTGGGGCAATCTCGCTAATTCTGTTTAAACGCTCAAGATGCTCGTCAACATCGTCTCGGGTAAATTTCGTTTTCACCTCAACGACAATAGCAATATTGGTGTCTATTAACAGCCAATCAATTTCATAATAATCTTTGCCTTCTTTTTTCCCGACAACTGAACGCAAGAGAGTCTCGACATTTATTCCTTTCGCTTGAAACATCGGAATAATGTTGGGACGAATCATTTCTTCGGTAAACTTTCCGAGAAAACCCGTCAAATTACCAAGTTTTTTATCAAATTCTTTGTCGCGTTTCTCGGCTGCCTCTTGATTTTTTTTCAAAGTTTCCTCAAATTCTGACATTTGCTGTTCAAACTTAGCATTCGACTCAAACATTTGCTTGGCAAAACGCACATCACTCGCTGCAAACATTTCTAAAATGTCTTGCTTTGTGAGTTTTTTCTTCTTTTTCATTTTTACAAAAATTTTAAATTAATTCCGCACAAAGATAAAAAAAAAAATCAAATATGTATAAACTTTTTCAAAATAATTTTTTTTGCAAAAAAACATTTCCCTCTTTTCAAAAGAGGGAAACGCTAAACTTTTAAAAAATTTTAGGAAAATCCGATTTTGTGCCGCCACGTTGCGAAAAATAATCTTGAACAAAATTGTTGCTGCGAATATTGTACTTTGTCATCAAATCGTAAACAATTTTCAATTTGTTTATCTCGCCTTTTTTCACCGACATTAGCAACGCCGTAATTGTGCGTTCATCAGTTCGCAACTTTTTGCTTTTCATTTCTTCGAAAAGAGAAAGAGAAATGTTAAAATCTCGACATTTTTTTAACATCGT
>DYQK01000262.1 GCA_020719385.1 Rikenella microfusus | reverse complement strand
AGCAACATCATTGACATAATGATGGAAACCGGAACGGGTAAAACTTATACTTACACCAAAACTATTTTTGAACTCAACAAACAATACGGCATTTTCAAATTTATTGTTATTGTGCCAACACTTTCAATCAAGGCAGGGACAATAGATTTTTTGAAATCGGACAGCAGTCGGGAACATTTCAAAGAGCAATACGGAAAAACCTTGCATTTACACGTTGTAGAAAGCTTAAAAAATGGCAAAAGCAAGAAATCATACATACCGCCAGCCGTTACAAGCTTTGTCAATTCGGGCAATTTTGAAAAAAACAGCATTCAGGTTTTGATTATCAACGCAGGTATGATAAACTCTGATACAATGCAAAAAAGTTTTGATAAAGGTTTGTTTGATAAATACACCGTACCGTTTGATGCCATTGGTGCAACCAAACCGTTTTTGATTATTGACGAACCGCACAAATTTGGAACAGGCAACAAAACGTGGGAGAATATTCAGAAAATGAAACCGCAATTTATTTTGCGTTATGGTGCTACGTTTCAAGGTTACGAAAATCTGATTTACACTTTAACAGCCGTTGATTCGTTTAATCGAAATTTGGTGAAAGGCGTAATTGGATATATTACAGAATTTGACAGCGGAAAAAATGCAATTGTAAAGTTTATTGATTCAGACGGAATAGAAGCAAGTTTTGAATTAAACGAAAATGATAAACGCAAAACGGTAAAACTTAAAAAGAAAGACAGTTTACAAACGATTCATTCTGAAATGAGTGATTTGTCAATTGAAAATTTAAACAAAAGCACGGTTGTTTTATCAAACGGTTTGGAGATGAAAAAGGGCGATAAAATTAATCCTTATTCGTATGCCGAAAAGTTGCAGGAAACAATGATTCAAAAAGCCATTCAAAAGCATTTTGAACTTGAAAAAGAGTTTTTAACGAGAGATGTAAAAATAAAACCGCTAACCCTTTTTTTTATTGACAATATTGATGAATACCGAAATAAAGACGGTTACATCAAAAAAACGGTTGAGCAATTAGCAAAGGTTGAAATTGAAAATTTACTGAAAGTAGAGGAAGATGTTTACTATAAAGCGTTTCTTGAAAAATCATTGACTGATATTTCAGCAACGCATGGTGGTTATTTCTCAAAAGACAACAGCGAAAAAGACGAAGTAATTGAAAAGGAAATAAACGAGATTTTGCACGATAAACAAGAAATGTTGAGTTTGGAAAATCCGAGACGATTTATTTTTTCAAAATGGACATTGCGTGAAGGTTGGGACAATCCAAATGTTTTTCAAATTTGCAAACTCCGAAGCAGTGGAAGTGAAATTTCAAAATTGCAGGAAGTTGGGCGTGGCTTGCGTTTACCGGTAAATGAATATGGCAATCGTGTAAAAGACGAACAGTTTTATCT
>DYQK01000261.1 GCA_020719385.1 Rikenella microfusus | reverse complement strand
AATGAATAGCGAAAAAATAATTATGAAATTGCCTTCAGGAATTTCTTTTTCACAACAACAAATTTTGGAAATGCAGGAGAAAAATTTATCTGTCGAAGTGAAAAATGGAAAATTTGGTAAATCGTTGATATTCAACGAGAAAGAGTTTTCGTTTAACGAAGTTGATGAGATAGAAATTTTGTTACCTGTTAATTTTTCGTTTAATTCTAACCAATATGAGAAACTTTGTCTTTTCAATAATGATTTAAAAATCGAGACAGATTTTAATAAAATGTATATTTTTATGGGAATTTCTGAATTAATTGGACTTTTTACCGCCGCCATTCTTGCCGCCATTTATACTTGGAATAAAATAAATTCTAAAGGTGCAGTTTACGGTGAATCGGTGCGTTATGATTTGCCCGATGTTGATGGGAAAATTAAACATCGAATGCCCGATATTTCGTTTATTTTGCGAAGTAAATTTGAAGAATTGGTTTTATATAACAATAAATTTATTCAGGGAACACCAACATTAAGCGTTGAAATTGTTTCGTCTGCGAAAAGTGTTGCGAAAGAATTGAAAAAAATGAAAAATGACTGGATGAACGCAGGAACAGAGATTGGAATTGTGATAAATCCGTTTGAAAAAAAATATTTCGTATTCGAAAAAAATATCGAAAAATATTCAGAATTTAATTTTACAAAAATATTTACCCATATTTTATTGCCCGATTTAGAATTAAATTTTGCAGAATTATGGAACGAAGCCGAGCAACAAAGCATTTTATTTTTTCAAAATAAACAGAAAAATGAAAATTAAACATTCCGAATATTCCATATCAGAGGCTTATCGTTATGTCGAAAATGCAAAAGAAACGTTGAGCAAAAGTCCTGTCGAGTACGGTGCGTACACAGACAGCAAATACACTCGCGAAGCAGCAGGTATTGCGTATTTGTCGGCGTTGATGGCTATTGATGCATATCTTGTGTGGAAAGGTTTGTCGAAAGACGAATTGCCGAGTTCCATCGAGGAATATATGCAAATGATTCGCAAAAAAATTCCTTTAAATGGGAAACTTACCGCCGCAGTCAATATTGTGTATCAAAATTTACATTTGCTTGCTTATTATCGCGGCGGCACAGGTGTAAAAATGATTAAAGAAGGAATCGAAAACTGTTACAAAGTGATTCGAATGCTCGAAAATGCAATGAAATCTAATTAAAATATTAATTTGTTTACTCACTAAATTTTAATTGCCCGACAAACAAACAGAAAAATTTATTTTCGTCTTCGCTACGTAAACAAGGTTTATGGAAGACACAGGTTTTAATTTTTAATTTTTTTTTTAAACAAATGTTTTTATTAACCAAATTTTACAATTTTTATGAATCGTAAATTTATGTTGCTGATGGCAATTGTGTTGTCCTTCGGGATTGCATCGGCACAA
>DYQK01000045.1 GCA_020719385.1 Rikenella microfusus | reverse complement strand
TGTTTATTCATTTTTCAAAATTTAATACAAACTAATTTTGTTCACATACTTAAAAAACTTTGTCACCGTTCAAAACGATGACAAAATTTTGTGAAAAAGTTTTTTACTGTTTGCGACTGCGAATGAAAGAGTGCAGTTTGCGTCTTTGCATGACCTCGAAGAAATGGAAACAAATGTCAACAGATACAGCAAAGCCTTAGACATTCACGAAGAATATGATATGATTTTAACCAATTCCAATGTTATTGTTGTGGTCGAAGTTAAACATAAGTTGCGCGTTGAGGACGTTGAAAAATTTTACTCGAAAAAAATACCAAATTTTCGCAAATTATTCCCTAACAGAAAAGATTATCAAATTGTCGGTGCGGTTGCGGCGTTTCTGTTTGACAAAAATGCACAGGAATTGGCAGAAAGTTATGGTTTACTCATTTTAACAAAGACAGGCAAAGAATTGGAAATTCTTAATTCGAAATACAATATTTGTTAACAAAAATTAATATTTGTTAAAAATCTAAACGCTGTCAGGTGCTTTTCGCATCCTGACAGGTTAAAGTAAAAAAACAAAAATTTACGCAATCATTTTTTTAATATCCGCATCAACACTTGAAATTCCACCAATTCCAAAAGTTTCTACCAAAATCTTCGCAACATTCGGAGATAAAAACGCAGGTAATGTTGGTCCGAGATAAATATTTTTCACCCCCAAGAACAAAAGTGCTAACAAAACAATAACTGCTTTTTGCTCGTACCACGCAATATTGTAAATTATCGGCAATTTATTGATGTCATCGAGACCGAAAACTTCTTTCAATTTCAACGCAATAATGGCTAACGAGTAAGAATCATTGCATTGTCCTGCGTCAAGAACGCGGGGAATTCCACCAATATCACCCAAATTTAATTTATTGTAACGATATTTCGCACAGCCGGCCGTTAAAATAACGCAATCTTTTGGAAGAGCATTCGCAAAATCGGTGTAATATTGACGGTCTTTCATTCTGCCATCGCAACCCGCCATGACAACGAATTTTTTTATCGCACCACTTTTCACTGCTGCAATAACTTTATCTGCCAGCTGCAAAACCTGATTATGTGCGAAACCACCGATAATTTCTCCTTTTTCAATTTCAACAGGCGGTTTACAAGACTTCGCTTTTGCGATAATTTCAGAAAAATCTTTCTGTTCACCTTTTTTTCTGTCAGGAATATGTTTAAAACCATCAAAACCTGCTGCTCCTGTTGTAAAAACTCTATCTGTATAAGAAGCGTTTTTGGCAGGTGGCACTAAACAATTTGTAGTGAACAGAATTGCTCCGTTAAATTTCTCAAATTCTTCTTTTTGCAACCACCAAGAATTCCCATAATTGCCCACAAGATGCGAATATTTTTTAAACGCAGGATAATAATTGGCAGGTAACATTTCGCTGTGCGTATAAACATCAACTCCTGTTCCTTCTGTTTGTTTTAACAAATCTTCCATATCGTGCAAATCGTGTCCGCTGATTAAAATGGCAGGGTTGTTGCGAACCCCGATATTTACCTTTGTAATTTCAGGATTTCCATAAGTTGAGGTGTTTGCCTTGTCCAAAAGTGCCATTACGTCAACGCCAAATTTTCCGCATTCCATAATTAACGCAACCAATTTGTCTGCTGCAAGCGAATCATCAACTGACGCAGCGAGTGCTTTGTGCATAAAAGCATAAATATTTTTGTCGGAATAGCCCAAATTATAGGCGTGTTCGGCATAAGCAGCCATTCCTTTTACTCCAAAAATCAAGAGTGAACGCAAAGAGCGTACATCTTCGTTTTCAATGCTCAAAAAACCAACTGTTGTTGCTTTTTTCTCCATTTCATAATCGGAGGGAACGGTAAATGTCGCACAGTCGGGCAAAGAATTAAATTTTATTCCAGCACCTTCGGCTGTTTTTTTCAATTCGGTGCGAAACTTTAAACCTTCCGAAATTTTTTTTAAAAATGTTTTTTTACTAAAATTTGCATTTGTGATGGTGAGAAATAAACTTTTCATTACAAATTCATCTATTTCCTGATTTTCGATATTTTTTTCGCGAAGTGCATTACCGAAAAACGAGATTCCTTTGAGAGAATATAACAAAAGATCCTGCAAATTTGCAACTTCAAAAGTTTTACCGCAAACACCGTTGATAGTGCAACCGATATTTTTTGCAGCTTCTTGACACTGATGACAAAACATTGACATAATTTTGTTGTTTTAAAAAGTGAAAAAATGTTGATAATCAATGAGATACATTAAAAAAAGATATTAAGTATTTCAATACCGCAAATATAAAATAATTTTTTGGAATAAACAAATTATTTCGCAGAAATTTTACAGAAAAATGAATAAAAATTCTACCAAATTTATTTTGGCAGAATTTTCTCTAAAAATTTTGAAAAATGAAAAACCTAGCAAGCAGCGTTTTCGTCAACAACTTCTAAGTATTGTGCGGCACAATACCCTTCGATTCCGTCATATTCGATATACCACCAGTCATCGTCAGTTTCTTCGAGTAAATTAACATATTCACCTTTTGGAACTTGTCCCAAAACTCGGCTGTCCTTGTCGGGTTCTTCGCGAATATTCAACGGGTCGCGTTTTGTTACCACTTGACATTGAACGTATTCGGTTTCTTCCTCCTCATCGTCATCACTGTTGGAAGCACTATAATTTTCGTCTTCTTCCTCGTCATCGTCTTCAACATATTCCAAATATTCTGTTGAACAATACCCTTCGACTCCTTTGTATTCAATGTACCACCAGTCATCGTTGGTTTCTTCTAGCAAATTGACGAGTTTGCCTTTGGGAACAGAACCTAAAACATCGTATTTTGTTCCTGGACCTTTGCGAATGTTGAGAGGGTCACGCTTTGTTACCACGCGACATTGAGTGTACTCCTCATCACCGTCTTCGTTTTCTTCTACATCGTCTTCAACCTCTTTGTGTTTTTTCTTGAGGTCATCCATTAAATTATCAAAAATTGGCATTTTTGTGAAATTTTAAAAAAGTGTGAGTTAATGAAAATTTTATTTTTGTTTCTGTGACGCATTTGCCCCTTCAACGGCATAAGCATCGCGAAGTTGTTTGATTTTTTGGGTGAAATTTTTAAATTGTTGGTCGGTAATTGACGAACTGCCGCGTGCTTCGGCAAAAGCATTTTGAATGTCGGTAAGTTTTTCAACAACTTTTATCATCTCAGAATTGATTTTAAACTCTTTTATTCCGAGCATGCTGTTGTTTAAAAATTTCAATAATTTATCTAGACCGTCAATTTGTTGAGTGATTTTTGCCAATGATTCTTGTTTTAACGCAGTATTTTCTGTCAGAGAAATTAATAAGTGCATCGTTTCTATCCAACTTCCAGCGACAATAAACGGCAAAGCATTTCCTTTTGTATTATTTTCTAAACTTTTGCAAGTTTCCAAATACAAATTATTCACTAAAAAACGTAAAGAATCGTAATTTTCTAAATTGTTATTGAAGCGGTCAATCATTTTTTGGTCGAAAGTGGTTGGGATTCCTAAACCGTCAGACAAGCTTTTCGCCGCATTGAGATAAATGGCGGATTCTTGATTTTTGCTAAAAACGGTGCAATACGCCAAATCTGCGGAGTAAAAACCGAGATAAATTCCTTTCTGAATTTCAGTGATACATTTGGCAGCGTTAGCCGCGGGTACTAAAATATTTTTATTAAACGGAGGCTGTTTGGTTTTCATAAAAATATAGACATCTGCGGGAAGCGGAAAATCGTTTGCAGTGTAAAGCGTTCCAGCATTGATAGAGGAAAACACAGAAGAGACAGAATCAGAATTGGGTGCTTTTTGCAACGAATCTTTTGTAACAGCCAGCGGCACAGAATCAACGGAATTTGATTCTTTTACCTTTGTACTTGACTGCTTGCAGGAAAGAAAAATCGAAATCATTACAAAAATCGTAAAAACTTTTTTCATAATTTGAATAAAATATTTTTTGCAAAGATAAAAAAATAATTGAAAATATGAACAATTTTTTTCTTTTTTCTCAAAAAAATTATTTTTTTTGAGAAAATTAAAAATGTTCTGTTAAAAGAATTGCCAGTTTATTTTTTGTAAAAATCGACAATTTGCTGTAAAATGCCGAGTACTTTCTCTAAACTTTCTGTGCCATAACTTTCCAAATCAAGAGTGAACACGTTGTTCTGCAAACGCAAAGTATAAACGGCATAAGACATATTTTTAGATTTTTTTTAAAAGTTTAACATTCTACGAATCGGCAAAATTGCTTTCTCAATAATTTCTGTACTCAAATTGATTTCAGGTTTTTCAGTTTCGAGACAACGATAAACTTTCTCTAACGTGTTGATTTTCATAAAATTACATTCGTTGCAAGCACATTCTCCTTCGGGCGGAGCAGGAATAAAAGTTTTTTCGGGACAAGATTTTTTCATCTGATGCAAAATTCCTGATTCTGTCGCAACAATAAATTTTGTCGCTTTACTTTTTTGCGAAAAATTTAAAAGTGCCGTTGTCGAACCAATAAAATCAGAAATCAAAAGAATCGGTTTTTTACATTCAGGATGAGACAGTAGCAACGCTTCAGGATTTTCTCTTTTTATCTGCAAAATTTTTTCCAATGAAAATTCCTGATGCACATGACAAGCACCGTCCCAAAGAATCATTTCTCGATTTGTTTGCGAGTTGATGTAATTTCCGAGATTTTTGTCAGGAGCAAAAACAATTTTTTCATTTTGGGGCAAACTTTCGACCAACTTTACCGCATTCGAAGAAGTACAAATATAATGACTCAACGCTTTAACTTCCGCCGAAGTATTGACATACGAAATGACCGTATGATTCGGATATTGCTTGAGAAACTCTGCGAATTCTTGGGCATTACAAGAATCGGCTAAGGAACATTTCGCTTCCACATCGGGAATCAAAACTTTTTTCGAAGGAGAAATAATCTTGGCAGTTTCCGCCATAAAATAAACCCCAATGAAAACAATTATTTCTGCGTTTGTTTTTGACGCTTCTTGAGATAACTGCAAACTATCTCCGACAAAATCGGCGATGTCTTGTAGTTGACCGTCAACGTAATAATGTGCAAGCAAAACGGCGTTTTTTTGCTTTTTGAGTTGCAAAATTTTTTCAGTTAATTTCATCATTTTAACAAAAATTAATAAAAATTATCTTTTGTACGAGGTTTTTATCTCATCTGCTTGTTTGCTGATAATTTCTTGAATATCAATGGCGTTTCGCAACTCAAAATGGTCGGGCGGCAATAACTTTTTCCAAATCATAACTGCTTTTTCAATAAAACCTTTCGCACTTTTATAATCTTTCAAATGATAACAAGTTATTCCTGTTTCGTAATACGAAAGTGCTAAATTGCTGTCAAATGGGTTAAAAGTTTGTTCTGAAACCTCAATATCTTTGATATGATATTCAAGTGCTTTCTCGAATTTTCCTTTTGACCGAAAACTTATCGCTACATTGCTGTAAGATTGAGCCAAGTCGGGATGCGGTGGTTGTAAAGTTTTCTCTCGAATGTCTAATGCTTTCAAACCGTATTCCAAATCTTTGTCCAAATTGCCGAGATAACTATAAATAAGAGAGATGTCGTTGTAATAAGTTGCAATTTCGGGATGGTCAATACCGAGAGAACGCTCTTTGATTTGCAACGCTTTGAGTTTATATTTCATACATTTCTGATAATCCTCAAGAGAAATAAACATATCGCCGACCTCGCTGCTCAATAAGGCAAGAGTTTCGTCCTCATTTTGAATTGCCCGCACAATATTTTCTGCGATGGGCAAAATAATTTGTTGTTCCTTGAGTTTTTGCACCGAAAGTTGATGCAATTTACTCAGAAACGAGTTTACTAAAATAAAACAATTTGCAGAATTTGGTTTTAACTTTTGCAGCAACGCAATTTGAACTAAGGGATGCATCGAATAAGTATTTTGATGATTCTGAATCCAACCGCGTTTGGCAAGAATTTCTAATGAAGTGTAAAATTCGTCTTCTTTATTTTTATGTATTCTAAAAAAATCGAGTAAAAAAGTGTCGTCAACATCTAATGGCGGCAAAATTGCAAAATATCTCAAATATTTCTCTTCGGTGGGTGAGAGTTGCTCCATCGAATAAATTTCTGAAATATACGCACATAATTTTTCTTCTTTCAAAATATCTTGTTCTGAAACTAAATTATTGACCGTTTCGAGATTTTCCTCTTGCAAAAACCGAGTTATCGCAGGTTTATATTTCGAAATTTGCACTCCGAGAGACACTTTTTTCAACGCACCATATAATTTCACAGTTGTTATCTGTCGATTTTGTTGCGAAACCTTCGCAAACAACTCAATTAACATTGTATTATATTCTATGTCTTCGAGAATATATTCCAAAACCGTGTCGTTTTGTTCTTTTTTGTAATGTCGATAAAATAATTCCTTCGCTTCAGACTTTTCGAAATGATGAATCGTTAAATTGTTCAATGTTGGGTGAATATAAGGAGTCGTAACGAGAACGTGCCAATTTAATTTCTCAAATTCCTCTAATATATTTTCTAAATGTTTCGGATTATTGGCATCGTCAATAACTAACAAATTATGTCCGCTGATTTTTTGCAGCGATTTCATTAAACGTTTAAAATTTATCGAAACTTCTTGCTGCGAGTTGTAGGAAAAACCTGTCAGTTCGCTTGAGAGTTGATAAACGCAATCTTGAAAAATATTTTCTAAACTGCTCACCCACGCAATATGGTCGTATTGCTTTGCGTATTTGTCGATGTGAATAAACGCTTTGACAGTCGTACTTCGTCCCAAGCCGCTAAGATGACTTCCAAAAACAAGATGTTTTTTCGTATTTAAAATTTTATGAATCTTCTCAAATAAATTTTTCTTTCCGACATATTTTTTCACGTTATAATGCGGAACGTTATTGATAAATTTAGGTTTTTCATTGACCGAGTTGCGTTCAACATCTTCCTCAAAACGCATTTCTACGGTAGAGATGATTTGTTTAAAAATATTTTCAGACTGTGCCTCGTTCCAAAAAAACGTATTCGCAAAAGGACCAAAATTGACGATAATACGCGAGATTTCGCGGTAAAACTTCAACTCGTCAGCATAAAAACGGCTGTAAAACGAATTTAAACTTTGTACAGATTTACGTTTTAACTCGGTAATTTTGTCATCCCAATAATGATAATAATTTATTAGTCCGATGGCGTCAAAAGAATGTACGTCATCGAGAACGATGACAAAAATTTTATCATAAGCAATTCCATTTTTAACGGCTTCGAGAATTTCGCACAACGCCGATTTCGTTTTGAGATATTTATCTGAAAAAATAAAAACGACAAATTTTCCTTCTTCGAGATTTCGTATAAAATCTTTGATTTTTCCACCCAAATCGACAGAGACTTTGTCCAACGTGATAATAAATTTCTTTGTCTCAAGAGCCTTGAGAAGCAATTGAGCAATGTATTCGCTTTGTTTTCCTGTAAAAAGTTGAATATCAACGAAATACGAAACAAATATTTCAGGAGAATTTATCATTGATTTATTGATAAAAAATTTCTGTGAATTTTTTTAAATACTTAAAATGATATGAATTATCAACGTAAACCAATTTTTTTTTCAATAAATGGGCATTGATAAACGTTTTATTTTGCAAATAAAGGTAAACCAATAAATGATTTTCTGTATCAAGTTCAACATTGTCGTGTTTAAAATAAACTTTTTTACCTTTAAATCTTTGTAAAAATTCTATTGCTTCGTTTATTTTTGCGTTATTTTGTTTAATTCCAATTAGTTTTACGAGTAAATTGTTATTTAGTTTTACCAATTCGGGAGATAAAATTTCTTTTATCAAAAAATATTCCTCTTTTTTAGAAATATTTTTATCAATTTTTGAACCATATTGCAATTTTTTAACATCAATTTTTTTATCTAACTTAAGAAAATCTCTAAAAATGTATGGAAGTTCAGTAATTTTTTTTTCAAAATCGATATTTTCTATCTCTTGTGTAAAAAACTGAAAATTATTTTCTTGAAAAACATCAGATGTGTTAAAATTTATTTTCTCTTTAATAATTGGAATAAAATCAGGATTAATTTCATAACCAACAGAATTGCGTTGCAAATTTTTTGCAGCAAGAATCGTTGTCCCGCTACCGAGAAACGGGTCTAAAACGGTTTCGTTTACAAATGAAAACATTTTTATTAACCTGCGAGGTAACTCTTCTGGAAACATTGCTAAATGTTTATCTTGTTTTGCCCCGTTAAAAGTCCAATGTCCTTGAAAAAACAAATTCCATTCTTCTTTTGTTAATGCAGATAACTTTTTAATTTCGCTTGAAACTTGCGGAGAATCTCCATCTTTTTTGAAAATTAATATAAATTCATAATCGATTTTTAAAATTCCATTTCTCGGATGCGGATATGAACCCATTATTGTTGCACCGCCGCTGCTGTTTGAAGTAGTCATTTTTTGCCAAATAATTGCTCCCATATAGTTAAAACCAATTACTTCACAAAATTTTATAATTTCTGTGTGAATAGGAATTATTTTATATCTCCCATAATATATTGAACGAACAAATTGGTCGCCGATATTGATGCAAAGCCGACAACCTTTATGCAAAACTCTAAAACATTCGTTCCAAACCAAATTTAATTGATTAATATAATTTTCATAACTATAATGAAAACCTATTTGGTTTTCATTTCCATAATCTTTTAACTGCCAATACGGCGGCGAAGTTACAATTAAATGTATACTTTCATTTTGTAACTCACTCATTATTCGGCTATCACCGTTTATGATTTTATGAATAAACATAATTTTTTCTAAAATGTTTAGTTTAATTTATTATTTTTAAAAATTTACGTTGCAAAATTAAAAATTTTTTTTTATTTTTTTGCGAAATCAAAAAAAAATTATTTTTTTCGAAAATTTTATTTAAAATTTCTCCATTCTTTTTTCGAAAAAATGGAGAAAATTTGTTAAAATAATTTAATTTTTCAAAATTTTTCTAAAAACTTTACCTTTGTCGGTTAAAATTTCTAAAAAGTAAAAACCTTTCGCAACATTTTGCAGCGAAATTTGATATTCACCGTGCCGCTTTTCTTGAGAAATCTCAATTTCTTTGCCCGAAACAGAAAACAATTTCACAGAATAAATCTCAATAACATTCGAAAAACGTAAAAAACAAATTTCGTTGCAAGGAACAGGAAATATTTGTATTTCACTCGCAACTTCAAGAGACTCAACATTAATATAAGGCTTATAAAACGGATAATAATTCACCGAAGATTCCGAAGTACAGCCGTCAGTTGTTACTGTCACCCAATATTTTCCTGCTTGAGTAATTTTGTACGTATTTTTTCGCTCTCCCGTGATAATTCCTGTTGAGTCGTACCATTGATTTCCGTCTGTTGCACTCGAAATTAACAAATTACTATCTTGTCGAATAGTCGGAATTGGGGGCAAAGACAAAATTGTTACCTCCAAAGGTGCAGAAATTTCACCATCGCCGCAAGAGTTATGTGCTTTTAAACACAAATACGCTTTTCCCAGATAATCATTTTTCCAATTCACCGAGACAGAATTGCTATTTCCTGTTAAAATTCCTGCTTCTTCGGGAGAAATATACCACAAATAAGACGTAGTATTTGAAATTGACTCGGAGAAATAAACCGTATCCGAAGGATTTATACAAAATTGCGTTTTTCCTGTCGGAGAATTTGCTCTTGCGGGCAAACCTTTCACCGATATTCGCAACGAATCTGACGATTCACCGCCACAACCTTTGTACAACGCTTTCACAGACAAAAATGCCGCACCCACAAATTGATTATTCCAATTTACTTCCACGCGATTAGAATCTGTTTTCAAATTTCCAGCATGAATAGGAAAAATATTCCACACATAATCGGTTGCGTTTTCAACTTTCATCACCGAATATTGAGAATTCGCACTATTTTGACAAACATTGTCGATTCCTGTCGGCGAAGTTGGTTTTGCGGCACCGCGGTAAACATTGACAATAAACGTATCAGAGAAAAAATCTCCGATTCCGCATTCGTTAAACGGTCTAACAAAAAATTTTGCTTGTCCGTAAAAATTTTTAAACCAATCTACCTCAACTTTACTTTTTAACGAATCTAAATAAGTAAAACTTCCGATTCCTTCGGTGATAAACCAAATATAACCGTCGGCGAATTCGCAAGAATCGACTTGAAAAATCGCATTGGGTGCATCAATACAAAACGCAGTATCTCCGCGAGGCTTCGAAGGAATCAACGGAAAAGGTGAAATTTCAATGTTTAACGAATCAGAAAACGCACTTTGTCCGCTTCCATTTCCGCCTTTTACCTTAATTTTTGCTTTTCCATAATATTCTGAATTCCAAAAAATCGTTGCAGAAGTATCATTTTGTACTAAATTTCCTGCTTCTTGCGGCGAAAATTCCCAAATATAATACGAACAATTTTCTGAAATATTTGTAAAATAAACCGTCGAATCGGTTCGCTGACAAAATAGAGTGTCGCCTTGAGGTTTTTGCGGAGCAACAGCAAGTCTGTTGTAACGCCAAACGCCTTTTTGCGTTCCTGCAAACAAATGAATATTTTGTAAACCGAAGGAATAAACTCGCAAAATTTTGAGATTGGTGTTAAAACTTCGCCAACTTTCGCCATTATTGGGTGAATAATAAATTCCGCCGTAATAAGTTCCTGCGAAAATTTCATTTTCTTTTTGAAAAAACGAAATAATTATTTGAGCAGAAATTAATTGTCCGACTTTGTGCCATTGAAAATTTTGCGTTGAACATTTATATAAACCGAAATTTGTTCCTGCGAAAAGTGTTTCGTTATGAATTAAAAGTGCGTAAATACTTGTTACCTCGCTGCCGATTCCTTGCGAGATATTTTGCCAATTTTGTCCGTTATTGGTCGAAAGAAAAATTTGCGTGGCAGAGGCACAAATCAGAGAATCATTTTTTGCGTAGCAACTCTGTAAAACTGACGCAGTTATGCCGTTATTTGTCGGAATCCATTGTGAATTTTGATATTTAAAAACTCCGAAATTGTAAGTTACCGCAAATAAATTCGTGTTTGTCGTCAATAATTTCATTACAAAAGTATCTTTTAACCCGATATTAACCCATTGCGAGTTTTGTAAAACGAAAATTCCGCTGTCTCGCGAGGCAGAAAAGATTTGATTATTGAACTTTACAATAGAAGAAATTTCTTTTTGCGTTAAACCGTTTGAGAAATATTCCCAATTATCGCCGATATTTGTTGATTTAAAAATTCCTCCTTCTTCGGTTGCAGCGAATAACGAATTTTCGGTGTTCACCATTTCAATAACACTCAAGCCGCACATTTCATTTTGCAGCGGAGTCCAATTTTGTCCGTTATTTTCTGAAACAAACACTCCATTTCCTTCTGTTGCGGCAAAAAGTTTACCATTTTTCGCATATAACTTGTTGATATTTAAGTTGTAAAGTCCGTTATTAACTGCGGTCCATCGAGTTGTGTCGTGAGAAGAAATGTTGACTTTAAAAATTCCTTTTTCTGTTCCTGCGAAAATTGTAGAATCTTTGATTATCAATGTTTTAACTGCTTCATAATTTATTCCTCCTGCTTTTGAGAACCAAAATTCGCCGTTGTTGTTTGAGTAATAAACGCCGCCGTCTGTTGCGGCGAAGACGGTATTTTGAAAACTTGCAAGACTCGAAACTTGAAAAAACGAAAGTCCGTTTACTTTATTTGTCCACGTAACTCCTTGATTAGTCGAGACAAACATTCCGTTTCCTTTACTTCCTGCATATAAAATTCCATTATTTTCGCAAAACGAAGTGATATTTTTGTTAAAAATTCCTGCGTCAAATTGTGTCCATTGATTTCCTAAGTCGGTTGATTTAAAAACGCCGCTGCCTTTTACTGCGAGCCACAAAATGTTGTCTGTTGTTGCAAAAATCGAACTTGCGTTCAACGAGGAAAGTCCTGTGTTAATTGCAGTCCAATTTGTGTCGTTGGGTGTTTTTCGAAAAATTCCTGACGAAGTGCAGAGAAAAACGTAATTATTTTTCGAAATTATTTCGTTGAAATTGAAATTTGTTAGTCCGTTGCTTGTTTCGTACCATGTTAGTCCGCTGTTTGTTGAGGTAAAAATTCCTTTTTCTCTGATGGCGGCGAACATCTGATTTTGTTCGTTGATGGCGAATGCCCTGACTCGTCCTCCGTAGGGTCCGTTGGTCGGTGTCCAAAAAGATTGCGAAAAAGTGTTGAGAGTGAAAAAAATTATCGCAAAAAAGAGAAATATCGTTTTCATAGTTCAAAATTTTTTAATTAATGTACAAAATTAATAGTTTTTTTCGAGAAATATTAATTTTGATTTTATTTTTTACAGAAAAATTTTTTCTTTGAGAAAACTTTTATATTTTTGCAAAAAATTTATTTTTATGAAAGGCATTATTCTCGCAGGAGGTGCAGGAACTCGACTTTATCCTATCACCAAAAGCATTTCCAAACAAATTATTCCGATTTATGACAAACCGATGATTTATTATCCGATGTCAGTGTTGATGCTTGCGGGTTTACGGGAAATTTTAATTATCTCGACTCCCAAAGATATTCATTTGTACGAGGAATTATTTGGCAGCGGTCAAGATTTGGGTTTAAAAATTGAGTACGCAATTCAGCCTTCGCCAGATGGTTTGGCTCAAGCATTTCTCGTTGGTGAAAAATTTATCGGCAACGATTCTGTTTGTTTAATTTTAGGAGATAATATTTTTTACGGTTACGGTCTTTCGGGAATGTTACTTCAAGCCGCTGAACTCAAAAATGGGGCAATGGTTTTTGGTTATTGGGTCAAGGATCCCGAGAGATATGGTGTTGCTGAATTTGATGAGTCAGGAAAGGTGTTGAGTATTGAGGAGAAACCTGAAAAACCCAAGTCGAATTACGCTGTTGTTGGGCTTTATTTTTATGGCAATGATGTTATTGAGAAGGCAAAAACGTTAAAACCTTCGAAGCGAGGTGAACTCGAAATCACAGATTTAAACCGTTTATATTTGGAAGAGAATCGGTTAAATGTTAAGTTGATGGGACGCGGAATGGCTTGGTTAGACACAGGCACTCACGAATCTTTGCTTGATGCCTCAAATTTTATCTCAACTATTGAGAATCGTCAAGGTTTAAAAGTTGCTTGTCTTGAGGAAATTGCGTATAAAAGAGGCTATATTTCGAAGGAACATTTGCTTCGCTTGGCTGAGCCGTTGAAAAAAAATCAATATGGGCAATATTTAATAGAATTGGTAAAATGAAATTTACTTCGACATTTATCTCGGATTTATTTATTTGCGAACCAACTATTCGCAGCGATGCAAGAGGATATTTTTTCGAAAGTTGCAATGAAAGTATTTTTCAGAAAAATGGTTTAAACTGTCATTTTGTGCAAGATAATCAGTCAAAATCGAGTTATGGAGTGATTCGTGGTTTGCATTATCAACTTCATCCGCAAGCACAGACAAAATTGGTACGAGTTTTGCAGGGCAAAATTCTGGATGTTGCTGTTGACATTCGCAAAAATTCTAAAACTTTTGGGCAATTTTTTACTATTGAACTTTCCTCTGAAAATCAGTTGCAATTGTTGGTCCCGCGAGGTTTTGCGCATGGTTTTTCAGTTCTTAGCGACGAGGCAATAGTTTTTTATAAGTGCGATAACTTTTATAATTTCGACCTTGAGCGACAGATAAATCCTTTTTCTGACTTTTTTGGGAAAAAAATTGATTGGAAAATTCCTTCTTCGCAAGCAATTTGTTCCGAAAAAGATAAAAATTCTTTGTTTTTTGAAAAGGTAGAAAATAATTTCTGATAAAACAGAGTCAAATTTTAAAATTTGACTCTGTTTTTTTTATTTCCCCTGCAATTTCTCCATTAATTCTCGAATCAATTTATCTTTTTCCGACAATTTCTTGTCCTTCACAGAGCCGTTCTCCAAAACATATTAGACAACTTTCCAATTAAATTTGAACAAGATTTTTCGACAATTTCTCTATTTTTTAATCAAATTCATCTATTTTTCGTTATTCTAAAATGCAATTTTTCTCAAAAAAATTTTCGAAAAAGCAAGTTGTAATAGGGTAAATCCCGATTATCACGAATCCGATGTTGGTTGCCGTTTAGTTTTAACGAAATGAAATTTTTTTTCTTTTTTTTGAGAAATATTTTATATTTTTGCAAGAATTTTTGATAAAATTACGAAGTTTTTCGTTTTTTTTCATTTTTCAGGTACATTTATCTCTCCCGAAAATACAAAAACTGCACTTCCTTCGAGATAAACATTTTTAAACCCACATTTTTCCTTTGAAAAACTCACTTTTAACTCTCCGCCGAGAGTGTGAATATGAAAAATATTATTTCTCTCGCTATTATGCTGAAACAAATATGCCGCAATAGCCGCCGCAACCGCCCCTGTGCCGCATGCCATCGTTTCATCTTCTACGCCGCGCTCGTAAGTTCGCACAAATAATTGTTTCTCTTCGAGATAATGTGCAAAATTTACATTCGTTCCTGAGGGCGAAAATGGCTCGCTATACCGAATCTTTCTGCCCTCCGCAACAACATCAATAATCTGTGCGTTTTCGACAAATGTTACAAAATGCGGTGAACCTGTATGCAGAAAAAAATTATTTTCCACTCCCGTAACCGACTCAACATCTTTCATTTTTAAACGAACATTTTGATTTTGCAGAATTTCTGCCTCGTGAAAACCATCAATAGCCCGAAAAACCAATTTTTCTTTTCCGATTCCCAAAGAATTCGCAAAAGCCGCAATACAACGTCCTCCATTTCCGCACATTGAACTTTCTTTTCCGTCAGAATTAAAATAGGTCATTTGAAAATCTGCGTATTCAGAGTTTTCTAAAAACATTAAACCGTCAGCACCTATGCCGAAATGTCTGTCGCATAACCATTCAATTATTTCGGTACTTAATTTCCAATTTTGATTCCGATTATCAATCAAAATAAAATCATTTCCTGCACCTTGAAATTTCGAAAATTGTAATTTCATTTTCAAAAAATTTTAAAATTCATTTTGCAAAGATACAAAATTTATTTAAAATATCAAAATTTTTATCAAAAAAATTTATTTCTCTATAAAAATGGTATGAAATTTGTAAAATGTATATTAACAAATTTTTTAAAACGTACAATTATGAAAACGCAATTATCTCTTTTAATTTGTTTTTTATTAGGAATTTTTAACTCTTTTTCACAAAATATTCCTGGCAAAGATATTGTTCAAGAATTTCTTAGTGCCGATGAATTGCAAAAAATCACAGAATCGGAAAAGTTACTCCAAAAAGGTGACCAAGTTATGTCAAAAGTGAGCGAGGAGGACAAAAAAACGAGTAAAATTAAACGTGCCAAGCGAATGGAACGCAAATCTGCACCTGCAAAGTTGTTGCGAGTCGAGGCATTTACAGAATATGAAAAATCTTATCAAACGGTTTATGATTTATATTTGGAAAAATTAAATACGTTAACGTTTGATTATCAAGAAGATAAAACTTTTGTTGACCAAAAACGCAATGAAGCCGCCGAGGCAAATTCGAAAGCAAAAAGTATGTTAAAATCATACAAAGGTTTAGACAAAAGTAAAATGAAAAAAACTGAATATTCGCGTTTGAAAAGCGATTTTTCAACTATTAAACAAAAACACGAATTGTCTTTGACACTTTTGGCAAATTGTTTTTTAGTTCATAATCAGGCAAAAGTGAAAAAACAGAAAGAAATTGAGGACAAAAAAACATTTGATGCCGCTTGTGCGACAAACACGGTTGCTTCCTACGATGAATATATAACGAAATTTCCGAGTGGAAAATATGTTGCCGAGGCAACAGAACGCAAAAATAAACTTACCGAGGAAGCCGCCGAGGCAGAACGCAAACGTTTAGAAGCAGCTGCTGCGGCACAAAATAAACAAATTGATAGTTCAGGTGTTTTTTATATGGTTCAAATTTTGGCAGTTCACACGCAAAAAACGTTGGAGCAACTCGCAAAAGTGTACCCTGAGACAGACAAAATCGTTGAATATCAAGATGTTGACGGTTTGTATAAATATGCACTTGGTTTGTATAAAACTTATCAAGGAGTAATTGAGTTTCGAAGAAATATTGCGGCAATAGTTGGAGAGGAAAATTGTTTTGTTATCGCTTTTCAAGGAACGAATCGAATTCCTGTTTATCAAGCACAAAAACAAGAAAATAAGTGAAGTATTTTTCAGAAAACATTTTTCAATTTGTCAGATTTTTCGAAATTTGACAAATTTTTTTAACATTTTTCTCAAAAATTTTCTCATTTTTTTTGAAAAAAATAGAGAAATGATTAAATTTGCCCCCAAAAGTTAATTTTTATTTATGACTTTAATAAAATCTATTTCAGGAATTCGAGGCACAATAGGAGGAAAACCAACAGAAAATCTTACTCCTCTCGATATTGTGAAATTTACTTCCGCTTTTGCTTACAAAGTGAAGAGTAAAAATATTTCTCAAAAACCTAAGATTATTCTTGGCAGAGATGCCCGCGTTTCGGGAGAAATACTTGCGATGTCGGTCTCGGCAACGCTCTCAGCACTCGGAATCGATGTTATTGATATAGGTTTCGCAACAACTCCAACCGTTGAAATGGCTGTTTTGTGCGAGAAGGCAGACGCAGGAATGATTCTCACAGCCAGCCATAATCCTGCTCAATGGAACGCTTTGAAATTGTTGAACGAAAACGGCGAATTTCTCTCGGACAAAGAAGGCAAAGAAATTGTCGAAATCGCAGAAAATCATTTTGACAAAATAGAATTTGCTCCTTTCGATGCGTTAGGACAAATTATTCGCAACAAAGAATTTTTATCTCATCATATTGACAAAATTTTGTCGCTATCTTTGATAAATGTTGATGCTATTCGTGAGGCAAATTTGTCAGTTGTTGTTGATACGGTGAATTCTGTGGGAAGTTTGGCTGTTCCTTTGTTGTTGGAAAAGTTAGGTGTTCAAAAAATTCAGTTGTGTTGCGGCGAGATGAACGGTATTTTCGAGCATCATCCTGAACCTTTGCCTGAAAATTTGGTAAAACTTTCTGAAATGGTACAAACTTCGAAGGCGAATGTTGGTTTCTCTGTCGACCCTGACGTTGATAGACTTGCGGTTGTTACCGAGAAAGGCGAAATGTTCGGCGAAGAATATACCTTAGTTGCTGTGGCAGATTATGTTTTGAAACATAAAAAGGGAAATACGGTTTCGAATCTTTCGTCAACGCGTGCTTTGAGAGATATTTCGCAAAAATATAACGTGGAATATTTCGCTGCGGCAGTCGGCGAGGTGAATGTTGTCGAGAAAATGAAATTTTGCAACGCAATTATCGGCGGCGAAGGAAATGGCGGCGTGATTTTGCCCGAATTACATTACGGAAGAGATGCGTTAGTCGGAATCGCTTTGTTTTTGAGTCATTTGGCAACTTCGAAAATGTTGTGTTCTGACCTTCGAAAACAATATCCCGATTATTTTATCTCGAAAAAGAAAATTGAGTGTTCGCAGAATCTTGATATTGAAAAAATTTTTGAGAAAATAAAAACCAAATTTTCAGATTTTAACATTTCAACTATTGACGGTTTAAAAATTGATTTTCCTGAAGGTTGGGTGCATCTGCGAAGGTCTAACACTGAACCAATTATTCGGTTATATTCTGAGGCGAGAACCGAATCGGAATCTCAAATGTTATCGCAAAAAATTATTGATTTTTTTAATTTTTCTGAATAATGAAAAAAAACAGCAAAATATATGTCGCAGGACACACAGGACTTGTCGGCGGTTCAATAACTCGCAATTTGCAGACAAAAGGGTATAACAATTTGATTTTCACCCCATTTCCTGAGTATGATTTAACGAATCAAAAAACTGCTTTCGATTTTTTTGAGAAGGAAAAACCTGAATACGTATTTCTCGCAGCCGCAAAAGTCGGCGGTATTGTCGCAAATAATACGTATCGCGCTCAGTTTATTTACGAGAATTTGCAGATTCAAAACAACATTATTCATCAAAGTTTTCTGAATAAAGTTTCGAAATTGTTGTTTTTGGGCAGTTCTTGTATTTATCCGAAGCTTTGCCCGCAACCAATGTCGGAGAAACATCTTTTGACAAGCGAACTGGAATACACCAACGAGCCTTACGCAATTGCCAAAATCGCAGGAATAAAAATGTGCGAAAGTTACAATTTGCAATATGGCACAAATTTTATTTCGGTTATGCCGACAAATTTATACGGCAGAGGAGATAATTTTGATTTAGAGAAATCTCACGTTTTGCCCGCTTTGATTCGAAAAATGCATTTAGCAAAATGTTTAGACGAAAATAATTTCGCTGCCATTCGCAAAGATTTGCAAAAACGTCCCATCGAAAATATTTCTGACAAAAGTTCGCAAGAAGAAATTCTTAGAATTCTTGAGAAATACGGAATTATCAAGGGAAAAATTGAGTTGTGGGGTACGGGAAAACCTAAAAGAGAGTTTCTCCACGCCGATGACCTCGCAGACGCATGCGTTTACTTGATGGAAAACGTTGATTTTCACTCAATTGTGCGAATGGAGTACGGAGTAACAAATTTTCAAACGCCGTATATAAAAAGCGAAATTCGAAATACACACATCAATATCGGGACGGGCAAAGACCAAACCATTATGGAAGTTGCCGCTTTGATAAAAGAAATTGTGTGTTTTAACGGAGAAATTGTAACGAATCCGCAGAAACCTGACGGAACACCGCAAAAACTTTTGAATATTAAAAAGTTATTGAGTTACGGTTGGAAACCCAAAATTGATTTCGCCGAAGGAATCAAACAAGTTTATTTGGAATATATTGAGTAAAAAAATTCTGTTAAACATTACCCCAAAAAGAATCAGACTCGCAAAAAAGTCTGATTTTTTGTTGACAAAGTGAAAAAATTTTTAATTTTGTAAAAATTTTTCGATTTCGTTGAGAGAAATGCCAGTCATTTCTGAAATTTCCTGTTTATTTTTTCCTGAAAGTAAAAGAGAACGTACTAAATTTTTGAAATAAAAATCCACTTGCGAAGATTTTTCCCGCTCAAACTGCAATTCTTTCTCTTTTTCCAAAGATTTTTCCCGTTCAAACTGCAATTCCTTTGCTTGTTTCTCGATTTCCTTTTCTTTTTGCAACGATTTTTCCTGCTCCATGCGTAAATTCTCTCGCTCAATTTCCAGTTCTTTGTCCTTTTCTAACAATTTTTCCCGTTCTTCAGCAAGTGCAAGTTTTGTTTTCTCGTAATTTTCCAATTCGGTGGAATATTCTCTTTCCAACTGCAACTTTCTCGCAAATTCCTCGCTTTCCAAAGGAACATTCAAGTGCGAAACAAAATCTTGATTAAATAAATTCGACTCAACATTGAGAACATAATCCTTATTTTCCTCTTGATGACTCTGCGAAAAAAACGAAAGCAAACGCATTAAATTAGAATTCGGTTTTGCAGGAATTTTTTTAACTTGAATAATGTAACTTTGATGAGTCAATAATTTCACAAAATTATTTTTCAACGCAATTTTTCGTTTAGAATCGCCGTTGTAAACTTGATTATCTACGAAAATAATCGGAAAATCATATTCCTCAAACGAATATCCCAAAAAATAAATCGTAATTATCGGAAAAAGTTTTGTTTTCTCAACGCCATTTTCGGTATAAGTTTCATTTTTCGAATAATTGGCAGCGAGATATCGTCGAAATCTATCTATTGGGTCGGGAAAACGAGATTTCTGAACTTCGATGAGAATTTTTTGTTCGCTTCCATCTGCATTTTTCACAATTGCTTTGAAATCGAGACGATAAATTGACAAATATTCCGAGACATTTTTCTTTGCACTTTTTTTCTTTTTCGAAACGTTTTCGCGTTTCAATTCTACGGTAGTTTCTTGCGGAAAAACATCAAGAGAAATAATCTCCTTTTCAATAATTCCCGAAATTAATTTTTTTGCGAGAAAATTATTGTCCATCAAATATTTGAAAGCGGTGTCATAAAGCGGATTAACAATTTTCATAAAATTATTTTTTGCAAAATTACAAAACTTTTGAGAAATTTCAAAATTATTTTTCTCGTTTTTTTATCATTTCGATGATTTTTTCATTTTTTAACTCGCGAATTGCGTCGTTAGCAATCCATTTTGCTGAACGGGAATTTTGCAGCAACAATTTTTCCGAAATAAAAATTGCTTTTTCCCGCAAATTCATATTTCGTTTTCCGATTTGTCGCAAAGCCCAATTTATCGCTTTTTTCACAAAAACTCGTTCATCTGTTGCTTCTTGCTCGATTCTTTCGAAAAAAATATCAAAAAAAGAATCTGAAAGTTTCGCTTTGCTGATTCCAAATCGTGCCATTGACACAAAACCTGCTCTTTTCACAAATTCTTTGTCCGAGAAAGTATATTCGAGACATTTTTTCTCAATAAACGGCAATTTTTCTAACAAATTAGAACATAATTGGTCGCAAATGTCCCAAGAATACAAGTTATCAACCCATTTGTCAATTTGTGGTTCGGTAGTTTCTTTGGGATTTTCGATTAATGTGGCAAAAATTTTTGCCTCGTGATATTCTGATTCCCACAAAAGAAGCGACAAGGAATGTTGATTTTTATATTGTTTTGCGAATTTTCGAAGTTGCGGCATACTTACTCCAAAAGCCTTTTCGAAACGAATTCCAAAACGCTTCATTCCTTCCAGATTTTTAGGATTGCCCATTTCCTCCAAATTCGAAAGGATATTTTTTATTTCGTCCATATTTTTTTACTCATCCAATTCGACATCATCAATAATTCCGTTTACCATATCAATCTCAGCAATAGAGAAAACTTTGTCAACGTCCAAAATCATAATAAAACCTTCGTCAGTTTTATACATTCCAAGCAGAAATTCTGCGTTATAATGGCTGTTGATACTCGGAACAGGCTTGATTTCTCCGTCATTTATCAAAATGACATCTTTAACGGCATCGGCAATTGCACCTAACATTACCGTCTTGTCCTGTGGTTTTAATTCCAAAACAATAATGACGGTTTTCGAAGTGTCTTCTTTGTGCGGCATTCGAAATTTTAAACGCGTATCAATGACAGGCAACACTTCGCCGCGAAAACTTATCACGCCACGCATGTAGCGCGGCATTCGAGGAATTTGCGTAATCTTTTGTATTTCAAGCACTTCTAGAACCTTCGAAACATTCACCGCAAAAATCTCTTCTCCAAGACGAAACGAAAGAAAAGTGTTTCGAGAAATTTCTGTTTTCGGCATAATTGTTTAATTTTCTATATTTTTTTGTGTAAATTCACTAATCAACTTGTTCGTATCAACAACCAGAGCAACGCCGCCATCGCCGAGAACGCTTGCCCCCGAGACGACTTCCTGTTTACGAAAAACCTCACCCAAAGGTTTCAAAACTGCCTGATGTTCACCGACAACCGCATCAACAATAAGTCCGATTCGTTGATTTTCATAATTTACAATGACAACTCTCTCGGTTTTTGGAATATGATTTGCATTAATCGAAAATTCTTCTCGCAAATAAATAAACGGAATAAGTTCACCGTTGATAATTAAACGATGACTTGATGAGTTAACAATAGTTTCGTGTTTAACTTCGCTGCAAAAATCAACAACCGCAAGCGGAATCAAAAATCTTGTTGTATCAATTTTCACTAATAACGCATCAATAATCGAGAGCGTCAGCGGCAATTTGATAGTAATTGTTGTCCCGACATCAATTTTCGTATCAATATCAATTTCGCCGCGAATTTCAGAGAGTTTTCGTTTAACTACGTCCATTCCGACCCCTCTACCTGAAATTTCGCTAACATTTTCTGAAGTTGTGAATCCGGGGAAAAAGATAAAATTTAACAAACGTTTGTCGTTAACTGCCTCCTCGGGATGGAGAAAACCTTTTTTCACTGCTACGTCGCGAACTTTTTTGAGATTTATTCCGCTTCCGTCATCTTGCACTTGAATAATTACGTGAGTTCCTTGATAAAACGCTTTAAACAAAATTATTCCTTGCGGCGATTTACCTTTTTGTATTCGCACATCGGGCTTTTCGATTCCGTGGTCGATGGAGTTTCGCAAAATATGCATCAAAGGGTCGCCGATTCCGTCAATAATGGTTTTGTCGAGTTCGGTTTCTGTGCCTTCGGCGAGGAAAACAACTTCTTTGCCCAATTCGCTTGACAAATCTCTCACTAAACGGTGAAAACGCGTAATCATTTCACTTATTGGAACGAGACAAATACTAAACGCATTTTCTCGAAGTTTGCGTGAAATTTTTTCGATGTTTTCGGCAACAGCAGTTAATCGCGGAAGATTATTATTTTCAGCAATTAAACTCAATTCGGCTTGCGTTGTAATTAATTCGCTAACCAAATTCATTAAAGAATCAAGTTTATCTGACGCAACGCGAATGCTCGAAATTTTGCTTTCAGTGAGAATTTTTAAAACTTTTTCGCCGCGAGACTTGTCGCCGCCTGTCGTTTTAACTAAATTGTCAACAAATTTTTGTATTTTATCAGAATTAATATTGTCTTCAGAACGGGAAAATGTCTCGATTTGTTCACAAAATTCGTGATTATGAAGTAAGTTACAATTTGCAACTTTATGCAACTCGGTCTCGTGCATAATAAACATCATAACTTCCTCCAAATCGTCAGGATTTCTGGTTGTTGCGAGATAAATTTCCCAGTAAAAATAACATTTTGACAATTCAAAATCTTTAAGTTCAGGAATTTTTTGCGTATAAGAAATAAAAATACAATTTCCGAGAGAATGTAATTCATCAAAAATCGAAAGAATATGAACGCCGCGTTTAAAAATATCAATATCGGGAAGAAATTTGATAAAATAAGTTGCCTCGACACCTTCGTTTTCGAGTTTAATTTCAGGAATTGTTGAGGTAACATTTGTTTCGCTTGTTTTGTTCACTTTATCGACAAGAGAAATGACTTTTTGAAGCAAAATTCGATGATTTTCCTTTAACTTTCCTGACGCTTCTTCGGGAGATTCGAGAAGATTTTTGATATGGTCGACAGCCGTGAAAGTTATGTCAAGCATATCTTTTGTCAAAGAAGTTCCTTCGCGGACAAAATCGTATAACGTTTCGAGTTTGTGAGTTAATTCGCCGATATTATCAAAACCGTACATTCCGCTGACGCCTTTGAGAGTGTGCATAACGCGAAAAACTTGCTCGATTAAACTTTTTTCATCCGGATTTTCCTCAAGGACTAACAAATCGTTTTCGAGTTTGTTTATCAAATCGGTTGCGTCTTCGATAAATTTTTCTTTAAAATGGTCAATCATAAGATAAAATTTAGAATATTAAACAATAATTTTTTTTATCAATTCGAGAAATTTGTCAACTGAGAATGGTTTTTGCACCCACCCTGTTATTCCGACTTCTTTTGCCCGAAGTTTTTTTGTGGGGTCAATCTCGGTGGTGAGGACTAATATCGGAATGAATTGATAAGCAGGCATTTTTCGTACTTCTCCTGCAAAAGTTACGCCATCCATTTGTGGCATGTTGTAGTCGGTGATTAAAAGATCGATTTTTCTGCCGTCAAAGAGTTTTAACGCTTCAACGCCGCTGGCTGCTTCGAGAACCGCATAGCCGCCGCGCTCAAGTGTGAATCGAATTACGTGCCGCGTATTCTGAAAATCATCGACAAATAAAATGGTTCGTGCCATAATTTTCTGTTTTATTCGTCTGTATTGAGAATAATTGTTATATCAACGAGTGGCAATTGTTTTTCCACTTCTTCGAAAAAATAATTTAAAATGTTTAATAATTTTTGTAATTCGCCGACAGAATACGGAATCGTGTGAATAGTCAACATATTTTGGTATAATTTGCCAAATTCCCACACTTTTCCTGTCGTTACTGCACCGAAAATGGTGATTTCAGATTTGTTATTAATTTTTTGACAAGCAAGCATCTCGGCGGCACATTGTCCCCATGCTTCGTCGATTTCGCCTTTTTTCGCTTCGATGGCGACAAATAATGGCGGAGTCAAAAATTGATATTGTTCCTCGTTTAACATAGAAATTAAAAAATCTGGTATTCCTGCGAGTTGTTCGTCTGCTTTGATAAATTCGCCTGTCCATAAGTTCAATTTGGGTCTGTGTTTTTTCCAAATAGTTTTTAAAATCGGGGTAATGAGAAATGAACAAATAAATTGCTCGTTAGAACGGTAAACTTCTAACGCTTCTGCAATTTCATTTTCCAACGCTTCGGGATAATCAATATTTGCTAAACTCGCTGGAATAAAATTTTT